>NZ_JBVYOQ010000007.1:0-362929 GCF_056134165.1 Actinoplanes sp. 13 | reverse complement strand
GCTGGGGGTCGCGCTTCCTCATGTCATCGACAACGGCCCGACCAAAGATCAAGTCATGCCGATGCACCCGATTGAGTCAGGAGTTCTAAGCCGGCCCTGCCCGGCTCCGCGGCGCGTAAGGCCCACCGCTGCCTGCGCAGCCTGGGCTGCCGGATGCTCGCCGGCCCCGGGTCCTTCCACGTGACCGGCATGTCCGGCCCACTGGCCGGTGGGGAGCTCGACCGCGCCCGCCGCTGGGGTGCGGCGCTCGCCGCCGCTGACCGGCGAGCCGCTGACCCCCGCGCTCTCAACCCAGCGTGAGCCCCCTGATGCCGAGTCGTTCCACCCGGCGACATCCGCCGGGCCGAGCGGCTGCCATGTCGCGCATGTCCGGCAGCCAGGCGATCACCACGCGCACGTGCCCCAACAGCTCCCGGACCGTCCACGGCTCACACCTGGTCGGCAGGTCCCACTCCGCCTCGGACAGAGCCGCTACCGCCCGGGTGAGACTTTCCGCTTCGAGGCGGAACGCCTCCATCACCCGGCCCGAAGTCAGGTGAAGGCCGGGCCCGGTCAACGTGGGAACGAGCCCAGGGGTGACCTGTCACCCACCGACCACCGGTGACCGAACGGGTCCGTGAAGCCACCTTGACGGTGCGTCCCCCAGGGCATGCGGTGATCCTGGATCGCCGCTCCGGTCACGGCGCCGGCCGCGACAGCGCGCTCGATGAAGGTGTCGGGGTCGTCGACGAACACCTCGACGCGGGTGCTCGTGACCCCCGCCCGGCCGGGATCGGCCTCCGTCGGATTCTCCGGATCGGCCTCGTGGAGGAAGAAGGGGGCGCCACCGATCTCGAGGCCGGCCACGCCACCGAGGTTCCACAGCTCCGCCGCGCCCAGTGCGGACCTGTACCACGTGGCTGCGGCGTCCGCGTCGGCAACGATCAACATCAGTGAGATCACCGGCCCGGGCGGGGCGGCAGGCGCTTCCGGTTCCTCGGTCATGTCCACAGCATGCCGGACATCGCCGGCAGCGTCTGTCCCCGAACAACCGGCTCGCCGTCAGCCGCGCAGCGCCGCCGCGGAGAAGACGCCGGCGGCGCTCGCCGCCACCTCGGCGTCGCTGCCCGACCACAGCTCCTCCACCCACGGCCCGGCGAACAGTCCCACCAGCGTCGGCACCCCGTCGGCCGCCGAAGCGTCCAGCCACTCGCTCACGCAGCCCGGCTCCGGCCCGTGCACCCGGTAATACCCGGACCGCACCACCGGCCAGAAACGCTCCGCGAAGCGCAGCACCACCTTCTCCACCCGCCCGGCCCCGAGCCGGGACAGCGCCGTCAGGTGCGGCTCCGGCAGCGCCGGCACGAACTCGATCACCCCGGCTGCCAGCACCGGGACCGGGGCCGTGACGATCACCGCATCCACCGTCGCCGAGTCACCCAGCAGCACCCCGTCCGGGCGCACCTGCACCCGCCGGACCGGCTCGCCCAGCTTCACCGGCACCCCGGCTGCCAGATGCTCCACGAGTCGCTGATAGCTCCCGACGATCCAGCGGTCCCCCTCGCCCACCCCGGGTTCGAACCCGTGCCGGGCACTCAGCCACGACAGCGGCGCGCCGGAGTCCATCACGATCTCCGCGTCGACGAGCCGCCGGATCTCCGCCGCACCCCACGGCCCGGGTTCCGCCGCCCAGGCATCGATCACCGCGGCCATCGCCGCACCTTGCGGAGCTGCCGCGAGCCGCGCCCGCAACTCCTCTTCCAGACCTTCGAGCGGGGGTACGACCGGAGCACGCGCCCCGAGCACCAGCGGATCGTGGAAGTCCGTGGCGATCACCCGTAGCCCGAGTTCCTCCGCCGTCCGGGCCAGCACGTTCTGGTCGTACTGCTGCAGCCAGTTCGCGCCGAGGTCGAACGTGCAGCCGCCGACGTCCACGCCCGCCGTCCGGCCGCCCACCCGGTTCCGCGCCTCCCGGACCTCCACCGCCACACCGCGGCGCAGCAGCTCCCGCGCCGCGGCCAGTCCCGCGATCCCGGCGCCCACCACACCCACCCGCGCATGCCCGAGGTCAGCTGCCCAGCCGGCCGCGGCCACGCCCTGCTCGTACGCCCCGTGGGTCATCGCCGCCCGGGTGGGGTGGGTCGCTTCCCCGGCGATCCGCAGCCGGTCCCCGATCGGCGTGCCCAGCGCGACCCGGTCCGCCGGTGACCCGTCCCGCCCGATCAGGCTCCACGACCCCCGGGACCAGGGGTCCGCACTCCATCGCGACACCGCAAAGGCCAAGATCCGCACAGGCCGAACGCTACCGGCAGATTCGTGTGCGGTCCCTACAGGATGCCGCGCCGGTGGGCCGCCGACACCGCCGCCGCCCGGTCCGGCACCCCGAGCTTGGCGTAGATGTGCAGCAGGTGTGTCTTCACCGTCGCCTCGCTGATGTGCAGCGCCGCCGCCGTCTCCCGGTTCGTCCGCCCCTCGGCGACCAGCGCCAGGACCTCCCGTTCCCGGCTGCTCAGCCCGGCGCTGGGCGGCGGTTTCCGGGGCCGGACCCGGGACAGCAGCATCGTCGCCACCGACGGCGACAGCACGGTCTCGCCACGGGCCGCCGCCCGCACCGCCCGGAACAGCTCCTCGCGGGGAGCGTCCTTCAGCAGATAGCCGATCGCGCCCGCCTCCACCGCCGGCAGCACGTCCGAGTCGGTGTCGTGGGTGGTCAGCACCAGGACCCGGGTGGTCGGCACCCGCTCCAGCAGCAGCCGGATCAGCGTGCCCCCGCTCGGCTCGGGCATCCGCAGGTCGGTCAGCACCACGTCCGGGCGCTGCGCCGCCACCACCGTGAGCGCCTCGGCGCCGCCGCCCGCCTCCCCCACCACGGTGAGGTCCGGCTGGGTGCCCAGCATGCCGCGCAGCCCGTCCCGGACCACCGGGTGGTCGTCGACCACGACCAGCCGCAGCGGCGTCACGGCGCGGCCTCGATCGCCGGCACGGTCACGCTGACCGTGGTGCCCGCGCCCGGCGCCGACTCGACTTCCACCGACCCGGACAGCGCGGCCACCCGTTGCCGCAGCGCGGTCAGCCCGAAGCCGCCGGCCGCCGGCACGGCGAAGCCCACGCCGTCGTCGCGAACGTCCAGCACGATGACATCCTCCATGTACGACAGCGTGACGTGCACCCGCCCGGCCCGCGCGTGCCGGCCCACGTTCGCCAGCGCTTCCTGGGCCGCCCGCAGCACTGTCACCTCGACCTCCGAGTGCACCGGCACCGGCGTCCCGGTCGCGGTGAACTCGGCCGGCACCCCGTACTGCCGGGTCCACGCCACCGCGGTCTGGCGCACCGCCTCGCTCAGCCGGGCGTCCTGCAGCGGTCCGGGCCGCAACGCGTCGATCGACCGGCGCACCTCGTCCAGGCTGGTCCGCGCGAGTGCTCGCGCCGTCTCCAGCCGGCCGGCCGCCTCCGGTGACGGCAGCTCCCCCACCGCCTCCAGCTGTGTCACGATCCCGGTCAGCCCTTGCGCCACGGTGTCGTGGATCTCCCGGGCCAGCCGCGCCCGTTCCTGCGCGACGCCGGCCTCCCGGGCCAGCCGGGCGTTCTCCGCAGCCATGGCCTGGAGTTCGCTGTTCACCTCGCGGCGCCGGATCGCCTCCCGTTCCATGGTGCGGATCATCGCGCCGAACAGCGCGGCGAGCGGCGCCACCACCCCGAAGCTGATCAGCCCGGTGCCGAAGTCGCTGCCGTCGACGATCAGCGGCGGCAGGGTGGCCGCCACCACCCCGGCATACGCCGTCCAGCCCGGGAGCGCCACGAACGCCAGCACGTAACAGGCCGGGACGAACAGCTCGTACGCCTCGCTGCGGTACAGCAGGCCGGTGGTGAACGCGAGGACCCCGAGGTAGTAGCCGGCGTTCGCCCACGACCAGCGTTCCCACCACTGTGGATGCGCCAGGATGAACCACCAGTGCCAGGCCGCCAGACCGGCGGTGAGCGCCAGGGCGACCCGGTCGGCCCCGCCGGTCACCACGGCCACCACGGTGGCAGCCAGCAGCAGCCCGAGCGGCGCCAGCGCCCAGGCGAGGTTCCACCGGTGCTCGCGCCGTCGGCCCAGCTGTTCCTCCACCGACGTCACCCGGCCATCTTCCCGCCCGGCGCGTCGCCCGGCCGTCCCGCCCGATAGGTCAACCGACGCAACGCGACCTCGGCGGGCCCTCGCCGGCCGTGCCGCCGCATCAGGTCGGCGAGCAGCACCGACACCAGCCAGGTGCCGAGCGCCAGGACCGCCACCTGGGCCGTGCCGAGCGTCGCGCCCAGACCCAGCGTGAACGGCATCAGCAGCGCCACGAACACCACCGACTGCAAGAGGTAGCAACTCAGCGAGCGCTGACCGGTGGCGACCAGGGCACGGGTCACCGGGCCGTGGGGCCGCTGCCCGATCCGGATCGCCACGAGCCCGATCAGCGCCGCGTAGCCCAGCCCGCCGGCGATCCCGGTGACCGCGTGCAGCGCCGAGATCCCCCACATCGCCAGGGTGGACGCCGGCTCCCAGTAGTGACCGACCGCCAGGCCCACCGGCAGTCCACCGGCGACCGCCAGGCCCAGCCCGCCGACCGCCGTGCGGGTCAGCAGCTGCCGGTGCGCACCCGGGTCCGTCAGGACGCCCCGGCGGGCCGCCCACGTCCCGACCAGCACCGCGCTGCCCACGCCGAGGACGCCGAGCGGCGTCATCAGCCATTCGAACGGCCGCAGCGCCATCGCGGTGAGCAGGTCGGCGCTCTCGAACGACCAGAAGAACGACCGCGCGCCGGTCGACGGCGCCATGTAGGCGGCGCCCTGCAGCACCGCGACGGCCGGCAGCCACCACGCCGCGGCGGTCAGCAGGCGGCGGTCCGTGACCCGGGTCAGCGCGACCAGGACGAACCCGACCACCCCGTACAGGCCGAGGATGTCTCCGGGGAAGAGCAGGACGGCGTGCGCGAGACCGAAGAGGATCAGCCATCGGCTGCGCCGGCGGAGCAGCGACCTGGCTTGCGGTTCGGGCACGCCGGCGGCTCGCTGCCGGTTCAGGATCTGGACCACGCCGTACGCGTAGAGCGCCGCGAACATCGGGTACGCCCGTCCGTCGACGAGCGTCACGGTGACGACGCTGACGATCCGGTCCAGCAGCCCGTCCTCGACGATGTGGTTCCGGATCCCGTACGGCCGGGCGTAGAGATAGACGATCGAGTTGGCCAGCGCGATCAGGGCGAGCAGGAGACCGCGGGCGAGGTCGGGCGCAAGCGCGCGTTCGGTGAGGCTGAGGGGGCCGGCGGTCCGGCCGGCTGCGGTGATGGTCGTCATGCGTTCAGCGTGCGGGGGGCCCGGGGGCCGGCGAATCCATCGATACACCGGTCCCGGGCATCCACCGCCGCCGGCCGGGATCAACCGATCGACGTATGGCGCTGAGCGCCGCCGTGCAGGTTCAAACAGGTCAGGCGGGCTCGGGCACCGCGTCCGGCGGCGGCGTCGGCTGCGCCGGGATCGGCTCGGCCGGCACCGGCTCCACCGGGACGGGCTCGACCGGCGGCGGGGGCAGCGGGTCCGGGCTGTCCGGTGACAGCTCACCCGGGTCGTCCGGGATCGGCGCTCCCGGGTCCAGCGGTGGGTACTTGTCAGGGTCGGACGACAGGCGGTGCGCCGGCATCGGGTTCCCCTCGCAAGGATTCCGGCCTTTTGCCAGAATGCGCAGGATAAGCACCTACCCCTGGTATCAGCACGGCAAACAACGCCCGATCAGGATGGAGCCTCGTCCCGTCGCGCCGGGTGGGGACGGATGTGTGCCGCCGCGCGATCAGGACTGTGCGACCGGCGCCGGCAGGGCTCCGAGCAGGCGGTCGACCTGCCGCCGGATCTCCGGCACCGCGGTCGCCTCCCACACCCGTCCGCGGCGCAGCGGCCCGACCAGCCACAGTCCCGGCTGCACCCGCCCGTCGGCGCCGAGCACCCGGCCGTCGGCGTCGGCGTCGATGCCGAGCCCGTGCGGCCCCGCGCTCACCAGACCGTCGCGCAGCATCCCAGCCAGCAGGGGTCCGGCCGCCGCGGGCAGCGGACCGGGTCCGGTGCAGGTGACGACCGCCCCGAACCACCGCGGCTCCTCCCCCGCCACCGCGACGATCAGCCCGCCGCCCGGATGCGGCGTGATCGACTCGAGCCGGCCGGCGCGGACCCTGAGCAGCCCGTCCCGGCGCAGGCTCGCGACCCGCTCCGCGACCGGCGGCGCCATGCGGTGCCGGTGCACCTCCCAGAACCGCGCGCCGTGGCGCAGGAACCGCTGCTGGGCCGCCTCGTCCAGGCCCGACCACAGACGGTCCGCGTCCGTGCGTACGAAATCGATCACGGCGGTCCAGTCGAGGCCGGCGGCGACCGCCCGGCGCAACCGGCGCAGCAGCGGCGCGAGCTCCGGCCCGGCCGGCAGGTCGAGCCGGACCGGCGGCGCGGGCAGAGCCGGGTGGCCGAGCGGCAGCAGACCCCGGCGCGACAAGGCCTCCACCGCGGTCCGCCGGCCACCGGCAGTCGGCCTCGGCGCCGTGTCCGCCCCGGGCCGCCGCCCCGTGTCGCTCGGGCTCAGCGCCGCGCCCAGCCCGGTGCGCCGGCCGCCGGTGGTCAGGCTCAGCGCCACGTCCACCGCGGTCAGCCCGGTTCCGAGCAGGAGCACCGGCACCCCGGCCGGGATCGAGTCGAGGGCGCCCGGCGCCCACGGGTCCGCCACGAACGCGGGGTCGCGGTACGCCTCGTCGCTCACCCCGGCGGGCCGGCGCGGCGGCGGGTTGCCGACGGTGAGCACCACCTGGTCGGCGTGCACCGTCGCGCCACGCTCGTCGGTCACCGCGAAGCCCGCGCCCGCCCGGCGGATCGTCGCCGCGGTGGCGGCGTGCCGTGACGACCGCGCAGCGGCGGCCGCGGCGGTCTCGGCGAACTGGTCGGCGAGATAGTCGCCGTAGAGGCTGCGGGGCAGGAAGTCGGTCGGCTCGACGGGCAGCCCGCGCTCGCGACACCAGCGCACCAGGTGGTGCGGGTCGTCGCTGTCCACGCTCATCGCCGCGGCCCGCGAGTTGAGCACGTGCCACGGCTGCGCCGCGCCATAGGCCACCCCGCAGCCGGGCCGGTCGTCCGGAGAGATGAGAACCGTCCGCCATGTGGTATTTCGCAACAGGGCGCGAGCGGTCAACACGCCGCTGCAGCCGCCGCCGACGATTGCCACCGTCCCCGCATGCGTCACTTCGCGAACAACAGTGCTGGTCACCGCTCCACCTCCACGATCGGCAACCCGCTGGTACAGCAGCCCGGCATGACGTCCTCCCACGGTCGCGCCCTGGTCACAAGTAAACCAGATAACCCGTCGAGTAAGTAGGTAATTCCACGCCGGAATTCATTCATTGAACTTTGTTGACGATTAGTCATCGACGGTTAACAATTCCCCTTGAGAGCGCTCTCTGATCCATTCCCCCTCCAGAAGGGCGATTCGATGCCGCGTCCCCTCCTCAAGGCGTTCATCGCCGGCACGGCGGCCCTCACCGTCGTAGCCCTGACGCCTCAGGCCGGCCAGGCCGCCGAGACCCCCACCCCAGCCCCACCCGCGGCTCCACCGGCCGCCGCAGCTGCCGAGCTGGGACTCGCGCCCGGCATGCTCGACGCGATGCGCCGCGACCTCAAGCTCGACGACACCGAGATAGCCGAACGCCTCGCCACCGAAGCCGCCGCCCCGGTCGTCGAGAAGCGGCTCCGCCAGCAGCTCGGCAAGCGTTTCGGCGGCGCCTGGATCCCGGCCGGCGCCGGCCGGCTCACCGTCGCCGTCACCTCCACGGCCGACGCCGCGAAAGCCCGCGCCGAGGGCGCCGACGTCCGTGTCGTCCGGCGCAGCGAAGCCGACCTGGCAGCGGTCCGGGCGAAACTCGACCGCCGCAGCGCCAAGGCGCCGGCCGCGGTCCGGTCCTGGTACGTCGACCCGGCCGCCAACAGCGTCGTGGTCACCGTCCGGCCCGGCGCCGAGGCACAGGCCCGCGCCTTCGCCCGGGCGAGCGGGGCCGGCGCCGTCACGGTCCGGACCGCCGCCGAACAGCCCCGCACCATGTACGACATCCGCGGCGGCGACCAGTACGTCATCAACGGCAACACGC
This sequence comes from Actinoplanes sp. 13, assembly GCF_056134165.1. Taxonomy (NCBI): domain Bacteria; kingdom Bacillati; phylum Actinomycetota; class Actinomycetes; order Micromonosporales; family Micromonosporaceae; genus Actinoplanes; species Actinoplanes sp. 13. The sequence goes on along the minus strand of NZ_JBVYOQ010000007.1, from coordinate 354,806 downwards.
TGTGCTCGGTCGGCTTCTCGGTCGCCGGCGGCTTCGTCACGGCCGGCCACTGCGGCGGCGTCGGCAGCCCCACTCTCGGCCACAACAACGTCGCGCAGGGCACGTTCGCCGGCTCCTCGTTCCCGGGCAACGACTACGGGTGGGTCCGCACCAACGGCAACTGGGTCTCCCAGCCGTGGGTGAACAACTACTCCGGCGGCAACGTCACTGTCGCCGGTTCTCAGGAGGCCGCCATCGGCAGCTCGATCTGCCGTTCCGGCCGCACCACCGGCTGGCGCTGCGGCACGCTGCTCGGCAAGAACGAGACCATCAACTACGCCCAGGGCGCCGTCTCCGGCCTGAGCCGCAGCAACGCGTGCGCCCAGCCCGGCGACTCCGGCGGCTCCTGGATCTCCGGCAACCAGGCACAGGGCGTCACCTCCGGCGGCTCCGGCAACTGCACCACCGGCGGCACCATGTGGTTCCAGCCGGTCAACGAGATCCTCCAGGTTTACGGCCTCGCGCTGACCACCACCGGCGGCGGAGGCGGTGGCGGGGCACTGATCTCCAACTGGAACAACAAGTGCCTCGACGTCCCCAACGGCGACTTCTCCGACGGCGTGCTGGTGCAGATGTGGACCTGCAACAACACCGCCGCCCAGCGCTGGGAGGCCGTCGGCGGCGCGCTGCGCACCGGCAACAACAAGTGCCTGGACATCCCGTGGGGCTCCACCGCCAGCGGCGTGGTCCTGCAGATCGTCACCTGCAACGGCAACCCCGCCCAGCAGTGGGTCCTCAGCGCCGCCGGCGACCTGGTCAACCCGCAGGCCAACAAGTGCATCGACATCCAGGACTGGAACGGCAACGACGGCGCCCGGCTCCAGCTCTGGGACTGCGCCGGCACCCTCAACCAGAAGTGGCGCCGCGGCTGACCCTGCGCCGCGCCTTTCCTCGGGCTCCTGCCCGGTCACGCCGGTTCGCGGCGGTCGCGCAACCCGCGACCGCCGCACCCATGTCCGGCCGCCGCACCTTCCCACCCACCGCCACCAGCCCGCGGCCGCCGCAGCCGCTCGTCACGGCCACACCTCCTCACCCACCGCCACCACCCCGAGACCGCCGTACCCATGTGCGATCGCCGCGCCCGTGTGCGGCTACCGCCCGCTCCCAGCGGCCGCGCCCCTCGCGGCCAGGCGGGTCGCCCTCAGCTGGCGCCCATCCACGTGATCAAGCTGCGACGGGGTGGATGGGCGCCTGCCGGGACATGCCGGCCGGCGCCCATCCACGCGATCGTGGCGGCTTGGCGTGGATGGCCGCCGGCCGAACGCGGCCCGCGCCCGCCGGCGCCGCGAGCCGAGCACGCCCCGCACTCGCCGGCGCGCGATGACGGTGCGGGGGCGCGCTCGGCGCCTCAGGCCGGCTCGGGCAGTGCCGCACCGGTCTCCAGCAGCGTCTTCAGGCTGGAGAGCAACGCCGGCCAGCCCTGGCTGATCATCGTGCGCAGGGTGCTGCCGGGGTCGAAGCCGTCGTGCGTCACGGTGAGCTTGACCTGCTCGCCGAGCGGCTCGATCTCGAAGGTCACCCGGGACCGGCGCTCGTCGCGCAGTCTCGCGAGCACGTCGCCGGGCACCTCGAAGCCGGCCGCCCACTCCGGGGTGAAGGTGTGCCAGGTGTACGACAGGCGCCGCCCCGGCTCGGACTCCAGCACCACCTGTTCGACGTCGGCCGTGGTGCGGCCGCGCTCCGTCCACGTCATCGGCGAGCCCGGCTTCCAGTCGGCGTCGAAGGTGACACCCCAGTACTGACTCGTGAACGTGGGGTCGGTGAGCGCCTGCCACAGGTGCTCGGGGGTGGTCCTGATGTAGGTGGTGTAGACGAACGGCTCGTCTCCGGACATCGCGGTCTCCTCCAGGGCGGTCTTGAGGTCGGCGAGGGCGTGGACGCGCCCCCGGTCGTACCGATTGATCCACCGGTCGGCGATGGCGTTGACGGGTGCGGCGTTCAGGTGGTGCAGCTTCTCCCGCCCCCGCCACCTGGTCGTGATCAGGCCGGCCGTCTCGAGAACGGCGAGGTGTTTGCTCACCGACTGCCGGGCCATGTCGAGGCCCGCACACAGCTCACGCAGGGTCTGGCCGTCACGTTCGTTGAGGCTGTCGAGGAGCCGGCGACGGCTGGCATCGGCCAGCGCCTTGAACACGTCGTCCACCCCGACCTCCAACATGCAGCCTCCCAGGTGCCTAACTTATGCAGCCACTCAGCTGCATGTCAAGCGCGAACGGGGCAGCCCTCAGCGTGTGAACTTCGGCCCACATACCGACCCCCGACTTCACACGCCGAGACGCGAGCCAAGGCTGTCGGCCGGCCGCGGGACGGCAGCGGCCGCGTACAGGGCCAGGGCGATCGCCGCGCCCGGCGCCGCCTGGTCGGTCGTCGCCGCCATCACCGCGACATATCCGGCGACCACCACGAGCGCCTGCCGCCACCGGGGCAACCCGTCCGGCAGCAGCGCCACCAGCAGGACCGCACCCACCGACACCGGCAGCCAGTAGTAGTCGAACACCAGCGGATCGGTCACCACCCGCAGCAACGCGGCCACCACCGGAGCCGCCGCCACCGCGACCAGCCGACCGCGCAGCAGATGAGCCACCAGAGCGCAGCCGCCGGCGACCACCACCGCCTGCCCGAGCCGCGCCCACCACGTCACTTCGCGCAGGCCGAGCAGATGCGGCAGCGTCCCGGGCTCCACCGGCCACACGTGCCCGAACATCCCGAACTCACCGCTCAGCGCGAACGGCAGATAGCCGAGCACCGCCACCCCGGCCCCCACCAGCGCGGTCCGGGCCGCCCGCACCGGCCCGGAGGTCCCCAGCAGGCAGGCGAACCCCAGCACCGCGAGCGGTGCGATCAGGACGGAGACGCCGAGCGCGAGACTCGCGGCGAGCCATCGGTCACGGCCGTGCAGAATCATGGCGTACGACCAGAGCACCGGCACCGCCGCCTCGACCGGGTGCCCACTCCACGGCACCGGGCCGAGCAGCCACAACAGGGCCAGGACGGCGGCCACCGCCGAGCGCACCGGCCGGCCCCGGCAGGCGGCCATCGCGCCCAGCGTCAGCGCCACGTCCACGACGACGCGGGGCAGCGCCGGCGGCATCCCCTCGTGCCCGCCGATCAGCAGCACCCGGCTGAGGACCAGCTGCAGCGGCCCGGCCTGGGTGAACGTCCCGGCATAGGCCTCGTCGAAGCGGCCCGCGAGCACCCGCCCGCCCAGGTCGGAGAAGGCCTGCAGGTCCAGCGGCGTCTGCCGGTTGAGCAGCCCCACCAGCCCGGCGAGCACCCCGGCCACCCAGAACCGCCGGCGCAGCAGGAACGCCGCCACCGCGGTCACGGCATCACCGGCGGCCGGTGCGGACCTCTCACCCCCTTACGATCGGCGGCTCCGCCCGGCGCGCTGAGCGCGACCGGTCTTGCGGTGGCTCCGGCGGATGCGCGAGCGCGGAGCGGTCTTGCGGCGTGGCCGGCCGGCGTGCTGAGCGCGGAGCGGTCTTGCGGCGTGGCCGGCCGGCGTGCTGAGCGCGGAGGGTCTTGCGCGCAGGTCAGCCCGGGGGTCGCCGGACGGTCCGGACCGGCAGTCAGGTCGCGGGGTAGCCGACGGGACCGGGCTCGGATCGTACGAAACAAGAAGCGCATGGAAAGCAGTCGCAGCGGCCACCGCGTAGGGTGTGCGGTCGTGGCAAACGAGATCGTGAGCGAGCCGTGGGGCGCCGCGGCCAATGGTGACGTCGACCGATATACCCTGGTCAGCAGCAGTGGCATGGTGGTGCGGGTGCTCACCTACGGCGGGATCCTGCAGTCTGTCGAGGTGCCCGGGCGCGACGGCGGGAACGCCAATGTGGTCCTCGGATTCGGCACGCTGCAGGGTTATCTCGACAATCCCGGGCCCTATTTCGGTGCGCTCATCGGGCGGTACGGGAATCGCATCGCCAAGGGGCGGTTCACGCTGGACGGGCGCGATTTCCAGGTGCCGGTCAACGACGGGCCGAACAGCCTGCACGGTGGCGAGACGGGATTCGACAAACAGATCTGGAAGGCGACGGCGATCGCGGACGGCGTCCGGTTGTCGCTCGTCAGCCCCGACGGCGACCAGGGCTATCCGGGCGCGCTGACCGTGACCGTGGAATACACGCTCTCCGGCGACAACGCGCTCCGCATCGATTACACCGCGACCACCGACGCCCCGACCGTGGTCAACCTGACCAACCACAGCTATTTCAATCTGGCCGGCGAAGGTTCGGGCGACGTCTACGGGCATGTGCTGCGGCTCGACGCCGACGGTTTCACAGCGGTTGACGAGACCGCCATCCCGACCGGCGAGATCGCACCGGTCGAGGGCACCCCGCTGGACTTCCGGACCCCGACACCGATCGGCGCGCGGATCCGGGAGGGCGACGAGCAGGTGCTGCGCGGGCAGGGGTACGACCACAACTGGGTGCTCCGCGGCGACGGCCTCCGGGAGGCCGCCCACGTCGTGGAACCGGTGAGCGGCCGCACCTTGACGGTGCGGACCACCGAGCCTGGTGTGCAGTTCTATTCGGGGAACTTCCTGGACGCGAAGTTCGCGGGGACCGGGGGCCGGGTCTACCGGCAGGGTGACGGGTTCGCGCTGGAGACCCAGCACTTCCCGGACTCCCCCAACCACCCGTCGTTCCCGTCGACGGTGCTGCGTCCCGGCGAGACCTACCGGTCGACGACGGTCCTCGAGTTCGGCGTCAGCAGCTGACCTTGCCGGCCGGCCGGCGTTCGTCGTCGGCCGGCGTCGGGTGTCAGCGGGTGATCCGGTCGGCGATGTCGGTGACCACCCGGTCCAGTTCGGCGCGGCTGAGGACGGGCCGCGGCGCGCTGGCGGGCTCGCCATCGCCGCCGAAATAGTTGACCGCCAGCAGCCGGAGCGCGTGAATCCCGTCGGCGAGCCTGACGTCCACGCCGTAGAAGATCCAGCTCTTGCCCGGCCTCTCGACCCAGCGCACCAGCTCCAGACCGGACGCCGTGCGGGTGCTCGTGCAGTCCGGGCCGCTCTTCTCGCATTCGTGGAGCGGGGAGCAGCCGAAACCGTCCGAGCAGCCGGCGGGGCGCAGGGTGAGATAGAAGCCACCTCTCTCCCCGCCGGCGGTGACACCGGACCGGGCGTTGAAAGCCGTCGGTTCGGTGTCGACCCACATGGTGGGGTGACCGTCCGGCGTGCGCTTCTCCCCCGGCACGTCCGGCATGTAGATCCACCGGGTACCCGGCGCGTGCTTCTGGACGGCTTTCTCCAGCGCGCCCTGCAGCCAGGTCAGGGTGCGCCGGCGGCCGGCTTCGGTGCCGGTCTCCACGGTCACCTGTTTCACGGACCCGGCGCCTTCCTCTTCGGTCCCGCCCGCGCTGCTGGAGGCGGACGTCCCGGGCCCGGCGGAGGCCGGGCTCAACGGTGTGGTCGCCACGGGCACGTCCCGCGGCAGCCGGCCACCGGCCAGACTCATCCCGAGCATGACGGCCAGAACCACCGCCGTAGCGGTCCCACCACCCGCCGCCACGTGCCGAAACCGCCGGCGGCGCCGCTGCCGAACGATGATGCGATCGACGTCGACCGTGGACGGTGGCGTGGCCCCGATGAGCTGGTCGAGCACTTCCTGGTTCATTCCGGGCTCCCCGCGGCGCAGGTGAGGGCACGCAGCGACTCCAGCGCCCGCGCCGACTGACTCTTGACGGTCCCCTCGGAGATGCCCAGCAGCTCCGCGGTCTCCTCGACCGACCGGTCGAAGTAGAAGCGCAACACGACCACGGCCCGCTGCCGCGGCCCCAGGTGAGCAAGCATCCGGCTCAGCTGATCCCGGTCCCCGGACCGGTCCGGCTCCATCTGCCCCGGATCCGGCAACACCTCAGCCGGATGCTCCCGCCGCCACGGCCGCCGGCGTTCGTCCAGCCACGCCGTGGTCAGCACCCGCTGCGCATAGGCTTCCGGATTCTCCGCCGCGCTCACCATCGCCCAGCGCCGGTAAAGCTTGCCGACGGCCGTGCCCACCAGATCGTCGGCCGTGTGCCAGTCCCGGCACAGCAGGTACGCCGCACGCCGCCACCGCTCCATACGAACGGTGACGAACGCCCGGAACTCGTCCTCGTCGGACTGCTTCACCGTGCCTCCTCAGGCTCCCCCTGACACGACGAAGCAGGTGAGCGAGGAGGTTGCATGCCCCGATCGGTTCAGGCCGAGAACTATGGCGTCGCCCTCAAGGGCCAGCAGCGAGGACCGCCTATGAGCACTCGACCGGGAAGACATGATGCTCGCCGCCTCTGACCAGGACACGCCATGACTCGAGCCTCCCGGAGGTGTCGACGAAGGTTCTGAGCGAGTAATCGGGGAGCCAAGCGATCACGAGGTCACCCAGGTCACCCACCGTCACGTCTTCCACTTCCGGCCGACGGTGGCCCAGGATTGCCGTCAAGCGCCCGGCCCGGTCATCGAAGACCGTCGAAAAATTTTCGAAGGCCTCCGACTGACGCCCCTTGAGCGCGAAGTTCATGTCCCTGGAACCGACGATCACGGCATCGCTCCGCTGTACTCGGAAGGGACATTGGAGGTGGACACCGACGGCCTCGCCTCCTTTTCCGACGAGTTCCAGAACGCCCATGCCAGTAGCACGGCCCAAGCTTCGGACAGTCGCGCCGATCAACAGCGCACGGATCGACTCCGCATCAATCACAGGACCCGAACAACCCTTCGCCTTCGCTAACGATTCGGTGGTAGTCATATCCCTGTCCCGTGATTCTATCGTGCAACGCGCGACGTTCCGCCGGCGTGATATCCCGACCGGTGCGGCGCTTGATCTCCTGCAGCGCGTCTTCGAATTGCTTGTTCTCGGCCTGATTTCCCCGAGGCGCGTTGTATCCGTCGTCGTCAGCTGATCCGGGATCCCATGACTCTACGAGTTTCTTTTCCTCGGCATCCCAGTCGAAGCCATCGTCGTTGTGGACCAGGACCGGGGTGTTACCGGCAAGCACGTAGTACGTGTGGAAGTCGGCGACCGTGAGGTTGTGAACCGTCTGGGGCCGGGTGAAGGTCCGGACGCCGGTGACCCGTGCGGTGGTGCGATCGGCCAGGTAGAGAGTGTCGCCGCGCCGCAGGTCCTCGGCCTCGGTCCAGCGGCGGTCGTTCTCCTGCCAGAACGGGTGGTTGGCGGTCCCGACGAGAGATTTCGCCCCGGCCGCGGTAGCGACTGTGACAGTGGCGAGCTCCTTCTTGCCGGAACTCCGGCGCAGGGCGAGCACGGCCTTGGCGGCGGTCTCCCCAGTGACCGGGTTCGTGGCCAGGACCTTGTCGCCGACCTTCAACCTGCTGATCGGTTTCGAGGTGCCGTCGGCGAGGCGTACTCGGGTGTGAGGGGTGAAGCTGCTCTTTCTGCGGCAACTCGCGCCGGCTTCAGCCAGTTCCCGCTTGGCCTTCTTGGCCTTACCGCCCCATTCGAGGAACCCGCCGATGCCGTCCCAGGCCTCACTGCCCAGCCGTTTCAGGGTCTTTATCAGACGGGCGCCGTCTTTCCAACGGAAACCGTACTTCGCGATGATTTTGGCGCCTGCACCGGCGACGACCGAGAGCAACACGTTCAGGGCAGTTTCCGCGCAAGCCCCGATGTCTGCTCTGGTGAAGCAGTCGAAGGCGGCGGTGATCCCCAGTTCGTCCATGAGGATCTTGCCGATCTGCTTCGCCGCCTTGATCAGCTTCTGCTTGTACTCGGCCTGCTTCTGCTCGGCCTGCTGCACCTGGCGCCGGGCCTGCTGCTCCTTCGCGTTGCCGCCGCTACGGACGTCGCGGCCGGCGTTCTGCTTGCTGTACTCGGAGCCGCCGTACCGGACCTTGTGGTCCTGCTTGGGGCTGTAGCTGTCCTCCCACGGCGCGGGCGAGCCGCACGGTCCGTAGCAGGTGTAGCCGCCCTTCGAGTCCCACACCGCGTACAGGCCGGTCGGGTCGCTCAGCGTCGACGGGTTGTTGCGGGCATACGCGTACCCGTTCATCGTCTGTGGTTCGGCGGCGTTCATCACCGGGTCGACGGAGATGAAGCGGCCGATCGCCGGGTCGTATTCGCGGGCGCCCAGGTGGGTGAGGCCGGTGGCCGCGTCCCGGTCGCCGTTGACGAAGCCCTTCGTGCTGGTGAACGGCTGCGGGGTGAAGCCGTGCCGGTCGGCGCCGAACGGGGTGAAGCGGCGGCGCTGGACGTTGCCGGTGGTGTCGCGGTCCACCGACCAGATGGCGGTGCCCTGGTGGTCGCCGAACTGGAGGCGCACTCCCCCGCCGTTGCTCTGCCGGGTGGCGACCGTCCGGCCGTCGAACTGGTAGTAGCGGGTGGAGGTCAGCGCGCCGGTGGCGGTGGTGAGTTCCACCTCGGTGCCGTCGACGTAGAGGACCGCCTTGCCGTTCTCCTTCTTGATCAGGCGGTTGCCGTCGGCGTCGTAGACGTACGCGCTGTTCTGCACGCTGTCCTTGGTGGTCGACTCCAGCCGGCCCTCGGCGTTGAAGTTGAAGGCCTCCGACGAGGTGGCCGGGCCGCTGGTGTTGCGGGACGTCAGGTTGCCGGCGTTGTCGTACCCGTAGGCGACGGTCGTGGCGGCCCCGGCCGGCGGTGTCGTGACGACCTGGGTCAGCGCGTGCGGGCGGCCCTTGCCGGTCGCGGTGAGCGCCGGTGTGGTGTACGCCCGCTGGATGTCGCCGTAGATGGTGTGCTGGGTCTCGGTCTTCCGGTTGCCGAGGGCGTCGTACGTGTACGAATGCCAGTATCCGGCCGGTCCGCCCACGTTGCCGATCGCCGGTGTCGCGGCGCACCCGGTGGGCTGGGTCCACGCCTCGGTCAGCCGGGCCTGGCCGTCGTGCCGGAAGCACTGGGTCTCGGTGGCCGAGCCGGCGGCGGTCGGGGTGTCCGCGATCGACTTGACGTTGCCGCCCTTGTCGTAGTCGTAGCGCAGCGACACGTCGGTGGGCCCGCCCTGTGTCTCGCGCTGCACCGTGGTGCCGATCAGGCGGCGGGTGCCCTCCTCGTAGGAGTACCCGAACCACACCGCCTTGTCCGGGATGCCGAGCCCGACGATCAGGCCTTCACCGAACGGTGAGCGGATGACGCCGTTGACGACCGAGCCGACCCCGGCGTTGTTGCTGGACAGGTTCGCCGGCAGGGCGAGCCGGTCGTCGTAGATGGTCTCCAGGGTCTCGGCGGCCATGCCGGGCACCGCCGGCAGTTTCATCTGGGTGACGTTGCCGGCGTCGTTGTAGGTCAGCTCGGAGGCGTACGTCCCGGCCAGCGCGCCTTCCACGGTGGGGATCACGGTCTTGGCGCCGGTCGGCCGGTACGCGTTGTCGTAGCCGGTGATCTCGGAGACGTACGCGTTCGTGCCGACGTACCGGGTCGACGAGGTGGGTTTGCCCTTGGCCAGGGTGTCGTAGACGCGTTTGGTGAGCAGCGCGCCGGAGGCGCTGTCCTTGCGGGTCTCGGTCACCCGGCCCAGGTCGTCGTACCCGGTCCAGAGCGTCTGGTTGCGCGCGTCCCGGGTGGTGACGACCCGGTCGTTGGCGTCGTAGGTGTTGACCGTGACGCCCTTGTCCGGGTCGTCGGACTCGATCAGGCGGCCACGGAAGTCGTACCGGTAGTCCCACTTCGCGCCGCCGGCGGTGCGGATCTGCTGGATCTGGTCGTTCGGGTAGTACGAGTAGGTGGTCTCCTCGTAGCTTCCGGCCGGGCTGTCGCCGTTGTACTTCCAGATCTTGGTGGTCTTGCCGCGGGCGTCGCTGTACGCGGTCGTCGGCGTCTGGCCGTCCGGCGGGTCCACGGTGACGAAGTCGCCGCCGTACGACGTGGTGGTGACGTACCGTTCGACGCCCGCGGAGACGAACCGCTCCCTGGTCGGGCGCGCGGCCCGGTCGTACGTGATCTCGTTGGAGACCTGCTTCTGCACGTCGGTGATGCGCACCAGCGAGCCGGCCGGCGCACCGTCGGCGTAGTACGGCCCGTTGCGTCTGATGGTCAGGCCACGGGAGTCGTACTCGACGTCGCTGACGATCCGGCCGCCGTCCGGGCCGGCCTCCGGCGCCTGGGTCTGTTTCGGGCGCAGCAGGCCGTCGAACAGCTCGTAACTGGTGATGTACGACGGGGTGCCGGTGGCGATGCTGCGCAGTTCCTCGGTCTTGACCACGGCCGGCGCCGTGTTGCTGAGGGTGTAGCTGAACCGCATGCTCGGCGGGTTCGGGTTCGACGCGGTGCCCTTGGGCTGGGTGGGCAGCCAGACCGCGGTGAGCCGGCCGAGCCCGTCGTACGCCAGCGACGTCACCTTGTTGTTGATGTCCGTCTCGGTCTCCGGCATGCCCCAGGCCGGGTTGACCGCTGTGGTGGCCTTGAAGCCGAGCGGGTCGGTGGTGGTCACCGAGACCAGGCCGCCGGTGTAGGTCTGGCCGGTGACGGCGCGCTGCTGATAACTGGTCTGGGTGGTCTTGCCGAGGGCGTCGCTGGAGGTGGCCACCCGGCCCCGGTTGTCGTAGGTCGCCTTGGCCCGGGTGACGAAGGTGCCGGCTGTGTCCGAGCGCGCCTGCGTCTCGGTGATCATGCCGCGGGTCGGCGCCGCCCCGAACGCCCCGCCGTCGTAGAGGCTGCGGGTCTCGGTGAGGATCTGCGCCCCGGTGGGCGTCTGCGAGCATTTCACCGAGGCGGTCTGCTGGGAGCTCACCGTTCCGGTCAGCCAGGCGGTGGTGTTGCGGGCGTACGACGTACGCGTGCACCGGTCGTCCGCGGTCGTGCTCAGATCGCCCTCGTCGTCGACCTGCGTGGTCATGCCGTACGTGCCGTCGTTGGTGACCGTCACCCGGGTGGTCCGCTCGCCGGTGCCGGGCAGCAGGCGGGTGTACGTGGTGGCCACTCCCGGCCCGGTGAACGTCGACGTCTCGCCGTTCGCGGCGGTGCCGGTGGCCGCGCTGATCCACGGTTTGTTGATGGTGATGGCGAGCACCGTGGCGCCGTTGAAGCTGGTCTCCTCGAGCACGGTGCCGTTGGTCCGGTCGTGGTCGACCGTCGTGCCGCCCTTGCTGTCGGCCACTGACACCGAGTCAGCCGTGCCGTCCGCCTTGCGGTTGCCGTGCATGCCGCGCAGGTATTTGCGGCGTTCGAGGATGGTGGTGCCGGCGTCCGAGCCGCGGGCCGTGTCGACAGTCTCGAACCCGCGCCAGTCGCTCCAGGTCCGGTACTTGGCCCGGGTCAGCTCGTTGGAGTCGTACTTCCAGGCGGCGCCGCCGCTGTAGGTGTAGGTGGTGACGGTGTCGACCGCGTCACCGACCAGGTCCTTCTCGTTGACCTGGCGGACCACGTGCTTGTGGAACCAGGTCAGCGTCGGTTCGAAGGCGCCCTCCGGCGTCCAGTACGACGGGAAGCACTTCTTCGTGTTGGTGGCCGGCGCCCCGGGCGGGTTGCTCGACGCGTGACACACGCCGGACGTCTCGTAGACCACCGAGGTCTGGCCGCCGGTCTCGTTGCGGACCAGGTTGAGCCGGGGCTTCCACATCACCGGGCCGTCGATGAAGCCTTCGACGCGGTTGCGCAGCATCTCGTAGCCGAAGGTGACCGGCGGCATGGTGACAGCGGTGCCGACGTGCCCGCTGTGGGTGATGCCGTTGAGCGACAGGCCCTTCGGCGACGAGTCCGGGGTGGCCGGGAAGCCCTGTGCGAAGCTCCACGAGTCGACCGGGACCGGCGCGTTCGACGCGGACAGGACACTGGTGGTGACCTTGACCAGCCGCTTGCGGGTGAAGAACGACGGCGAGCCGCGGTCCGGGCAGGACGCCGCCGTGGCGGCGCAGATCTGGTCGAACGGCACGTCCGGCCAGTGCGCGGCGTTGGCGCTGGTCAGCTGGCTCTCGGCGCAGGTGATGGCGCCGCTGGGCACACAGCGCTCGGCGACCTCGAACTCCACCTTGGCCGGCGGCACGGTGCCCTCGGAACCGCTGCGCTGCCCGTAGTGGATCTCCTTGAGGTAGGCGCCGCGGTCGTAGTCGGCGACCTTGGTGGCCGCCTCCTTGCCGTACCGGTTGGTCTCCTTGGTGTAGAAGTAGCTCATCGAGTTGCCGTGCACGTCGACGACGTGGTCGAGGTTCCACCGCCAGGCCTGCTGGCAGAACGACGCGGTGAAGGTGCCGGCGTTGCAGTCCTCACCGCTGTGGTTGCCGGCGACCGGCGCGGTCAGCGTGGCGTTCGAGCTGAGCGGGTCGGACGCGTACCGCTTGTTCTTGCCGAAGAAGTACTGCGTGCCGTCGGCGGTGGTCAGCTTCCAGTACTCGCCGTTGTTGTCCGGGCTGCCGGTGGCGTTGAACAGCCGCTCGATCCGGGCGCCGTTCTCGTTCTTCAGCTTCCACGAGTTCGTGGTGTTGCGCAGCAGCAGCAGCTCGCTGCCCATGCCGGCCATCGACAGCGTCGCGTTGTCGGTCTTCCAGCACAGGTCGCCGGTCTTGGTGCTGTTGTTGCCTCCGGACATGTCCTCCTGGCAGGACACGTAGCGGCGCTCGATGAACCCGCCGGCGCCCAGCTCGAAACCCTCACCGAGCCAGCTCGGCTGGTTGTTGGTGGCGGCCGACTTGCCGTCCACCGAGCCGGAGTCGTAGCTGATCCCCAGCTGCGGGCTGGGACCGCCCACCGCGGGCGGCACACGCAGCGGGTACGACCAGGTGAAGCTGCCGCTCTGGGTGCCGGCGCTCCAGGTCGCCGACTGGGCCAGCGACGAGGCGGAGTAGTCGCCGGAGGAGCCGGACACGCCGGCGGCGAGCACCACGACCGAGGACGCCGCGACGGTGCCCGCGGCGATGCCCTTGCTGTCGACCTGGGAACCGGCGACCGGGGTGGCGCGGCGGCACTGCGCCAGCTGCGGGGTGCTCAGCGCGCACTCCGGCACGGTCACCAGCCGCAACCGGTCGGCCCAGCCACCGCCGAACGCCCCGGCGAACTCCGTGCTGTCGACGGCGACCCCCACCTGGCCGGTCCTGGTCGCCCCGGTTCTGGTCGCATCGGTTCGGGACAGCTGCACGACCAGGCCGTCGAGACCCATCCGCTGCGCGGCATCACGACCATGCAGGCGTACGCGCACAGTGCGCGCCGGGTCCACGGCGGCCTGCTTCACGCGTACCGGAAGATCCTCGGCCTGGACCCACGAAGCGGCCGGAGCCGGCCCCGTGGATCTCGCGGCAGCGGCCGGCAGGGTGACCTCCGCCTCGCCGCCCGCCGGCCAGCGCACCGCCGGCAGGTCCGGCGGCGTGGACCGCGCCTCGGCGGGTTTCGCCTCGGACGCGACCGGCGCCACCGGGACCTTGGTGGTGCGCTGCGCCTTCGGGCCGTCGTAGTCCGGCGGCGCCGCCTGCACCGGGCTGAGCAGCCCGGCGGTCACCGCGAGCGCCAGGCCTCCGGCGAGAACCGCTGACCCTCTGCGCAGCCGAAAGAGTTGCTTCCGCATGCCGTCCCCCGCCTCAGATGTCAGATGACCGGTTTGCGCCAGAAGGAGCGCTGCTGATCGTCGAAGGGACCCTTCGCGGTGACCACCTCGTCGACGGCGCCGCCGAAGTAGCTGGTCAGGGCGCCGGCCTTGCGTTCGGCGCCGAGGCGCACCACGCCGGTCGGCGACGCGGCCAGCGCGCCGCCGGTGATCTCCTCGGTCGACTGGTTCGCGATGGTCTCGCCGGCCGCCGGATCGGTGACCCACAGGCCGAGCACGACCGTGCCGTCCTGCTGGTTGGTGCGGGTCATGGTGGCGTGCACCCACTGCCCAGGCTCGACCTCGAGGGAGCTGGGCACGCGCAGCCCGACCGTGCCGTCCGGCTTGTAGAGCGTCGCCACCACCCGGTCGACGGTCTCACCGGGGTTGCGTTCGACGCCGAGGGCGAAGGCCGCGTTGGTGCCGTTGTCCTGGCTGACCGCGACCCGTTTGCCGGTGCCGCCGGCCGCGCTCGTCTTCAGCCAGGCCGAGGTGGTGAAGTGGCTGCCCGCGGCCGGGCCTCCCCCGCCGGCGGCCACACCGGCCGAGGCGGCGCCCATCGTGACCGCGGCGCCGCTGTCGGCCCACGAGTCGGCCTCCCAGCCGACCGTGCCGCTGAACGCCATCGGGTTGCCGGCGCGTTTGAGGTTGCCCGCCGCGGTGCCGGCGGCCTCGTTCATCCGCCACCAGTCGAGCACGTCGGTGGCGCCGATGATCAGCGGGTCCTCCGGCGGCCAGGCGGCGCTGGCGCCGCGGTTGCCGGCCGCGTCGTACGCCCAGACCCGGATGGTGAACGGCCCGAACGCGTCGACGCGCACCTTCGCCCGGCCGTCGAACACGTTGATCGAGGCGGAGGTGGGCACGTCGCCGTTGACCGCGTAGCGATAGCTGACCACGTCGGGGGCGCCGTTGGTGGTGAACTGGAAGTCCAGGTCACTGCCGACCGACAGGTCGCCGCCGTTGAACCAGATGAGCGGCGGCACCGGCGCCGAGCCGTCGACCGTCACGTTGCACAGCGAGGTCCAGGCGCTCTCCAGCCCACCCTTGTCGATGCTCTGCGCCCGCCACGTCCACATGCCGTCGGCGAGTGCCGGCATCTGTTCCCGGTAGGTGACGCCGCTGGTCCCGAGCGCGGTGGTCTTGGTCCAGTGCGGCGTGCTCTGGCCGCTGCGGAAGATCTGGAAGCGGGCCCGCACCTGGTCGCCCGGGTCCGGGTCGCTGACCGTGGTCTGCATGATCGGCAGGTCGCCGCGGGGGACGTTGCCGTTGCAGGACGTGGTCGGCGCGATCATCGTCCGGGACGACGGCACGTTCGGATAGGTGTTGTACTCGATCGTCAGGGTGGCGTTGTTCTTGAACCGGCGCCAGCCCGGGCTGGTGCCCTCGTTGGTGGCCTTCAGCCCGATCGTGGTGGTCGACCACGACTTGAGCTGCGAGGCGATGACCTGGTTGCGCACGTCGAAGTCGACCCAGGCGCCGCCGGGCGTGCAGTCCGGCCGGCCGTACTTCGGGGCGTTGCGCTGGGTGTGCGGTCCCACCCAGCTGGGCTGGTTGTTCCAGGTCAGGTTGCTGGAGTAACCGTTGGTCAGCCACGCCTCGACACCGGCCGCGGTGCAGTTGTAGGACCAGGTCTGGAAGGCGCTGAACTTCGCCGACACGATGGTCCGGCCGGTCACCCGCAGGTTCGTGGTGTTGAAGGTGTAGTACAGCCGCTTGAGGTGGGTGCCGTCCGCGGCGGTGCTGACGTAACCCATCCCCTCGCCGTTGTCGTTGCTGCCGTTGCCCCACTTGTAGTAGCTGGTGCCCGGGTAGGTGCGGTTGACCATCGCCCACTGGGTGCGGGTGGCGCCCATGGCGGGGTCGATGTAGACCGGGAACCGGGTCGACGGCGAGGTCAGCAGGTCGGTGACCGGCCGGACCCGGATCCGGCCGGGGTCGACGGTCAGCGCCATGGTGGCGACCCGGTCACCCTCGACCGGCCCGCTGATCGAGGTGGCGCCGGAGCCGGTCTCGCTCGCGCCGGCGGCGGACGAGGAGTCCCACATCGTCGGCGGGGCGGCCGCGAACAGCTCGTCGCCGGACTTGTCGGCCGCGCTGAGGCCGCCACCGGCGGTGCGCTTGACCGTCACGCCGCGGGCCTTCAGCGCGAAACGCAGCTCGCGCAGGGCGGGGTTGGCGGCGGCGGCCCGGTTCTTGACCACCAGGACCTCGCGGTAACCCTCCGGCTCGGCCTTCATCGCCAGGTCGACGCCGGGCAGCACCTCGGGGTACGTGGCGGTGTCGCCGGCCAGGCGCGGGGCGGGCAGCCGCCAGGGCGCGACGAGGGTCATCGCGCCGTCGACGTCCACCAGAGGCTGGCCGCCGCCGCCGGAGAACGCGACGTCCAGCACCGTGGCCCGGGGGCCGATCGTGCCGTCGGCGCGCTTCTCCAGGGTGGTGTCGATGGCGCGCCAGGCGCCGTCGCGGTGTGCCCGGACCGGGACCGCGGACATCACCCGGGTGGTGGTGCCGTTGGGGTTCGCGTAGACGGTGTCGTACTCCGTGCGGGCGGAGGCGACCTCCTGGCGTACCCCCGTGGTGTCGTTCCTGGGGGTCTGCCCGGCCGGCTCCGCGGCCTGCGCAGGAACGGGCAGCAGCGCGGTCAGCGCGGTCGCGACAGTGGCCGCGGTGAGAGCTCGAAGTCGATCCACAGTGGACGTGAACGCAGGCATGCGGAAACCTCGCCAGTCGGTCGGAAAACAGCCGCCACCGACCCACACCCCCGTGATTACCGGCGAGTAGGAGCCCCGGCCGGGATGAAAGTAGCGCACTGATCACGCTCTGAACAGGCCCGAACGGTGACGATTATCGATCGCCTGACCGTTGCCACCGATTCACCCCGATGTATCCCTGCGCTCCACCCACGGCCTCCCCAAGGACACAGGCTGACCCCCCATGTGGGGAATTCGAGTGGGCGCCGCGGCGCTCCTGATCGCCGGCACGCTGACCGCACCGGCCGCGGCCGCCGCTCATCGCGGCGGCGGCTTCGATCTGCAGGCGCACCGTGGCGGCCTCGGCCTGCGGGTCGAGAGCACGCTGGCATCGTTCGGCAACGCCCTCCAGCTCGGCGTGTCCACGCTGGAGCTGGACGTCCAGATCACCGAGGACCGGCAGGCCGTGGTCACCCACGACCGCCGGGTCAGCGGCGCCAAGTGCGCCGACACCGCGCCCGCCGTTCCGGGCGACCCGGAGTTCCCGTACGTCGGCAAGTACGTCAACACGCTGACCCTGGCCCAGGTCCGCACCCTGGACTGCGGCTCCCGCACGCTCGCCGACCGCCCCGGCCAGCTCGCCGTGCCGGGCGCCCGGATGCCGCTGCTGCGCGAGGTGTTCGCGCTGGTCAAGCGATACGGGGCGAACGGCGTGAAGCTCAACGTCGAGACCAAGGTGGAGGCGGGCGCGCCCACCGAGACCGCGCCCCGCGAGCAGTTCGTCCGCATCACCGCCGCCGAGATCCGCAAGGCCGGCATGCTGCGGCAGGCCACCGTGCAGAGCTTCGACTGGGGCGCGC
Organism: Actinoplanes sp. 13; assembly: GCF_056134165.1. Taxonomy (NCBI): domain Bacteria; kingdom Bacillati; phylum Actinomycetota; class Actinomycetes; order Micromonosporales; family Micromonosporaceae; genus Actinoplanes; species Actinoplanes sp. 13. The sequence goes on along the minus strand of NZ_JBVYOQ010000007.1, from coordinate 337,756 downwards.
TCAAGCTGATGCGCCGGGTCGAGCCGCGGCTGCCGCTGGTGGCGCTCACCAACTACGACTTCCTGCAGACCGGGCAGCCCGGCGCCTCGCCCTGGCTGGGCGGCCTGGACATCGACGACTTCGGTGGCGACCCCGTCAAGGCGGTCCGCAGCCTCGGTGTCACCACGTTCTCGCCGGTGCACGGCTTCCCGCAGAACGGCACGGTCACCGACGCCGGCTACCGCCCGTACGTCACCCGGGCCATGGTGGAGCACGCGCACGCCAACGGCATCAAGGTGGTGCCGTGGACCGTCAACGACGTGCCCACCATGCGCAAGCTGATCGCCGACGGCGTGGACGGCCTGATCACCGACTACCCGGACCGGCTGCGCGGCCTGCTCACCGTGAAGCCTCGCGCGTACCCGTCACCGTTCGACGTGCAGGCGCACCGCGGCGGCCGGGCCACGCTGCCGGAGAACACGCTGCCGGCGTTCGCCCGGTCCCTGCGCGACCCGGCGGTCTCGACCCTCGAACTGGACACCGGCGTCACCCGGGACGGCCACCTGGTCGTCATCCACGACCGCACGATCAGCGGCACCCACTGCACCGGCGCGCACGTCGGCAAGGCCGTCCACGACCTGACCCTGGCCCAGATCAAGACCCTGGACTGCGGATCGAGGACGCTGCCGGAGTTCCCCCGGCAGGTCGCCGTCCCCGGCGCGCGCATCCCCACCCTCGGCGAGGTGCTGAAGCTGGTCCGCGACAGCGGCCGCGACGACATCCGGCTGAACATCGAGACCAAGATCAGCCCGGTGGCCGCCGACACCGCGCCGTACGACGTCTTCACCCGCAAGCTGGTCCGCGAGATCCAGCGCACCGGTTTCGTCCACCGGGTCACCGTCCAGTCGTTCGACTGGCGGACCATCCGCTACGCCCGCACCCTGGACCGGCGGATCGAGACGGTCGCGCTGATCTGGCAGTACGGCCCGGCCGAGTGCGCCACCCTGGCCGACGAGTGCTCACTGCAGGCCGTCCACGGCGACCCGCGCGTCAAGAGCCCGTGGACCGGCGGCCTCGACTGGTGGCGGCACCGCGACGTCGGCGCCCTGGTCCGTGCCGCCGGCGCGCGTACCGTCTCGGCGAACTGGCAGGTGCACGACCCGGACCAGCCGGTCGTCGCCGACACCGACTGGTACCTGCGGCAGAACCCCGCCTACTTCCACGGGCCGCGGGTCGCGACCCTCCAGGACCGGTACCGGCTCAAGGTCGTGCCGTACACGGTCAACGACGCCGCCGTCATGCAGCGCGTCATCGACCTCGGCGTGGACGGCATCATCACCGACGACCCGGACCTGCTGATCAGCGTCGCGGTCCGCAACGGCCTGCGCTGACGGCCTGCTCCAGCGGTGGGGCGCGCTTTGCCGCGCCTCACCGTGCTCTTCCCCAAGGGGGTACGCCGCTCAGCGGAAATCGACGGCGGTCAGCCAACGCGCTCCCGGCGCCACGTGGTAGCCGAGCGGGCCGGTCAACTCGCGGACCACTGCCGGCATGTGCGCGGCCCCGTAGACCACGGCGACCTCCATGTCCTCCCCGGCGAACTCACCGTCGATCTCGCGCAGCACCCGCAGCAGCCGCGCGTCCCGCTCGATCAGGATCTTCCGGTTCAGCCAGGCGTTGCCGAACACCGGCTCACTGTCGCCGTCGATGTCCTGCCCCGGCCCGCTCAGGTAGTCCCGGCCCTCGAGCGCCATGTCCAGCGCCAGCGCCGGCGTCAGCACCGCCAGGTCCGCCCACAACTCCCGCGGCATGCTGCGATCCGCCGGCACGTCGATCCCCGCGTCACCATCCGGGAAGATGATCGGCACGCCCAGTGCTCCGTAATCGATGTCCTGGTGCACCAGGTCCCGGCCGATCCGCTGCCGGGTCAGGCGCAGCGCGGTCACGTACGCCAGTCCGACCGAACTCGGCCCGTCGTACTGCTCGGCCACGACCGCCACACAGGGCCGCAGCCGCTCCACGATGGCCCGGTAGTAATCCCGCCGTCCCATGTGCACGGTCGGAATCACCACGAACCGCAGCCCACCCGCACGCCGCCGGAACACCGTGATCGACGTGCGGATGCCGATCAGGCTCACCTCGGAGAGCTGCACAGTCCCACGATAGGAACGCCGGTCCAGGCATCCGCCGAAAGTTGATCACGGAGCGCGAGCTGAGCGGACGGCACCGGTAGCTTTCGGCCACCGACGCATAAGACACCGACGGACCGGGTGCCACCACTCGTTCGGCTGGTGACGAATCGCCTGTTTCAGGGTTGGATGGGTGGTCACCGAGGGAAGGGCCGTGATGATGCGGCGAGGGCTGCGCTTCCGGATAGCCGTCCCCGTGGGCGCGGCAGTGGTGTTCTCCGTCCTGCTGTTCGGTGTCTACTACCTGGTGATCTCCGTGGACATCCCGGTGGTCTCCCGGCTGCTGGCCGATCACCCCTGGTGGGTGGTGTTCGCCGTGATGGTGTCGGGCCTGGGAGCGGCGAGCGCGACGATTACCGTGTTACGGCGGTATGACCAGGAGCTCATCGAGCAGGTGCCGGTTCCCCTGCGCCCAGAGCCATGGGTCGTCGACCGCCCCGTCGAGGTGGACCGCATCGTCCGATCATTGCGGCGGCGTCGTGGCGGCACCACCACGGTCGCCCTGCACGGTGCGGGCGGCTTCGGCAAGACCACCATTGCTCGTCTGGTCGCTTCGGACATCAGGATCCTTCGGCGCTTCCGCGGACGGATCCACTGGATCAGCCTTGGCGTCGACGCGCGGAACGGTCCGCTGCTGAAAAAGGTCAATGATCTTATTCGGACGATCGCGCCCGGCACGGCGTATCCCTTCACCGACCTTCCCGAGGCGTCGGAATACCTTGCGAGCATACTGGCGAAGGGACCCGACCGCCTGCTGATCCTCGATGACGTCTGGTCCGAAGATCAGCGCGACGCATTTCCGGCGAGTCGCCGCTGTGCCCGACTGGTGACGACCCGGCGACCGGTGATCAGCAGTGACCGTACCGTCGTGATCTCTCTCGATCAGGTCTTCGCGCAACAGGCGCGGTCGATACTGACGGCCGATCTCCCACAACTCTCCCCCGGGATGGTCGAGGACCTGATCGCGCTCGCCGGCCGGTGGCCGTTGCTGCTCCGCCTGACGAACCGCGTTCTGCTCGACACCCATCGCAAGGGCCTCGACGTCATGGAGGCGGGTCGGCGCGTGATGGCGAACATGCAACGCCACGGGACGAGCGCCCTGGACGTCCACAACCCGTCCGCCCGCTACCGTGTGGTGGCGGAAACCCTCGAGGCCAGCATCACGATGCTGGACCAGCGAGACCAGGACCGATTCGTTGAGCTCGCGGTCTTCGCCGAGGGTGAACCCATCGACGCTTCTCTGGCCGCGGGTCTGTGGCGGCGCACCGGTGGCCTCACCGTCCGGGACACCCGCCGGCTGTGCAACAGGCTCGATGAACTCGCCCTGGTCACCCGGGTCGGCTCCGAGGACGACGCCGATGTCGACCTGCACGACGTCGTCCGCGACTACCTGCTGGACCGCCTGGGCCCGGGCGAGCTCCAGCGGCTGCATCGAGTACTGCTCGACACCGTCGCCGGCCGGTTGCCGGGCGCGTCCAGGTCGGTCGGCGGTGACGGCCCGGCCGTTACCGCGTGGTGGGAGCTGGGCGCCTCGGAGACCTACATGCGCGCTCATCTGATCTGGCACCTCCGCGCCGCCTGTCTCGAGGACGAGGCGGAGATCGTGGCGACCGACATCCGGTGGCTCCAGATGCGGCTGGATCTCGACGGGCCGCTCGGACCTGACCATGACCTGACGTTTGTCGACACACCGCTGGCCGCCCGGTTACGACGCTCGTTGACGGACCGCCGGCGGTCTGCCCGCCCCCATGGCGATCCGGACAACCTGTCCCCGCTGACCGCCTTCGTCGAGCATCTGTACACGGCGGGCGGCGCCGAAGAGCGGCCCGTGGCTCCGGAGCCGAACACCGAGGTTGATCACTTCAGTGCGTTGCGCCGGATCGCTCACCGGCCCGATGCGGATGCGGGCCTCCGCGAGTTCGCTGCCGGGCTGCTCGCGACGGCGGCTCGCTCGACCACGTCGCGGTCGGAGGGAGGCGCCCGGAAACACCGCTGTGCCGCGCTGACCGCCCTGGCATTGGCCATGCAGAGGCAGAGCAGCGAGTCCGCCCGGGATCTCTGCCTGGCCGCCTTCGCGGAGATCCAGCCCGAGGAGGAGAACGAGGCCGACATACGGTTCATGGTCCTGACCTATCTGGGACGCCACCCGACGGGAGACTCTACCGGTGAGGTGGGTCCGGCCTTGCTGGAGCTGGTTCGGCGGGCGGGCCCGGGAGGCCTCGAACAGGTCGTTCCGATGGTGGCGATCAGCAAGGTTGCCGCCCAGGTCGTCTTCGACACCATCCACCACGACAACGAACTCAGTGCTGTCGAGAAGCGGTTCCTGCGGTCCAGCACCGGGGCAACCGCTGAGGAATCCGCGGACTGGACGCCGGTCATCGAGCGATGGCGCCGCGACCGCCGCAAGCTGTTCTACCAACTGAGCATCCTCGACCGCTTGAGCCTCGACACGGACTCGCTGCGCGAAGCGGACGACCTGATCTCGGAGTACGGCAGTACGCTCACCGGCGCCCGGAGTCTTGACGAGCTCACCGAGGCGGTGCGGACCCTTCGCACCGCTCATGCCGAGTGGCGCTTCGACGAGAAGGACACGGGCTTGCGGAAGGCGGAGCGCCTGGCATCGGCGGTCCGCGCTGAAGTACGCGCCGCTCCCACCTTGCTCGGTGTCGAGCTTGCTGCCAAGGCCGCCGACATCATCGAAACGCTGGCCGGCAGTGCCCGACGGGAGTTGGTCGCCAGTTTTCCGCCGAAGCCGGAGATCGCGGCAGCACTCCCCGTCGCCAGGCGCCGTGACGGTGTGGTGACGGTGCAGATTCGCGTCGCCAACGCGGATGGCAGGGCGCCCTTGGAAGCCGGCTCCTTGACCGTCAGAACGGAATCAACCGCGTTCACGGGGCCCGCGAACGAGATCACGTTGCGCGGCGCCCTGCACGGCGGGGACAGCGAGACTGTGATGATCCTCCTCGAGGGCGACGGCCAAGCCGTTTCTGTCGCCGTCACCCTCACCTATCGGCCGTTCGACGAGGGCGTCAGCCTGACCGAGCACCTGTGGTTCCCGGTGGACCACGACTTCGAGGAGATAGCTCCGAACCCGTTCTCGCCGGGCTCCCAGGGTCGTCCGGTGGACAATCCACGGATGTTCTACGGCCGGGACGAACTGGTCGACCGCATTCGGGAGCACTTGCGCACCGCCACGTCACCCGGTACCGGCTTCGCGATCTTCGGTCAGAAGCGCACCGGGAAGTCCACCATCCGCCTGCATGTGCAACGTCTCCTGCGGGAGGTCGACGGCCTGTCGGTGATCGACGTCGGCAACCTGGGGGAATTGACTCCACAACGGCGATCCGAGACTCATCAGCAGTTGCTGGGCGTGCTGCTCTGGCGAATCCTGGACGGTGCCGGGCGTGGGATCGACACGGCGGTTCCGCTGGTTCCACCAGGCTTCGACCGCGAGTCGTTCATCACCAGCCCCGACCCCGTGCAGGACTGCACCCGGATCATCGAGGACCACCGGCGCCGGCACCCGGACCTGCCACCCTGGGTGGTTCTGATGGACGAGGTCCAGTACCTGTACCAGTGGGTCGGCGCGGGGCTGATTCCTTCCTCGTTCCTGCAGGCGTTCAAAGCGATCATCGAGCGGCGGCTCTTCCACGTAGTGCTGGTCGGACAGTCGGAGCTGGAAAACTTGATCAACGCGGAGTCCAACGTGTTCAACGTCTTCGCGCGCGAGCGCGTTTCCTACCTCGACGAGGAATCGGCACGCGCACTGATCCAGGAGCCGGTGCCTCTCCCCGACGGCGGGACGCGCTACCACGGCCGGGCGGTCACGGAGATACTGCGGCTCACCGGTGGAAGCCCGTACTACATCCAGCGGCTCTGCTCGAAGGTCGTCGAGTACATGAACGCGGAGCATGCGGCCCTGGTCACCGAGACGGACGTGACGCGGGTGACGGAGTCGTGGCTGGACACGCTGACTCCGGCGGACTTCGACAGTCTTGAGCCGGCGAAGAACACAGATGTGGCCCGTCGGCTGGTCGGCGCCGTTTCGGTCGCCTCCCGGAGCAACCCGGCGACGCTCCGCGAGATCGAGTACAGCTACGGCGGGGATGTGCCCGGAGCGCTGTTCGACCATCTCATCTCCACCGACGTGATCCGGCACGAGTCCGGCAGTTATCGCGTGGTGGTCGGCCTCTACGAGGCGTGGCTGCGGCGGTACTTCGGAACCAGTGAGAGGTTGTGATGAGCTCCAACCCGTACCGTTTCCTCGGGCGTCCCGTGGTCGGGGAGCAATTCGTCAACCGGCCGGCCCTGCTGCGGAAGATCACCGGGGTGTGGCAGGACCCCGGACGACCCGGGAACCTGAGCGTGGTGGGGTACAACCGCACCGGCCGCACGAGCCTGGTGTTGCACGCGCTGACTCTGATCGATCGCGATGACCTCCTGGTGGTACGGACCGATGTCCTCAGCCACACGTCCGCGCTCGGCTTCTTCCGGTCGGTCGCTCGCGAGGTGACCGGCCGGCTGCCCGAACTCGGCCCGGCCATGGAATCAGTACGCGCGGCGCGAGAGTGGTACGACCTGGAGAACGCGGTCACCGCACTGTTCAGGGAAGTCGGCCGGCACGGGCGGCACGTCCTTCTGGTGATCGACGAATTCGACCGGGCGCCGCTGGTCCTCGCTCACCTGTCCGCCTTCCAACTCCTCCGCTCGCTGGCGAGCGAGCCGGACTATCCGCTCGGGCTGATCACCATCTCCCGCCGGACGATCGTCGAGATCGAGACCGACGCCGCGGGCGGGTCGCGGCTCGACGGCGTGCTCCCGGAGAGGTGCTACGTCGGCATGTTCACGCCCACCGAGGCTGCCCGGCTGATCGGACGCGCACAGCCGGTCGTTGACCTCACCGACGTGGCGGACGAGTTGATGAGCCGCTCGGGACGGCACCCGTTCCTGCTGCCGGTGCTGTGCCATCAGGTGGTCGAGGGCTTCCTCGAGAAGGGCGCGATCGACGTTTCCGCCGCCGACGACGCGGTACGCGACACTTATCGTTCCTACTTCGATCGCTTGATCCAGGTCGTCGACGCGGACTCGGGCGGACGCGGGCACGCCGCCCTGCTCGCGATCGCCGCAGGCTCGGTCGAACGGGCCGACCCGTTCGACGTTCAGAAGCTATCCATGGCAGGGATCGTCGAGCGCTCCGGCGGCACCTTGCGGCTCTTCACCGACGAACTCGCGGACCGCCTTCGGTCCCTGCCCCGCGACCTCCCGGAGACCTCCGGAGACTCGTCTGTCGACTGCGTCGCCCTGGTGGTGGCAACCGAGTGGAGTTCCCAGCACGGCGGCCTGAGTACGTTGAACCGACACCTGTGCCTCGGCCTGGCCATGCGTGACGTGCGGGTCTTCTGCATGGTGCTGGAGGCGACGGATGATGAGATCGCGGAGGCCGGTGAACAGGGGGTCGTCCTGCTTCGCCGCCAGCCGGTCGCGGGTGCTTTCGAGGCGAGCGCGCTCGTGCGCCGGCCGGAGTTGCCGGAAGGTGTGACACCGACGGTGATCATCGGTCACGGCCGGGTCACCGGCCCGGCAGCGTTGATCCAGGCCGAGGACCACTTCCCGGACGCGCTGCGCCTGCACTTCGTGCACATGGCGCCCGACGAGATCGAGTTCCACAAGCTCGACCGGACCGACGACATCGCCGAGAGCGCGGAGGCGCGGACCCGGATCGAGTTGGCGCTCGGCCGCAAGGCGCATCGGGTGGTAGCGGTCGGACCGCGCCTGCACGGGCGCTACCGGGGCTATCTGTCGCATCGCGACGACGTGGAGCCGCTCCGGTTCGATCCCGGTTTCGACCTGTCCGACGTTCGGCCCCGGCGTGTCCCCGACGGCGTCCCGCTCACCGTGCTGATGGTGGGCCGGATGGAGGACAAGAAGCTCAAAGGGCTGGATATCGCGCTGCGTGCATGCGGACAGGTGGCCGACTGGCGGCACGAGCAAGGGCTGCGTGAGATCGAGCTCGTCATCCGTGGCATGCCGGAAGGAACCGGCGAGTCACAGTTGGAGTGGATGCGGGAGATGGCCGGCACCCCGAGGTTGGCGATCGTGCCGCGCAATTACACCCGAGTGAGTGAAGCCCTGACGGACGACGTGGAACGGTCGAGCCTGTTCGTGATGCCGTCGCGGACCGAGGGTTTCGGCCTGGTCGGGCTCGAGGCGATCGTGGCCGGTACTCCCGCCCTGGTCAGTGAGAAGAGCGGACTCGGTGAACTGCTCGCCGAGATCCTGGGCCGGGAGAAGGCGGCGCAGTGGGTGGTGCCCATGCAGGGCGATCTCGCCAAGGACGCCGACACGTGGGCGCGGGCTGTCGACCGGGCGTTGCACGACAGCGAGGCCGCGTTTGTCCGGGCCGAGGAACTGCGAAAGAGGCTCGCCGACCGGTTGAGCTGGTCGGGTGCCGCTGACGTGCTGCTGAAAGCCATCGGACGCTGAAAGCCGTCGGTGGCCATGCCCTCGGGCCGGGCAATACCGGTCAGCGCGCCGACAACAGGTGGCTGACCTGGGGTGGGCCATCGGCGAGGGCCAGGGCGCGCTGCTCGACCGCCTGGTCCGAGCCGGTGAGGCGGCCGCCGTGCTGGCGCAGGTGCTCGTCCCAGCTCGGTACGACGCACGCCGCGCCTCCCCCGTCAAGGGGTACGACCAGAGCCGCGCCGTCGGCGATAGTGTGGGCGTGGAATACGTCTCCAGAGTGCCGCGACCGCCGCTGGACAGGCTGATCGACGACCTTTACCACCTGGACGGTGCGCCGCCGTACGCCCGGCTGACGCTGCCGGCTAGTCCGGCGGCGCTGCTCATCGTCAACCTCGGGGCGCCGTTCCGCATCCGCGCCGGCCGGGACATCGAGACGGCCGACTACGCCGACGGTTGCGTGATCACCACGCCCACCCGCGCCTTCGCCTTCGGCTATCCGCCGCGGACCCGGTCGGTCGGCGTGCACTTCAAGCCGTGGGGGCCGGCGCCGTTCCTGCCGATGCCCGCAGCCGAGCTGTGTGACCGGCCGGTGACACTGGAGCAGGTGTGGGGCCGGCCCGCCGTTGCCGAGCTGCGCGACCGGCTGGCCACGGCGGGCGGGCCGCACGAGATGCTGACGCTGCTCGAGGAGGAGCTGATGCGCCGGCTGCGCGAGACCGCCGGCCTGGGGCTGGTCCGCCATACGAGCCGCATCATCACGGCGACCGGCGGGACGGTGGCCATCGACGACCTGCGGGCTTCGGCCGGTGTCAGCGGCACTCACCTGGCACAGCGGTTCAAGGAGCTCATCGGCGTCACGCCGAAGCGGCTGGCCCGCACCTACCGCTTCGCCGCCACTGTGCTCGCGATCGACCCCGCCGGCCCGATCGACTGGGGCGACGTCGCGGTCGGCGCCGGCTACTTCGACCAGGCCCACTTCGGCCACGAGTTCCGGGCGTTCACCGGGCTCACGCCGACCCGGTACGTCGAGGCCCGGCGGCGCTTCCAGCGCGAACATCCCGGCCACACGCTGGACGGCTGGCCGCTGCCGGCCGATTGATTTCTTACAAGAGCCACCTCCCGCGGCACGCTAATTTGGGGGCCCCAGAGCAGAGGAGAGCCCCGTGGGCAAGGTGGTCATGTACAGCTCGGTGTCGGTGGACGGCTTCATCGCGGACGAGAACGACCGGCCCGGGCCGCTGTTCGACTGGTTGACCAGCGGTGACGTCCCGCTGGACACCAGTGGCGCGCTGAAGGTGTCGCAGACCTCCTACGACTACACCCGGCCGTACTGGGACCAGATCGGGGTGACGATCGCCGGCCGCCGCGTCTTCGACATGACGGACGGCTGGGACGGGAAGCCCCCGAGCGGGATCGACCACGTGGTCGTCGTGACGCACCGGCCGCGGCCCGCGGGCTGGGACCCCGAGGCGCCGTTCCACTTCGTCGACGGCGTCGAGGCAGCCGTGGCCAAGGCGCAGGAACTGGCGGGTGACCGCACGGTCGAGGTCGCCGCCGGCGACGTCGGTGGCCAGGCGCTTGCCGCGGGCCTGGTCGACGAGGTGCGCATGGACGTCGTACCCGTCGTGTTCGGGTCCGGCAGGCGCTACTTCGGGTCGGTCGACGCGCAGCACCTGCTGGCGGACCCGGACGTGGTGATCCAGGGCAACCGGGTGCTGCACCTGCGCTATCCGGTGCGCCGCTGACCGGTCAGCGCGCCGACAACAGGTGGCTGACCTGAGGTGGGCCGTCGGCGAGAGCCAGGGCCCGCTGCTCGACCGCCTGGTCCGAGCCGGTGAGGCGGCCGCCGTGCTGGCGCAGGTGCTCGTCCCAGCTCGGTACGACGTACGCCTCCACGAAGCGTTGCGGGTCCTCCCCGTCGCGGAACAGTCCCCACTGCACCGCCCCGGTGCGCATCCGGCTACGGCGTACCGCCTGCATGGCTTCCTTGAACGCCTCCTGCCGGTCCGGCCGGACCGGGTATCCGACGGTGACCAGCACCGGGCCGTCGTGGTCGTCGGGTTCCAGCTCCAGGTGCGGCTGCGGCCAGAACACCGCCGGCTCCCGGTCGAGCCCGCTGGTGTCGAGCATCGGCCACCAGCGCAGGGTCACCGCGCCCGCCAGCATCAGCGCGGCCGCGATGACGTGGGCGGCCGTCAGGTTCCACACGTCGGAGAGCGCACCCCAGGCGAGCGCGCCGGCGGCCTGCGCGCCGGCGAACACCATCTGGTAGACGGCGAGGCCGCGGGCGCGGACCCAGTTCGGCAGGAACAGCTGCATCGCGGCGTTGACGCTGGACAGCACCATCACCCAGCCGACGCCGGCGGGGAGCAGCACGACGACGACCGCCCACTCCGAGCGGACCAGCCCGAGCACCGCCAGCACCACCGCGAAGACCGTGCTCGCGATCAGCAGCAGCCGGTTCAGCGACCAGCGGGCCCGCATCCGGGGCAGCAGCAGCGCCCCGACGACCGCGCCGGCGCCGACCGCGCCGAGCAGGACGCCGTAGCCGCCCGAGCCGAGGCCGAGGCGGCGGCTCGCGACCAGGGGCAGCAGCGCCCACAGCGCGCTGCCGGGAACCAGGAAGAACGCGGCGCGCAGCAGGATCCGTCGCACCACCGGCGAATGCCGCACGTACCGGCTGCCGGAACGGACCGCCGCGGCGAATCGCTCGGGCACGCCGCCGGTGTCCGGCGAGGCCGGCCGCCACCTCCACAGGACCAGGGCGAACACGGCGTACGACAGGGTGTTGAGCCCGAACACCGCACCGGCTCCGGCCTGCGCGATGAGCACGCCGGCCACCGCGGGCCCGACCGCCCGGGCCAGGTTCATGCTGATCGCGCCGAGCGCGGAGGCGGACGCCAGCTGCGAGCGGGGCACCAGTTCGGGGATGATCGCCTGCCAGGCCGGCGCGGTCAGCGCCTGGCCCGCGCCGAGCACGAAGGTCAGCGTCAGCAGCAGGCTGGGCGGCATCCGCCCGGCCACCGTCAGCGCGGTCAGCGTGGCCGCCGCCGCGGTGAGGAAGACCTGGACCGCGAGGAGCAGCCGGCGGCGGTCGAAGGTGTCGGCCAGTGCTCCGGAGGGCAGCGCCAGCAACACGATCGGCAGGGTGCTGGCCGTCTGCACGACCGCGACCAGGGTGTCCGCGCCGGACTGCTCGACCAGCAGCCACTGGGCGCCGACCGTCTGCATCCAGGTGCCGATGTTGCTGGCCAGCAGGGCCAGCCACAGGCTGCGGTAGGCCGCGATGCGCAACGGCGCCCACGCCGACGGCGGTGCGGGCCGGACAGTGGGGGCTTCGGCGGTCACTGCCTCTGGCTACCCGCGCCCGGCGGTGTCTACCCCACGATCGTGACGTGCGGTGCCAGCGCACGCAGGAAGTCCACGGCGTCGAAGGCCTCGCCCGCGGAGACGGCGCCGGTGGTGCGGCACCGCCCGGTGAGGACGCGCTCGGCGGCCTCCACCGCGAGCGGCGCGCTGACCGCATAGATGTCCTGGCCGGTGACCGCCGCACGACGTTCCGCACCGCCGGAGCGCACCCGGACGTCCACCACGAAGGTCTGCGCGGACCGGCCACGCTCGTCGACGGCAACCGGGGGCCGGGCGCCCGGGGCGCCCAGGTCGTCGGCGGCGTCGGCGCTCATGTAGGTCTGCACCTCGGGGATCGGCAGGTGACTGGGCACGGTGACGATGTCGGCCATGCTGAACCCGCCGATCACCTTGCGGGCGCCGAGTTCGGGGAACAACCACTCCAGGGTGGGCAGGGCGTCGTCGTGGTACTCCAGCCGGCCGCCGGCGAACCGGACCCGGCGGCCGCCGCGGCGCCGCCCGGAGACGGCGCCGGCGGCGAGCGTCCCGGCGGTGGGATGCCAGCTGCTCAGGCCGTACGCGATGTGCGCCTCGTCGGCCACCACCCAGTCGCCCATCGCGGCGGTCACCAGCAGGTCACCGAGGCCGCCGAAGAACGCCGTGGCCGGTACGACCACCACCCCGGCGTCCCGGGCGCGGTCCCCGAAGTGCGCGAACGTGTCGGCGTTCGCCTCGATCTCGGCAGCCACGTCCACGTACGGCAGGCCGGCGCGCAGCGCGGCCTCGATCAGCGGCGCAGCGGTCGTGGCGAACGGACCGGCGCAGTTGATCAGGGCGTCCGCGCCGGCCAGGGCGCGATCCAGGGCGGCCGGGTCGTCGACCGCCGCCGGCCGCGCGTCGCCGCCCAGCAGCGCCAGCCTGTCCACGTCCCGGCCCAGCAGCAGGGGGACGTGCCCGCGCTCGCGCAGTTCCGCCACAACGAACCGGCCGGTGTGCCCGTAGGCGCCGTACACCGCGATGTTCTTCGCATCCATGCCAAGATCCTCGCCGCCCGCCCCACCCCGGCGACAGTGTCCGGAACGACACGGCCCGTACAATTCCCGCCATGGGCTTTGTCGCCGTCGCCGCCACCGACGGAATGCTGCACCTCGAGCTGGCGATGGCCTACGAGGTGTTCGGCTCGGCCCCCGACGCCGTCCCCGGCCCGTGGTACGACGTCCGCGTCTGCGGCGCCCACCCGGTGCGCGCCGGCCGTTTCCAGGTGGAACCGGACTGCGGGCTGGACCGGCTCACCGAAGCGGCGACCGTGATCGTCCCCGCACTGGCCGACGTCGACCGCGACCCGCCCGCCGACCTGGTCGAGGCCGTCCGCGCGGCCCACGACGCCGGCGCACGGGTCGTCTCCCTCTGCACCGGCGCTTTCGTGCTCGCCGCCGCCGGGCTGCTCGACGGCCTGCGCGCCACCACCCATTGGGCCCACACCGACCTGCTCGCCGCCCGCTATCCGCGGGTCACCGTCGACCCGGACGTGCTCTACGTCGACAACGGCCGGGTGCTCACCTCGGCAGGCAAGGCCGCCGCCATGGACCTGTGCCTGCACCTGATCCGGCGCGACCACGGCCCGGCCGTCGCGAACGTGGTCGCCCGCCGGCTCGTGGTGCCACCACACCGGGCCGGCGGGCAGGCGCAGTTCGTCACCACCCCGGTGCCCGACCGCGACGGCCACCCCCTCAGCGACCTGCTGCCGTGGGCGATGCGCCGCCTCGACCAGCCGCTCACCGTGGACGACCTGGCCCGGCAGGCGAACATGAGCGCACGCCACCTGGGCCGCCACTTCCGGGCGGTCACCGGGACCACGCCGCTGCAGTGGCTGCTCGTCCAGCGGATCCGCCGCGCGCAGGAACTGCTGGAGAACACCGACGACAGCATCGAGGCGGTGGCGGCGGCCTCGGGGATGGGCACCGCGACTACCCTGCGCCGGCACTTCCAGCGCACTGTCGGCGTGCCGCCGGACACGTACCGCCGCACGTTCCGGTCAGCCGGTCTGTGAATCCTTCGAACACAACGGCGCTGCGCCCGGCGGCTCGCGGCCACCGTTGCCCTTGTCCAGCCACAGCCGCACCGTGGAGTAGTCCGCCTGTGTCAGACCGGCGAACGGATCGACCCGGTGCAGCAGTGCCGGGCCGGGGTGATGCGCCCGGACCCAGCTCCGGTCGACGTCGGTGATCTCGTCGTCGAGCCACACGAACGGGCGGGCGGCCGGCGGCATACGTGCTCAGGAAACGGTCTTCCAGTGCATCCCTCCCCCCTCGGTGTCGTCATTGTCGGGCCACTCGACGACCGGCAACACGGGTAGTCCGAGTCGCGGTGAGATGACCTCGTTGGCGTCCGCCATCCAGGTCGTGGCCCACACCAGTTGCCCGCGCAGTGCCAGAAGTCTTCGCCCGTCTTCCGGGCGAGCCGGTCCAGCAAGGGGTTGCCGCCGTCGGCCGGAGTGATCCGGGGTGCGGAGGATGTTCGAGCCCTGAAAGGAATCAGCGGTCCATCGACATCCAAAGAATGTCTCGTAACTGCTCCGCACGCGACGATGAGACGCCAGCCGGGAGGCGAGGTCATCCGACCGCGGGAAGATGAGGCCATGGGCAACGAGGCGAGACGCGCTGCGGTGGCTACGCTGATTGAGCTTGCGGAAAGCTCCGACTACCGCGACCGAGCTGACGCAGGCCGCGGTCTGGCGAGCTTGCTCGACATACCTCAGGCCCGGGGGATGCTGTTGAGCCTCCTACTCGACGCCGGGGATACGTTCGTCACCCGTGTAACGGCGGAGGCGCTGCTGCGGCGTCGGGACCAAGCTGGGCTCGCGACGGTCGCCTTGGCACTTGGTACTGCCGACCCGAACCACGTCGACTGGATTGGTGCAGCGGTTGCGGACGTGTTGGGGGTGTTCGCCAGCGACCGGGATGCCGCTGTGCGCGATTGTGAAGCGTTGGCCACCGACGCCGATGATCAGGTCCGCCACGGCGCTCAACAGTTACTGGCCATGCTCACCGAGCTGAATCCGATCCTTCTCCCAGCGCAAAACGGATAACGGGAGCCCTATAACCCGGTGTTTGTCGGCTTCGAGCGGCGGCTGACCATCGATGGGTGCAGGTGTTCTCAGCCCCTCGCCCGGACTTGATCCACCCGTTCACCGGTCTAAGCCCGGCTCAGTTCCACCGCCTCGTATGCCTGGTCGCCCGGCGTGGCGGTGGCGCCATCGCCGACGGCCGACCAGGACGCCCGTGGGCGCTCACCCTGCCCGACCGGGTTCTGCTGGTAGCCGTGTATTGGCGCACCAACCTGACCATGCGTCAGATCGGAGCGCTGTTCGGCATCACGCACTCCGCCGCCCACCGGGTGATCGACACCCTCGGCCCGCTGCTCACCCTGGCGCCGGCACGCCGCCGACCGAAAGGGCAGGTCGCGATCGTCGATGGCACCCTGATCCCGACCCGAGATCACCGTCTCGCTGCGCAGAGCAAGAACTACCGGTACTCGGCGAACCTGCAAGTCACGATCGACGCGAACACTCGCCTGGTCATCGCTCTGGGCAAGGCGCAGTCCGGCAACCGCAACGACACCATCGTCTATCGCAGCAGTGGCATCAACCAGCAACTGGCCGGCCGCCAGGTCATGGCCGACGGCGCCTACCGCGGCAACCCCAACGTAATCATCCCGTACCGCAAACCCCGCGACGGTAGCGAACTCCCAGCCTGGAAACAGGACTACAACAGCGGACACCGCAAGATCCGCCCGCGTGGAACACGCCCTGGCCCGCCTCAAGACCTACAAAATCCTGCGCGACTACCGCCGCGCCGGTTCCACCCTCGCGGTCACCGCAGCAGGAATCGCCCACCTACACAACATCGCCATGGCCGACTAATTCCAGAGCCGTTGCCCCGCAACGCCTGCACCGAGTTACGAGACATCACTTAGAGCTCCTTACACGATCTACTGAATCGATGTTGATCAGCGCTGCGAGGTGAAGATCGGTCTCGTTCGGTCATCGTGAGCAAGGCGTGAGTCATTAATGCGGCAAACTGACGGGAGATCGAGTTGTATGCTGGCGCTTCGTTGTTCTCTGCGGGAGGGACGACATGGCTGGCGTTGACGATTCCTGGGACCGCATTCGGAGCTGGCTGGAGCTTAGGGCGCCCGTGGTTTTACGGGTGCTTGCGCCGCCGGCGACAGACGCCGACCTTAGAAGCGTGGAAGAAGCGCACGGAGTGACATTGCCTGATGACTTGGTGCGCTGGTGGCGAGGCGCCAATGGCCTGGTCCCCGGCGTAGTCAACTCGTTCGCCGATATCATCCCGCCCGGCCGGTTTCCAGCGAGCACAAGGATTGCGATTGCCGACCAGGCGGAGGGTCGCAAGATCGGTCTTGACTCAGCGAAGCAGCTACTTTCGATCGACGCCGGCTTGGGCTATGACTATGACGCCAAGGTCTCTGAAATATCGGCTTTGCCGGCCGGGTCACTGATTGGAAATGAACTCAGCATCCAGTCGCCGTTGTGGATCACTATAACAAGCGGAAGCGAATGCCTATTCGTGGACTGTAGGCCGGGTGATCTACATGGCTGCGTGATGCTCCGTTTACACGGTGGCGGCCGGCGCGGGCCGGTGTGGCGCGACGTAGCTGAGATGTGGAGCGAAGTAGCAGACGTGCTAAACGCTATCAATCACAACGAAGAACCGGAATCTGTACATACCAGCGTCGGTGAATGGTATATGTCCAGCCATTGGTGGAATCGCTCGTAGATCAACTTAAAGTTCCTAACATGATCTCTTAGCGGGTCCAGTTGATCAGTCGGCGCCAGCAGATCAGGACGCAGGCGAGGCCGACGAAGCCGTCGTGGATGTCGAGTCGGCGTTCCCAGCGCACGGCAAGCCGGCGGACCTGGTGCAGCAGGGCGAAGCTCTGCTCGACGACGTAGCGGAGCTTGCCCAAGCCCTTGATCCCGGTGGTCCTGGGCTTCGGGATGAGCGGTTCGGTGCCACGCTCCCGGCAGGCCTGACGGAACGCCGCACTGCTGTAAGCCTTGTCGGCCAGCAGTGCTGTGAAGCGGCGCCGGGGCCGGCCCGGTCGGCCGGCGCTCGGCGGGTAGCAGTCGAGTAGGTCGATCGCTCGGCGGATGTCGGGGACGTTCACTGCGCTGGTCAGCACGTAGATCGGGGTGCCGTTGCCGTCGCAGATCAGCTGGTGCTTGGAGCCGGGTTTGCCGCGGTTGACCGGCGACGGGCCTGCCCCGGCACCCCCCTTTTTGCGTCGATGTGACTTGCGTCCATCGCCGTCCTCGACCAGTCGATCCGGTTCGCCGCGTTCAACTTCGCGAGCAGTATCTGGTGGACGTGGTCGAACACGCCGGCCTCGGTCCAGCGTTGCAGCCGGCGCCAGCAGGTCATCCCGGAGCCGAATCCGAGCTCCTGCGGCAAGTCTTCCCAGCCGATTCCGGTATGCAGCACGAACAGAATCCCCTGCAAGCACAGCCGGTCCGGCACGGGGCGCGGACCGGGCGCCTTCGCCGGCCACAGCGGTAGTACCGGATGGATCAGCTCCCACAACTCGTCATCGATGACCCACGCCTTGCTCACGATGACCGAACGAGACTGATCTTCACCTCGCGGCGCTGATCAACATCGATTCGATAAATCGTCTTAGGAGCCTTAGGTAGATCAAGGGAGTGTGCTGAGGGTGCCGGGTCACGATCCGGAAGAGTAACGCTCGTGGGTGCGATACGACTACAGCGAATCTTCAAGGGTCGCGGAATGGAGTTTGGCATGATCCAGTGCTTACACTTCGGCTCGCGGATGCGGAAGAGTTATTTGCATGAGGCAGACGTCGTTGTTCAGTCGAGCGGAAACTGCAGCGATGCGCGACCGGACCGCTTCACGCAATTACTCTGCCGATCGTGAAACATTCCGCAAGGAGCACGAGAGGCATCGCGCGTGGGGCCTTCAGCAACGCCATGCGCAGAAACTTCGCCGCATCGCCCGGAGCCGATCCGGGCCGGTGGAACCACCGGTGGGCCAAAGCCTGCCTGCACCGCCCCCGCCGGCCGCGCCACCTTCAAAAGCTCCGGTAACGCGTCGGAAAGGTCTGAGGCCGCCGCAACGCTCGATCTGGGTTTTTATTGAATTTAGGTGGTCGCCCCAGGATGCTGCTCGCGGTTCCACGCAATGTGATCTGTTATGGCCGGGTCCGCCTGGGTCACTGTGCTGTGGTCAATGTATTTCACGACCATTTCTTCGAGGCGGCTGCCGATTGTTTCCCCAGTTCCTGTTCCGCTACGTTCTGCTTATTGCGGCGCGGCGATCCTCCAGGTGCCGGCGTTCTGCGGCATCGTGCGTCACTGCTATCGCCTCTTCATATGCCGTGGCTGCCTCCTCCTTTCGGCCCAGTTGCTCCAGCAGGTGTGCTCGCACCGCGCGGGCCGGCTGGAAGCGGCGGGCCGGTTCGCCGGCCGCCGCTGTCATCTTGTCGAGCAGTGCCAGGGCTGGTGCCGGTCCGTCGACCTCAGCTGTTACCGCGGCCAGCGCGACGGTTCCGCCCAGTGATGGGGCCAGGCGCTGGAGCAGGTGGTGCAGGCGGAGCAGGGCCGGCCAGTCGGTGGTGCCGGTTTCGGCGCGGGCGCAGTGCACTGCCTGGATGGCGGCTTCCAGTTGGAAGCGGCCCAGGTGGCCGCGGGCGTGGGCGGTTTTGAGGTGTTGGTGTGCGCGGGCGATCAGGTGCCGGTCCCAGAGTTGCGGGTTCTGGGCGGGCAGGGGCACGAAGCGGCCGGTGGCGTCGGTTCGGGTGGCGGCGCGGGCGGCGGAGAGTTGGACCAGGGCGGCCAGGCCGTGTGCTTCGGGGTCGTGGGGGACGAGGGTGGTCAGGACTTCGGCGAGGTGCAGGGCTTCGCCGGGCAGGGTGCGGTTCTCGGGGCCGGTGGTGGCCCAGTCGATGACGTACGCGCCGTACACCGCTTCGAGCACGGCGGCCATCCGGGCCGGCAGGTCGGTGCGGTCGGGGATGCGGAACGGGATGCCGGCGGTCTTGATGCGTTTCTTGGCCCGGACCAGGCGGGTGGCCATGGTGGTGGCGGGCATCGAGAAGGCCCGGCCGATCTGTTCGGCGGTGAAGCCGAGCACCGTGTTCAGCATGAGCGGGGTGTGCACGGTCCGGTCGATGGCGGGGTGCGCGCAGACCAGCATCAGTTCGAGACGGCGGTCGGGGATCGCGTCGACGTCGAGGTCGTCGAGGTGGATGGGGGTGTGCTCGGCGACGTCGAGGGTGATGGTGCGCCGGGCGGCGGCCGATTTCCACCAGTCGCGGAGCCGGTTGCGGGCGACGGTCAGCAGCCAGGCGTCGGGATTGGTGGGGACTCCCTGGTCGGGCCAGGTGCGGACGGCCCGTTCGAACGCGTCGGCCAGGGCGTCGGCGGCGGCGGCCAGGTCGCCGGTGCTCACGGAGAGCAGGGCGAGCAGCCGCCCGTAACTGTCCCGGGCGGCTGTCTCGGCGACCTGTGCCGCTATGCCGCCTGGCACCCGTCCGTCCACTTGCCGTCGAGGAAGGTGGTGCCGACCGGGCGGATCTCGATGGTGCCCCACTGGGCGCCGGGGTTCTTCTCCGCCCAGCCGATCGCAGCGTCGAGGTCGGGCACGTCGATGAGGAACACGCCGGCGAGCGCCTCCTTCGTCTCGGCGAACGGGCCGTCCTGCACCCGCAGGGTGCCGTCGCGGCGGGTGACGCTGGTGGTCGACACGGTGGGGTGCAGCACCTCGGCCCCGAGCAGCACGCCGGCCTCCTGCAGGGAGCGGGCGTAAACGTTGAACGCCCGCTGCCCCTCGCTGATCAACTCTTCGCTCAGCTCACCCTCGCCGGGCTCCTGGTGGTGCATCAGCAGTGCGTATCGCATGTCGAATCCTTCTTCCGGGTGCGGCGCCCCGGTGGCGCCGTCACTGGGATGACGAGCCGGGCGCCTGCCAATCGTCACTCACCGCGTAAATGTCTCCGGCGTTCGCCTCGTGCGGCAACGCGAGCACGTGAGCGGACATCTCCTCGGCCCCGACCCACCGCCCGAACGTCCACTCCATGGTCTCCCCCAGCGACAGGTCGAAGCGGCGCAGCCCGAGCGCTTCCGCCCGGTCCAGGCACCGCCGGGCGACATCGCGCTGGATCGTGGTGAACTCGAACGACAGGGCGGGCACGGGGCTGCTCAGCCCGGCGAGGACCGCGTCCTCGTACCCCTCGACGTCGATCTTCACGAAGGCCGGCACGCCGAACTGCTGCACCAGCTCGTCCAGGGTCGTGGTTCGTACCGTGATCTCCTGATCCCAGACCTGATCCTCCCAGCCCTGCGAGCCGTCCGCGGCGGCGAGGAAACCGGCCGAGTTCGTGGACACGGTCGGGTTGGCGGAATTGACGTACAGCGTGGTGGTGCCGGCGCTGCTCCCGCAGGCCGCCTCGACAAGGCTGACCTGGTCGTCGCCGTCGTACAGGCCGTGCAACGCGCGCATGCACAGCGGCTGCGGCTCCACGGCGACCACCCGGGCGCCGAGCCGGCGGAAACCGGCGATGCGGTCCCCGACGTGCGAGCCGACGTCGAAGACGAGATCGCCCGGCCGGACGAACCGCCGGTACATCTCGTCGATCGCGGCCTCGCGCTCGGTGTCGCCGTAGTAGTAGTCCAGAGACCGGCTGAGCGGCGCCATGGCGGGATCGTCACGGAGCCGGTCGATGTCGCTGTGTGTCACATGCGCCTCCTGAAGTTCGGCGATCCGTATTCTCCCGGATCACTGTCCCAGGCGACGGCCGGACCCTGGCGAAACCCTCCAGGCCGTCGTGCGCCGGCTTTTCCGGCACCCCATGCGGTACGACCTGAGCACCAACCGGACAGCCAGTGGTCACGCAGCGTCTCCCGGGGCGGGGGCCACCGCCGAGCCAGTCGCCACACCGGGCCGTCCCGTCACGGGGACCGCCGCTCCGTCGTCGCCACCGGCGCGGCGGCCGGGCCGGCTGTCACGCCGGCCTGGCCGACTGTCAGCGCAAGCTGAACGCCAGCAGCACGTTGCCGTGCTCGCTCGGATAGAACGGGAAGTAACCGGACTGGATGTAGAGCATCCCGTTCGCCACGACCGCGCCACCGTTGCCGGAGACCGCACTGCCGAAACCGGTCAGCCCGTTCACGCCGGCGAACTCGCGCACCGTGTCGTACTCCCACAACACCCGGCCGTCACGGGCCGAGTAGGCCCGCATCTTGCCGTCGTTGCTGCCCTCCCACACCAGGCCCGGGGTGCTCGTCACCGCCGGGGTGTGCGCAAGCGTGCACACGTCCGGGAAGTTCGCGGCGCCGCCCCACGCGCACCCGTTCGCCGGGTTCGGTGTCTGCCACAGGATCCGCCCGTCCGCGGGGTTCAACGCGAACACCGTCCCCGGGCCGGCGAAGTACGTCGCCACGTAGATCCGCCTGCCGTCGTAACTGCTCCCCCACTGGATGCCGGAGATGCCCCCACTGGGCAGCGGCACGCCGATCTGCCGCCGCCACTCCACCGCGCCGGTGCGCGCGTCGAAGGCGTGGTAGACACCGCTCTTCTGCCCGACACCGACCAGCGTCCGGTTGCCGACGCGGATCAGGTTGGGGGTGGCGCCGATGTCGTAGTCGAGGGCGCTGCCGTCCTTGAGCCCGGGGCAGTACCCTTCCGGGTCCGGGTCGTTGCACAGGCTCCGCCAGGTGTCCGCCTTGGTCACCTGCTGCTTCCAGCGCACCTTCCCGGTCCGCGCGTCGAGCGCCAGCAGCGAGTCGAAGTCACCGGCGCTGCCGGTGTAGTTCTGCCCGGTGCCGACATAGAGGGTCCCGGTCCGCGGGTCGATGATCGGCGAGCTCCACACGCCCGCCCCGGACGGCTCGAACCGTGCCGCCCCGCTGGGCCAGCTCCCGGTCCGCACCGGCTCCGGCACCGTCCAGTACCGCCAGTCCAGCTCGCCGGTCTCCGCGTCCAGCGCGTCGATGTGCCCCCGGAACGTACAGCACGGATAGTTCGCGTCCCCGGTGTTCTCCCCGCTGGAGGCGCCGATGTAGATCCTGCCCCGGTGGTACAGCGGCGAGCTGGTGTGCATGCCGGCCGGGTGGGTCTCGGTGTCCTTGGCCCACCGCAGGCGCCCGGTCCGCTGATCGAGGGCGTAGACGTAGCCCCGGCTGTCCCCGAAGTAGACCTTGCCCCGGGCTACCGCCGGCCCGTCCAGCACGACCGCGGTGGCGGCACTCCCCGGATCCACCGAGGCCAGTTCGAACGTCCACCGGCCGGCGCCGGTCCTGGCGTCCAGCGCATAGAACTTCCCGTCCGGGCCGCCGAAGAAGATGCTGCCGTCGACGACGGCGGGCTGACTCTTCGCCAGGGCGCCGGTCTTGGGATAGGCGAACGCCCATTTCAGCTTGAGTTTCGAGACGTTGTTCGCGGTGATGCGGTGCTCGGCGGCGTTGTGCCGCGAGCCCACCGTGTCGCCCTGCCAGGTCGGCCAGTCCCCCGGCCGCGCCACGGTGGCGCTCGCCGGCACCACCGCCATCACGGAAACGACCCCGCCGAGCAGCGCGGCCACCAGAAAGGAAATCGTTCGTCGAGGCATCGACCACTCCCCGTCAAGTGTCGGTCACTGACCTCACCCTAGACGGAGACCGCAATCGATGAACGGCTCGGAGCTGACCGGTCGTACTGGAGCATCAGCCCGGCTTTCCGCGTCGGACTTCGTTCCGTTTCACCCTGGTCCGCGGGGTTGCGAGCACTGCCAAAACCTGAGCCATCGTAATGTCGTGTCGATATTGCCGAAGGCGGGAATGAATCTCTCGCGCGCTGGAGGCCGGATACTGACGGGCGACCTCGAGGACCGCCTTGCGGACTGCGGCCGAGACCGCGATTTCCCGCGGAACTGCTGCCGGCGCCGCCTCTTCGCCGCTCTCGGCCAGTCGGCGGTTCAGCTGCGACGACGTGTCCCGGTAGTGCGCGGCCCGGCTCGTGAGGTGCAGAGTCGCAGCGGCGTCGAGATCTCTCAGCGGATGGCCGGCCGGGACGTCGGCCGGCACCTGCCAGGTCTCCCGTACGGATGCGACGACCCGCATCCCGGCAGGCAGGACAGCCGGCAGCAGGGCAGCAACACTGCCGGAGGTCCCCTCGGGCGGTGTGCCGCGGTCCTCGGCAAGGCCGTCGACGACAAGTACGAGGCGCTCCCCCGCGGCCTGACACCAATCGGCCACCCGCTCGAACAAAGTCTGCAGTCGGCGCTCACTGACCCGGCCTTCCGGAACTCTTGGCAGCCGCTCACTCAGCACCGTGGCCAACTGATCGCTGACCACTTCGGTGAATCGGTCCCGTTCGTCCCGGCTGCGGCTCGAAGCGAAGAAGGAGACCACCTGGACTCCGGTCGGGGGCGCGAGAGCGAAGGAGGCCAACAACGCCGTCTTGCCCACCAAGGGGTCGCCCCGCACCACGAGATATTCCGATCCCGGCTCAGCGGACGTGCAGAAGGCAACCAATTCGCCGAGCTCCTCGTCACGCTCGGCCAGAAGCTCTGGAGCGATACGGCGAACCACCTCCTGGTAGGAGAACCGCGGCGGAACATCAGCGGGCCGGCTGAGGAAGGCAGGCTCCGGCGAATGGCTGACAGTGTGCAGTCGCGGCTGCTGGCGGCGGACCGGTCGCAATCGTGCCATCAGTCCTTCCAGAAGCTCGGACGGGGAGAGCGCCGGCTTGGTCGAACCGGCCAACCAGTCCCCGACAGTGCCCGCGAGCGCCTGCGAGAACCCGAGTGCTGTTGCGTCTTCATGCTCTCCCGCCGAGGCGAGCACACCGAACCACGGCACTCGAACGGGATGGCGATGTGCCGCCGCGACGAGTTCCTCCGCCGCCGATCCGGCCCGGGAACTGTCGATCACCACGAGGCTCCGGCTTGTCCGGGAGCCGCCGAAGAGCAGGTCCGCGACCGCTGACATGGTGATGCTGGTGCCCTCGATGTCCCCGGACAGAGCGTCAGAGGGAACGAAACGGAATTCGTCCCCGGCGATCGCACCATGGCCGTACAGGTAGAGCACGACGAGGTCGTCGGAGCGCCGGTCCGGATCCCGGTAGAACCGCCCCAACCCTTCCAGCACCGCCCGGCGGGTGGCCGATCCTGACGCGATCGGCACGATGACATAGCTCAGGAACGCGAAGAGTCCGGCGATCTCCGCGTCCTGCGCCGCAAGCGGCGGGAACACCGGGTCCTCGTATTCGTCGATCATGCAGAGCAGCAAGTAACGGCGAGGAGCATGGACAGCCTCGACAGGAGCATCACCGGAAAGGGACGGCGTGCCGAGGTCGAGACCCAGACGGAGGGCCATCCGCCGGCCCATGGCGGCGAACGGCATGAGGTCGCCGGCAACCATCACCGCGCCTTCCGGATCGGCCACCAGGGCGTGGACCGAGTGCCCGGAGCCCGCGTTGCGTTCCAGATAGCCGGTCAGCAACTCGTAGACGTCCCACTCCTGGGTGACGGTGGTCCCCCGGTAGAGAAGCTCGGCGACGCCCGGCCGGAACCTGAGAACCGGGCCTTCCGGGCCGGCTTCCTCCGGTAGTCGCTCAAGGAGGCCGCTGACCAGCAGCTCGGCGATGTGACTGGTGGTCGCGTCAGGGACGAGACGCTGGTGAAGCACCCGCATCAGCGGCAGGGTCAGGAGCGTGGCGCCCGCCAGGATCTGAGCCAGCCGCTGAGCCCCGTCCGTCGCCCGCATCTCGAAAGCCGCAACCTGATCGGTGGCGTCCACAGGCTCACCCAACGCCGATGCCCCGCCCGGAGGTGGGCGCCGGGTCCAGACCGCTTCCGTCCAGGCGCTCCCGCTGACCACCGCCTGGCTCCACCGCACGATCGAGTCCGGGTCGAGGCTCATCACCGGCACCGGCACGTCGGACCGGGTCACCTCGTCGTCGCTCCACCACGCGGCTCTGGCCTCGAGGGACGCGTTGGGATCGGCCGGCCGCATCGAGCGGACCACGCTGGTGGGCTGACCGATGGCTGTGTAGCCCCAGTAGGACGACGGCAGTAGGTGGACAAGGGTGGTGGGCATTGCCCATGCCCAGCGCCGCAGAACTCGCCACATCCCGGGGCGCTGCCACTCGTCGCCGGTGCCGTCGGTCAGCACGAGGATGAGTCGGCGGCCCGCCGGGTCGACCAGCTGGTCGGCTCGATGCACGACGCCCGCGCTGTCCCGGACGAGCGGCGTTTCGGGGCCTGGACCGGTAGAGCGGTGGAGTGACCAGCGTGTGACTGACCGGAACGCTCCGGTGCGTCGCAACGTCCCCTCGAGTTCGTTGACGGCCTCCGCCCAGGCCGAGGCAACCGGCGTCGGGTCCACGACGATCGCGGCGTCCAAACCGCGTTCGTGGGCGGGCCGGGATACGACGACGAGTCGTTGAGCGTCGGCGGTCGCCTCCACGGTCGCGTCGACGTCGATCACGGCCGGGCCGGGCCGTTGCACCCGGCGGAACAGTGACAGCGCGGAGGCCGTCACGGGCGTTGGGGACATCGTCGCGGGCAGGTGGAGACCCACCTCGGTGACACGCGCCGCCCCGGTGTTGAGCGGATCCGTTTCGCCGACCGGCAGAGCGAGGTCGGCTACGGCGGAGGCTCCGGGCATTGTGCCCGGCTGTACCGCGTCGCCACCGGCCGCTGAAGCCCGGTCCCCACCTTGTGGGGTCAAGAATTCCCCGGTCCTGCCGGCGGGCTCCGCCCACCGGGCGGCCAGCAGCACAGCCTCGGCGATCTGCTGGGGATGGCTGCCGGGGAAGGCCGCCGCGAGCAGGCGGGCCAGCCGGTCGGTCAACGACCGCTCAGCTCTTCCAGGAGCGTGCTCTCCAGCCGCTCCCGCACGGTAGCGTCGATGTCGTGGTCCGACGTGACCAGATAGAGGTAATTGAGCAGTTGGTCCACCGCGAGCCGCTCACCGGCGACGAGCCGCTGCGCGAACTCGGCTATCTTCTTGCGGTCCCGGCCTTTGACCTGTTCCAGGTACCCGTCGACCACACTCTCCAGGAAGGCGGTCGTCGGGGTGGCTGTCTCGAAGCGGACGCACCGACGGAGGAAGGGCGCCGGGAACGTGCGCTCGCCGTTGCTGGTCATGATGATCACCGGCCAGTGGACGCGGCGGACCACGCCACCGTCCACCGCATACATCTGCCGGTCGGCACCACGCACCTGCTGCCGGACCGCGTCGCCGTCCAGCCGTGCCGCACGGACCAGCGGCGGGATGTCGAACTCGCCTTCTTCAAGGACGTTGAGCAGGTCGCTGGGCAGATCGAAGTCGCTCTTGTCGATCTCGTCTATCAGAACCGCGCGCGGTTTGTCACGACTGGCCAGGGCTGTGCCGAGCGGGCCCAGCGTCACATAGTCCGCGATCCTGAGATCTTCCGACCGCGTCTGGGTGGCGTGCAGCCGGCCCAGCGCATCGTATTGGAACAGACCGTCGCCGAGTGCGCTGCGCGAGGTGATGTACCAGTTCAGCGGATCACCCAGCCCCAGTTCGGCGGCGATCAGGCTGACCAGCGTCGACTTGCCGGAGCCGGGAGCACCGGTGAGCAACAGCGGCCGACGCAGATGCAGGGCGGCGTTCACCGCATCGAGGAGTTCTTCGGTGACCACGAACCGACTGATCGCCACGTCGCGCCGCCGCCATGGCGGGGGCTCGGGCAGGCTTCGCCAGCCTTGCGTCGTGTGACCCGCCTGACTGCTACCGGTGAAAATACGCCACGTCACGTCCGTCTCCTCACAGTGAGCGGGTCCACGCCGCTGTCGGCGGCGGCAGGGCGAACTCGTCCCCGCGGCCGCGGGGGTCGTCCCAGATGACCAGGTGCCGATCCGGGCATCGGGGCAGCTCATCCGGGATGGCGATGCGGCGGGCGGCGACCGGGATCAGCTCGACGGCCTTGGTGATCGCGCGGCGGCTCCGCGGGGTGGCTGTCTCCGGGAACCAGACCAGGAATCCGTAGCCGGCTCTGAGCAGTGCCCGCAGCGGGTCGGTCCGGGACGTCGCAGGCTTGCGACCGATGAGCCAGGCGTGCGCCGTGTCGCTCCGGATCCAGCGCAGCAGCCGAGGCTCATCGGCAAGCACGGCCTCGGTCAACGCCTTCGGCAGCGTGGTCCAGCTCGACCGAGCCCCGCGCTCCATGCATTTGCGGCGCAGGTGCAGATCGTGCAACCGCTGCGACCACCGCAGCCGGGCCTGGTGGCGGTCGGCCAACGACTCGGGGAAGAGCGGCCAGTGCTCGATACCCACGTCGAGCAGCGCCGCTGGGACAGCGAGGTCGACGAGGAGCTGGTTGGCAGGCGGAAGAGCACTCACAATCGCGGTGAGGGCGTCGGCCAGCCCCTCCTGAGTCGGGACCGAACGCTGCTCACCGGTCAGCTTGGTGAAACCGGAGCCCTGCCGCATGACGTGGGTCCAGGTGATCCGGACCGGCCAGGGCAGAGCCGGTGCACCGGACAGCGGCTCGGCACCGAGGTCGAGGAGAAGCCAGGCCCGGGAGTCCGCCTGATCCCGGTAACGCCACTCCGCGTCGGCCACCTGATAACCGAGGGATCCCAGCCAGCCGGACAACCCGGGGTGTTCTTGAGGCGAGACAGATCGCGCTGCGGCGACGCCGACGACGTACCGTGCCAGCGCGCCCAGGTCTCCGGCGGCACCGCGGCGGCGCTCGCTCTCCTCCACCTCTGCGGCTTGCACCAGCAGCCCGTCGGCGTAGTCGTTGCCCGGCCAGGCGCCCACCTCACGCCGGTAGATGACCTGGAGCTGCGCAAGCCCGAGCCGGTCGATCCCCAGGTCGGCCAGCACCTGCTTGGCCCGGGCCGCACGCCGGAGCGCGGAGACGATTTCGCCGGCGCGGGACAGTTCCTCCCCGGCGGCGACCCGGGACAGTGCGGCAGCAGTCCACCGCGCCGGCGGAACGATGCCGGCTGCGATCAGCACCCTTCGGTAGCCCGCCATCGCGTCGGGTGAGAGTTCAGGCTCGTCGTGAACCTCGGCAGCCGGCGCAGGCAGGACCACCAGGTCGCTCAGCCCGGCAACCCCCAGTCGCCGCCACCATCCGGCGGGGTCGGTCACTCCCGAACCCCATCGCGGATAGTCCGGGTGATTTTCCAACAGACTGATCGGGGCCATGGTGATCGTCGACTGCCCCTCCCGCAACGGGTGCTCGATGACCACACCGATCAGCCGGCCGCCACTGATGACCGGGCCGCCCGACATACCCGACCATGCCGATTCCGCGTGCTTCTCCGCGGGTAAGGAGCGAGGCGAGTCGCGCACCTGGACGCTCGCCAGCCCGGTGGCCAGCTTCGACAACACCGGGATCACACCGACCGCGTTGACCAGGTCCCGCACCGTCGCCCGAGACGGTCGCTCGGCATGCCGCGGATAACCGTAGGCGTGGCACTCGACGACGGTCTCGACCGAGCTGTCCCGGTCGAGGCGTGCGAGGGTCAGCGGCGGAAGATCGAGGCTCGGGTCGTCGATCTCGATCAGCGCCAGGTCGGGCGCGGGTCCCGACTCCTGTCCCACGAACCGCACGTCGATCGACGCGGCATAGAGCTTCTTCTTCGGGGTTCGGACCTGCACCTCGACGCTGCCGCCGACCACATGCGCGGCGGTGAGCACAGTGCGGCCGGCCACTATGCAGCCGGATCCGTACCGGTATCGCGGCTCGGCACCCGCTCCCGCGTCGGCGATGACCTCGACGAGACGATCCGCCAGTCTCACGACTAGCCCTTGATCTCGTCACCCGCGTCGGCGACCTTCACCGGTAGGCCGGATCGGTCGACCGGGCTGCTGAACACCACGGTGACCTTCTGCTCGTCGGCGCGCTGGCGTGAGCCGCTCCCGCCCAGCTCGACCTCCACTATCGGCACCTTGAAACCGGCCTTTCCCTCCGCCGAGCGGGTCGCTGTCACGGTGAGCTCCACCGTCATCGACTCGACGGGCAGCTGAATGTCGCTTCCGGCGCCCCTCGCCCGAGCTTCCAGCAACTCGTCGCGCAACGCCGCGATCGCCTCCGCCAGCCCGATGCCGTCCGAAAGATCCACCATGGATGACCCTTTCATCACTGTCAGTGCGCCGACCATAACGCCACAGTCACCGGTTCCACATCAATCGCGGAGGCGACCATGGGTCGGCTGTCCACGGTGGTGCCTGACGGACAGCACACCGGGGCGCCGGACGTGAGACTGCGCGTCACCCGGGTGACCAGAGGCTTCAGCCCGGCGGCCGCGCTGCGGCCCGGGCCGCCCGCCCGGCTCGCGGGGTAGGTACGGGACCGGCCTGGATCGTACGAAAAAGGAATCTTCGGGAAGAGTGACCGCCTCGCCCGACTCAGCCCTTGCGGCCCTGGGTGGCGACACCCTCGACGAAATAGCGCTGGCAGAGGAAGAAAGCGATGATCATCGGTACGGTCGTGAGCACCGCGCCGGCCAGAACCACCTCCCAGGCCGCCTCGCCCGCCTGACCGAACTGGTCGAGGATCGCCTTCATCCCGCGCGGCATCGTGAACAGTGCCGGGTCTCGCAGGTAGATCAGGGGCTTGAGCAGGTCCGACCAACTGGCCCGCAGTTCGAAGACGAACGCCACGATCAGTGCGGGCCGGCACAGCGGCACCGCGATGCGCCAGAAGAGCCGCCAGTAACCGGCGCCGTCGACCCGGGCCGCCTCGAAGAGTTCGCGGGGCAGGCCGAGGAAGAACTGCCGGATCAGGAAGATGTAGAAGGCGCTGCCGAACAGGTTGCCCGCCCAGAGCGGCACCTGGGTGGCGGCCAGGCCCAGTTCGTTCCAGATCAGATATGTGGGGATCATGGTCACCGCGCCGGGCAGCATCATCGTGCCGATCACCAGGCCGAAGAGCACGTTGCGGCCGGGGAACCGGAAGTACGCGAAGCCGAACGCGACGATCGCGCTGGAGACGGTGACCGCCGCGGCCGCGGCGAGGGCGACCACGACACTGTTGCCCAGCCAGGTGAGCACCGGCGCGGCGGTCCAGATGGTGCTGTAGTTGCCGAACGCCCAGTCGGACGGGATCAGCCGGTTGTCGAAGACCTCGGGCCGGGGTTTGAGTGACGCGCTGACCAGCCAGAGGAACGGGTACAGGAAGATCACCGCGGCCAGGGCGAGGGTGACCCACAAGGCCCAGCGCCTGGTCATGATCGCTCGCTCTCGTAGTAGACGAATCGGCGGCTCAACCGGACCTGCACCAGCGTGACCACCATGATGATGCCGAAGAGCAGCCAGGCCAGCGCTGACGCGTACCCCATGTGCAGGAATTGGAATGCCTGCTGGAACAGGTAGACGACGTAGAACAGGGCGGCGTCGTTGCCGTACGTCTGCTGGTTGGCGCTGCCGTAGAACGCGGTGTAGACCTCGTCGAACGTCTGCAGCCCGCTGATCGTGTTGATGATCAGCGTGAAGAACAGCGCGCCACTGATCATCGGCACGGTGACGGCGCGGAACCGGGCCCACGCCGACGCGCCGTCCATCTCGGCCGCCTCGTACAGGTCGCGGGGCACGTCCTGCAGCGCCGCCAGATAGATGATCACGGTGCTGCCCAGGCTCCAGGCGCCGATCAGCACCAGACCCGGCTTGATCCACGGGCCGTCGACGGTCCAGTCCGGCCCGGTCACGCCGACCCGGGCCAGGGTCTCGTTGACCAGGCCGACCTGGCCGTTGAACAGCAGCAGGAACAGCACGCCCACGGCCACCTTCGGGGTGATGGTGGGCAGATAGAAGATCGTCCGGAAGAAGCCCGCCGAGCGGCGGCCGACCCGGGCCAGCAGCAGCGCCAGCGCCAGCGACACCGCCATGGTCACCGGCACGTGCAGCGCCGTGTAGATCAGCGTGTTGACGATGCTGGTGCGCACCCGCGGGTCGGCCAGCATCTGCCGGTAATTCTCGGCGCCCACGAAGCCGGTGCTGGTCAGCACATCGTAATCGGTGAAGGAGAGCACCAGGCTGGCCACCATCGGCCCGGCCATGAACACTGCGAAGCCGATCAGCCACGGTGACAGGAAGCCGTACGCGGCGCGTGTCTCGTGCTTCACGACCCGCTGTTGGCCTTGTCCAGCGCGGCCTGCGCCTCCTGCTGGGCCTGGGCCAGCGCCTGGGCGGGCGTCTGCTTGCCGTCCAGGACCCGGTTGACCGCGTTCTGCCAGGCCGCCTTGAACTCCTCCCCGGCGGCGAGCGCGGGCTCGGCGAAACCGGACTCCTGGATCTCCAGGACCCGCCGCAGGTTCTCGCTGGGCTTCACCACGTCCTTGAAGATCACCTCGTCGGCCTTCTTGTTGCCGGTGAAGATGCCCGGGAACGGCTTGCCGGCGGCCTGCCGCGCCTCGGCCCGCGCCCGCGCGGCCGCGATCCACGTCTCGCTGTCGGTCATCGTTCTGATCCACTTGCAGGCCCGCTCGGCATTCCGGCTGCCCGCCGGGATGGCCCAGGCGTTACCGGTGATCCAGTCGACCGGCTGCCCGTCGACACCCAGGAACGGCGCGACGCTCACCTTCACGTCCGGTGAGCTGTCGGCGAGCACGTTGAGATAGAAGTCCTCCATCGGGAAGGCGCCCAGCTGGTTCTCGGCGAACTGGTTCTCCGCGCCGAAGAAGTCGAACGAGTCGCGGAACGACTTGAAGGCCGGCCAGCCGCCCTGCTGCTTGATCAGCCCGACCGCGTACTCCAGCGCCTCGACGACCTTCGGGTCGTTCAGCTGTGCGGTCTTCCCGTCGGCGCTGGCCAGAGTGGCGCCGTTGGCCCGCGCCCACAGCGGCAGGAACTCCGGCAGCTTCGGGTCGAAGCCGATCCGCTGGATCTTGTTGCCGTTCGCCTTGTAGAGCCGCGCGGCGGCCGTGGACAGCGCCTGCCAGTCGCCGGTGTTCACCGCCTCCGGCGCCACGTCAACCTCGGCCAGAGCGGCGTCGTTGAGCATCAGCACCCGGTTGTTGTAGAAGTCCGGCATGCCGTAGAGCTGCCCGTTCAGGGTGGCCTCGGTGACCGCGGCCTCCCGGAACTGGCCCATGTCGATGCTTTCCCGCTCGACGCAGTCCTCGAGCGGCAGCAGCGCCTTCTTCGCGGCGTAGGTGCCGAGCAGCCGCCGCTCCATGTAGACCAGGTCCGGCGGGCTGCCGGACGCCACCGCCGACAGGAACGCCTGCGCGTCGAAGCTGCCCTCGGACGCCTTGGCACTGCTCGGCGCGATCGCCGCGTTGGCGGCGTCGAAGCGGGTCTTCGCCACCTCGTCGGCGGTGCCGAATCCCATCGTCGTGAGCGTGACAGCGGCGCCGGAATCGGCGTCGTCGTCGCCACCACCCACGCCGCCGCACGCTGTGGCGAGCGTGAGGACCAGGGCGGTGGCCAGCGTGAACCGGACTGATCGGATGAACATCGTCGTTCTCCTCGATGCGGACTTCCCCCGAACATAGGAGGAGATGAATGGCCTCGCATCTCGAGAGAATCGGTTCATCCGGTCGGCGGTGCCGCCCGGCAGACGGTGTCGATGAAGTGCAGGGCCGTCAGCGAGTCGTGAGCGCGGTGCCAGGTGGTCCAGTCGGTGCGGGCCCGCACAGAAGCCCGCCGCAGCTGCCGGAACCGGCTCGCGAGCAGCTGGACCTCCTCGAAGTCGGCGGCGCCCAGACGTCCGCCCTGCTCGAGGCAGTTCGACGCGAGCCGGAGCACCACCGCATCGACCGTGGGAACTCGCCCCGGCCGGCCTCGCCCCGCGGGCCCCAGCAGGAGGTCGAGCGCGAACATCGCCGCGTTCCGCTCGTCGCCGTACCAGGTGAAATAGCTGGAGCTGAACTCGTCGGCCGGCGCGCTGCGCCGCCCCAGGCGTTTGGCGGCCCGCCGCCCGGCTTCCCAGGCGCGGAGTTCGATCAGCAGGAGGTCGCGGCCGGCGGACAGCGCGTCCATCGCCCGGAGCAGCGCGGCCTCGTCACGGCGGAAAGACCCGGCGACATGCTCCAGATAGCGGAAGGTGACGTGAAAGCCGAGCGGGGCGAACCGCTGGACACATCCGACGAGGGCGTTGACCCGGTGGGCGTACGGCAGCGAAGGGTTGCGCACCTTGCGCTCGTAGGTTCCGAAGCTCACCGCGTCAGGGTCGCACGCCGGCCGTCACCGGCCGGCGGCACAATCGGTCGACGGATCAGAACGGGGGCGCGTCCTCGCCCATCAGCGCCAGCACGACGCCGCCCTTGCCGCGCTTGAGGCCCTGGACCACGACCTTGCCGGTGCTGCCGTCGGGCAGCTCCAACGTGAACGTCTTGCCGACGGCGTTCTTGGGGCCGTTACCGGCGCTGTTGGCCGGCCGGAAGTCGCCCGCCCAGGGCGGGTTCCCTCCCCTGCGGGCGGGCTCGGCGAAGAGAGCGGCCGTGCCGGGGGTCCTGGTGCCGTCGGCGGCGAGAAGCACTGAGGCGCTGCGATAGGTAGCCATATGCGGCAAGGCTATCGCGGATCGCCTCCGATGTGGCGCATTCATCGAGCGGATGCCGCCCCGACCGGCACCCGCCGGCTCAGCAACGAGAGCAGTCCGGCGGCGGCGGTCGCCCCGGCGGCAAGGAACAACGCGGCGGGCACACGATCACCGGACGCGTGGATCAGCCGGCCGGCCGCCTCGCCCAGCAGCAACCCGAACCGCAGTACGGCAACGGCGAGCTCGTCGTGATAATCATGCCGTACCGGACATCTATGACTTACAGCAATAAACACCGATCTCAATGGTTTCGGCGCGTTCCCCACCGCATTCACGTGAGCTGATATGGTCGCGCCGGCCTCGGCACCGGCTCCCGGTGCACCTGAGGCTGCAACGCCAACGGGGAAAGGAACCACCTGCTATGCGCCGCACTCTGTCCGCACGTCTGTGCTGCCTCACCGTCACCGGTGCGCTCGTGATCGCACTGCCGGCACCCGCGCAGGCCGCTGTCCTGGCCACCGACCTGGTGTCGGTGACCGCGGACGGCACCCAGGGCAACGAGAACTCGATCCTGCCGTCCGTCGACGCCGACGGACGGTTCGTCGTCTTCCAGTCGCAGGCGTCGAACCTGACGCCCGGCGACGACAACGGCCAGTACGACATCTTCCTCACCGACCGCGACACCGGTTCGCTGGAGCTCATCTCCCGCGGTGCGGACGGCAGCCCGCTGCCGGGCAGCTCCGGCGGAGCACGGATCAGCGCCGACGGCCGGTTCGTCACCTACTACTCGTGGACCGGCACGAGCGCCGAGTGGCCGAAGATCTACGTGTACGACCGGGTCGCGCGGGAGACGGAAGTGATCCCGTCCGGGGCGAAGGGCGCCATGTTCCCCAGCATCAGCGGCGACGGCCGGTACGTGACGTTCAAGTCCGGCTCGGAGGACATCGTCCCGGACGCCAACGGCTGGTACGAGGATGTCTTCGTCCACGACCGCCGGACCGGCACCACCACCATCGCCTCCACCGCCGCCGACGGCACGCAGGGCGATCATTCCAGCTCGAAGGGCGTCCTCACCGCTGACGGCCGGCACGTCGCGTTCGCCTCCACCGCGACGAATCTGGTGCCCGGCGACACCAACGACACCGAGGACATCTTCCTCAAGGACCTGACCACCGGCGACATCCGGCGGATCACCGTGACCAGCGACGGCTCACAGCTGACCGACTTCTGGATCTACAGCGACCCGTCGGTCAGCGCTGACGGCCGGTACGTCAGCTACTCCACCACCGGCGCGTTCGCGCCGGACGACGCCAACGACGACATCGACGTGTACCTGCACGACACCGTCACCGGCGCGACCACACTGGTCTCCCGGACGTTCGACGGCCGGCCCATCAACTCCGGGTGGGCCTCGTCCCCGGCGGTGAGCGGCGACGGCGGTTCGGTCGCGTTCTGGTCGAACTCCGGCCAGATCGTCGACGGTGACACCAACTACGCCGGCGACCTCTTCGTGTACAACCGGGCGAGCGCCGTCACCGAGCGGGTGTCGGTCACCAGCTCGGGCGCCGAGGCCGAAGGTTCGGACAGCGGCGTGCTGAGCCACGACGGCCGCCTCGCCTTCTACCGCGCGAGTGCCACCGACCTCGTCCCGAACGACACGAACGGCAAGGACGACGTCTTCGTCACCCGCCGCTCGTAAACCCGCACCACCGCTCGACCGTCACGCCGGCTTCCTCCCCATGAGGGAGCCGGCGTGTCCGTCCTCGGTGGACCGGGGCGGAGCACACCCCGGCACGCGTCCTGGGCGGGCATCCGATCGGTACGGTCGCCGCATGGACGATGCTCGCCCGTCACGGCTGCCCAGCACGCTACTGATCATTGCCATGTGCCTGCTGGGCACCTGCGCCCTGCCGTCCGCGGCACTGTTCGTGCTGAGCGGCACCGCAGGAGGCTCGGACCTCGGTCTCAGCCTCACGCTCGGAGCACCCGCGCTGGTCCTCTATCCCGTCGCGTTGTGGCTGTGGCTGCACGCCAGAAGGCAACTCACCATCGGGCGGGCATGGGGGCATGCCGTACTCGGACTCGTGCTGATCGTCGGCAGCTCGGTCGCGCCGGTGACGGCCTTCGGCACACTGATCGCCGAGGAGCGCAGGGAAAGCCGGCCGGGTGGTCGCGGCTACCAGCCCAGCAGCCGATGACGCCCTGCTCGATGCATGGTCAGGCCCGGTGCTCGGCGAGGACCCCGCGAAACAGCGCAAAGTAGCTGCCATGAGCCAGAGACAGATCCGCGAGTGCGTTTCCCGTGAACCACGCGATGGCATCGTGCTCTTCCGGCGCCACGTTGGCCGGAGACCCTGTCCACGCTTCGATCAGCCAGATCTGCATGTCGAACGTTTCGCCATGAACCTCGTGCACGGGCGGCCCCGACGGCGCCGCGATGTCGATGCCCAGCTCCTCGCGGAGTTCTCGAGCAAGTGCCACATCGGGGATTTCCCCGGGCTCCACGTGGCCACCGGGCATGTCCCAGACGTCCGGGAGCCAACGGCGCTGCGGAGATCGATGGCAGAGCAGGACGCGGTCGCCGTCGCGCAGCAACGCCGTGACGATGCGGGCCTTCGGAGAGTCTTCCGCGGAGATCGGCACAGGCGCATCCTGCCACCCTGGCGAGAGCCGCATCGCCCCGGTACACATTGAGGTGGTTCCCGCCGTCAATGTGCGGGCGACGACACACAGACCATCGTGGTGTCCTCAAGGGCCTCGACGACCCCGGGTGCCTGCTCCGGAACATGCACGAAGTCGCCGGCACCTACCGTTACGGCCTCGCTCTCGGCGCCCACCCGCAGCGCTCCGCTGAGCACCACCCAGACCTCCGCGTAGGAGGCCGGCAGATCCGCCCGGGACCCCGCGGAGAAGAACGCCGTGTAGGCGCTCATCGAGCTGCCTGCCTCTTTGCCGAAGGCGGGCGCGATGAGGATGCCATCGCCGAAGCGGATGGCGTCGCCGCCGATCGCCGAGCTGAACCTGCGGACCTGCGGGAGCGTGGCATCCATGTCGAAGACCTCCAGGAGTCGAGCGCGGTCGGTGATGAGGTCAAACTGCGGCGGCGTGATCATTCCGGCGTCCCGGCCGAGCCCAACATGGTCAATGCGTCCGGT
This sequence comes from Actinoplanes sp. 13, assembly GCF_056134165.1. Lineage (NCBI taxonomy): Bacteria > Bacillati > Actinomycetota > Actinomycetes > Micromonosporales > Micromonosporaceae > Actinoplanes > Actinoplanes sp. 13. The sequence continues at coordinate 301,144 of NZ_JBVYOQ010000007.1, read as the reverse complement.
GAGAGGCCGGTGATGGTGCAGACCTTCGACGACGGGCGCCAGCCGGAACGCCGCAGCGTCAGGTTGACCTGCTCGACACGCTTGCCCTCGGCGGCCCTGGTCGTGGTGCCGTTGTCCCGATAGCCCATCGCCCGCGAAACGCTCAGCGAAGCGTGATTCGTGACCCAGGCCGCGGTGTCCGCGCGGTCGGCGCCCAGGCCGTCGAAGGCCAGATGCAGGACCGCCTCGCGCATGGCCTTGCCATGGCCGGCGCCCTGGAATCGCCGTCCCACCCAGGAACCCGTCGAGACCGTCTTCGTCACCGCGAAGTGCTGAGCGCCGATCTCCTGAACTCCGACGATGTCGTGGCCGACGCGTGCCGCGAGCATCAGGTTCCATCTGGCCGGCGTCCAGTCGGCGAACGCGGCCCAGTGATAGCGCAGGAACCGGCGTTCCGCCTCCGGAGACGCGACGTCCTCCCACCCGCCCACGGGCGTACGCGGAAGGTACTGGCTCTGTGGGTCGTAGATGCCGTCGGCGGCCACGCGTGCGAGCACCTCGAGCGTGTCCTGCCCGGGCACGAACAACTCCACGGCCGCCGTGCGAACACCGATGTTGAGTACCGGCCAGAGTTCGACGAGCGACATACGCCCATCCTGGCTCAGTTCCCGGGCTTGGCCTTCTGTGGATAGAACGTTTCCTGCCGGGCGAGCATCGCGACGAACTCGCCGATCTTCCGCTCGCGCGTCTCGGCCCGCTTCACGGCGTTGAGGCGGTGGATCAGCGCGAACCGGTTGGCCTTGGTGAGCACGTCCAACATCGCCTGAGCCGCCGGGTCAGCGGCGACCGCGGCCAACAGGTCGGCCGGCACCTCAGCCTCCGACGGCGGGGCGTACGCCGCAGCCCACCGCCCGTCCGCTTCGGCCGCCTCCACCGCGGCCAGGCCGGCGGGCATCATCCTGCCCTGCTCCAGCAGCCGGGCCACGTTGGCGACGTTGCGCTGGGACCAGGAGCTGCGGGATCGGCGCGGCGTGAACCGGATCCACGAGGTCTCCTCGTCGCGCTTGCGGGCCTGACCGTCGATCCAGCCGAAGCAGAGGCCTTCGTCGACCGCCTGCTGCCAGGTGAGCGTGGTGACGGTGCCGCCCTTCTTCGTCAGGGCGAGCCACACGCCGGGTGAGGTCTCGTGGTGGCCGGACAACCAGGTTCGCAGCGCTGCGGCGTCTGCGACGATCAGCTCCTCTAGTTCAGCGCTCGGCATGGAGGCAGGCTAACGTCAGCCGCTGCGAAGCGCGCACGCACCGCCGAAGGGGAGCTCAACCATGCGGATCACCGTGCTGGGCGCGGGTTCATGGGGTACCACCGTCGCGTCCGTCCTCACCCGCCGAGATCACGAGTCGCTGATCTGGGCGCGCAACCCGGAGACGGCCGACGAGATCAACGCCAAGCACACCAACGAGCGCTATCTCGAGGGGTTTCCGCTGCCGGACCGGCTTCGCGCCACCGCGGACCTCGCCGAGGCGGCGGCCCACGCGGAGCTGCTCGTGGTGGGGGTGCCCACCGGCGCCTTCCGGGAGACTCTCGAAGGCGTCCGGCCGGATCTGCATCCGTGGATCCCCGTGGTGAGCCTCAGCAAAGGGCTGGAGCGTGACTCCCTGCTGCGGATGACCGAGGTGATCAAGGATGTGCTGCCGGGGCATCCGGCCGCCGCGCTGACCGGGCCCAACCTGGCCAAGGAGATCATGGCCGGCATGGCGGCGGCCACGGTGATCGCCACCGAGGACCTCACGGTTGCCACCGAGATCCAGCGGGTGTTCCGGCGGGGACTGCTGCGGGTGTACACCAACCACGACGTGATCGGCTGCGAGGTCGGCGGGGCGCTGAAGAACGTCGTGGCGATCGCGACCGGGATCGCCCAGGGTCTGGGCGTCGGCGACAACACCCGCGCCGGGGTGATCTCCCGCGGGCTCGCCGAGCTGACCACACTGGCGGTCGCGATGGGCGGCGAGCCGGGCACGCTCGCCGGGCTGGCCGGGATGGGTGACCTGGTGGCGACGTGCATCAGCCCGCACAGCCGCAACCGGCACGTCGGTGAGCAGCTCGGCCGGGGGCGGAGCCTGGACGACATCCTCGCCGGGATGGGGCAGGTCGCCGAGGGCGTCAAGACGGTGCACGCCGCGGTGCGGCTGGCCGACCAGCACGGCCTGCCCATGCCCATCACCCGCACCATCCACCGTGTCGTCACCGGCGACATCACCGCCGAGCGGGCCTACGAGGGCCTGCTGCGCGCCCACCCGGCCGGTCACGAGTCCGATCCCGGCTGACGTGGCCCGACGGCGGGGTGTGATGGGCACCCGACACACCCGTTGCCACCCGCCGTGACCGGGCAGACGCTGAAGTCATGACGACTGCAGCAGATGATCCGCCATGAACGCCCGGACCGGCGTGGGTTGCGCGTCGGCGGTGCTCTGCCTGGGTGCCGGGATGCTCGCCGGCTGCGGCGGGGACGGGAGCCCCACCACGCCGGCGGCGCCCGATCCCCCGGTGAGTGTTACCCCGGGACCGGGCGGGACCGGTGACACCGAAGGCGACGGGGGCGACGCGCAGGCGCCCGGGGCGCCGAAGCCTCCGAAGAAGTCACGGAAGGGCGGGCACGGTGCGCCGATCCGCGTCCCCGACCGGATCGTCGAGCAGGGCCTTCCCGCCTCCGGAGTGGTGAGCCGCCTGCGGGCGGACATCCGCAGGCAGTGCGGTGGCAGCGACTGTGTGACCCTGCGGGTGGTGCCGCCCGCGGAGGGCGACGATCGCTGTGAGGTCCTCTTCCTGGAGACTGTTCCCGCGCAGGGCACGACGGTCGAACGTGAATCGACGGTCAAGGTCCTGACCACCTACGACGTGTGCGAGCCGGAGCCGCCGGAGAGCACCGGTCCCAGCCCGAGCCCGACGCCCGAGACGGAAACCACGACGGAAACCGAGACCGAGCCGCCGTGACGGCCGGACCGCGCGACGACGTGCCCGCTGACCCGGAGCAGCCGCGACCCCGCGGTCTGCCGGAGGTGAGCCGGGCCGCCGGTGCGCTGGTCGCCTCCACCACCGCGCTGTCCGCGATCATGTTTTACTTCGGCTGGTCGCGGGCGTACTACTTCTACGACTACTTCGGTGTCGAGTCGTCCCTGCTGGGGCTGACCACCCGGGACTACCTCCAGCTCAGCGTCGACGGTCTGTTCGTTCCGCTGGCGTGGGCCGGCGGCGCCGCCCTGGTCGTGCTCTGGGCCGGCCCACCGCTGGCGCGGCTGATCGGCCGGCATCCCCGGTCCGCCGCCGCGGCCCGCGCCCTGCCGATCGTCGGCGCCCTTCTGCTGCTCAACGGCCTCTCCGCGATCTTCCGGCCGACGCCTCTCAACACACCGCTGGCGCTGGCCCCGGCCTGCCTGGGCGCGGGCGGACTGCTGCTGGTGTACGCCCTGCGCCGGCACCGCCCGCACACCGGAGTGGTCGAGTGGGCGGTGGTCTTCGTCTTCGCCGGTCTCAGCCTGTTCTGGGCGGCGAACGACTATTCGGCGGCCGTCGGCACTTCCCGGGCCGCGAGCCTGGCCGGGAACCTGTCGTTCTACCCGCACGTCACGATCTTCAGCGAGCGGAGCCTCGGCCTCGCCCGCCCGGGCATCCGGGAGCTGCGCTGCGCGGACCCGAAGGCCGCCTACGGCTTCCGGTACGACGGCTTCAAGCTGATCCAGCAGTCCGGCGAGCAGTACCTGCTGCTGCCCGCCGGCTGGAACCGCGACGAAGGGGTGGCCGTGCTCCTGCCCCGGACCTCGTCGACCCGTCTCGAGTTCGCCCCGGCCGACACGGATGCCGTTCTGCCGAAGCAATGCTGACCGGTGTCTCAGCGGACGCCCGCCGTCACCGCCCGCAGGATGTCGTCCACCCGCTCCTTCGCGTCGCCGAAGAGCATCGCGCAGTTCTCCCGGAAGAAGAGCGGGTTCTGCACCCCCGCGTAACCCGAGGCCATCGATCGTTTGAAGACCACGACGTGGCCGGCCTCCCAGACCGTGAGCACCGGCATCCCGGCGATCGGGCTGGCCGGGTCGTCGGTGGCCGCCGGGTTCACGGTGTCGTTGGCGCCGATCACCAGCACCACCGACGTGCCGGTGAAGTCGTCGTTGATCTCATCCATTTCCAGCACGATGTCGTACGGCACCCGGGCCTCGGCGAGCAGCACGTTCATGTGCCCGGGCAGGCGCCCGGCAACGGGGTGGATGCCGAACCGCACCTGCACGCCCCGCTCGCGCAGCATCCGGGTCAGTTCGGCGACACCGTGCTGCGCCTGCGCGACCGCCATGCCGTACCCCGGAGTGATGATCACCGACTCCGCGGCGAGCAGCAGATCCGCCACGCCGTCCGCGGTGATCTCCCGGTGCTCGCCGTAGTCCTTGGCGTCGGCCGGCCCGGCCTCGATGCCGAAGCCGCCGGCGATCACCGACAGGAAGGAGCGGTTCATCGCCTTGCACATGATGTACGACAGGTACGCACCGGACGAGCCGACCAGCGCACCGGTCACGATCAGCAGGTCGTTCTCGAGCAGGAACCCGGCCGCCGCGGCCGCCCACCCGGAGTAGCTGTTGAGCATCGACACCACCACCGGCATGTCGCCGCCGCCGATCGAGGCAACCAGGTGCCAGCCCAGCGCCAGCGCGACCACGGTGACCGCGATCAGCAACCAGAGCCGCGGGTCGATCACGAACCAGGCGCTGAGGACGACGAAGACGACGAGCGCGCCGACGTTCAGCAGGTTCTTGCCGGGCAGCATCAGCGGGCTCGACCTGATCCGCGCGGACAGTTTGAGGAAGGCGACGATCGAGCCGGTGAAGGTGACCGCGCCGATGAAGACGCCGATGACCACTTCGGCGCTGTGGATGCCGAGCATCTCTTGGCCGGCGAGCAGGGCCGCCGCGGCGCCGTCCGGGTGGGCCTCGACGTGCAGATAGCCGTTCCAGCCGACGAGCACGGCGGCCAGGCCGACGAAGCTGTGCAGCAGGGCAATCAGCTCCGGCATGCCGGTCATCTCGACCTTGCGGGCCCGGTGCAGGCCGATCGCGGCGCCCGCCACGGTGGCGACGAGCACCAGGATCAGACCGGTGCTGCTGATGTCGCGGGCGATCGCGAGGGCGACGGTGGCCGCCAGCGCGACCCCCATCCCGGCGATGCCGAACGTGTTGCCGGCGTTGGCGGTCTCGTGCCGGGAGAGTCCGGCGAGGGCGAGGATGAACAGCAGGGCGGCGACGATGTAGGCCGCCTGCGCCGCGGTCTCGATGGTCATCTGGTCAGCTCCTCGAGAACATGGCGAGCATCCGGCGGGTGACGGCGAATCCGCCGAAGATGTTGATGCCGGCCAGCAGGATCGCGACGAACGCGAGCCCGGTGACGATGTCGTTGTCCTGGCCGAGCTGCAGCAGGGCGCCGACGACGATGATCCCGGAGATGGCGTTGGTGACCGACATCAGCGGGGTGTGCAGGGCGTGGTGGACGTGGCCGATCACGTAGTAGCCGATGACGATGGCCAGCGCGAAGACGGTGAGATGTCCACGCAGGGCCGGCGGCGCGAACGCGGTCAGCAGGAACAGCGCGGCGGCGCCGGCACCGATGACCGGCAGGCGGCTCGCCCGTTTCTTCGGCGCATCGGCGACCGGCTGCGGTGCGGCCGGCGCGGCAGGCGCGACGGAGACCGCCACCGGGGGCGGCGGCCACGTCAGCTCCCCTTCCCGGACCACCGTGATCGACCGCTGCACCACGTCCTCGAAGTCCAGGACCAACTGCCCGTCCCGCTCCGGCGTCATCAGCTTCATCAGGTTGACCAGGTTGGTGCCGTACAGCTGCGAGGCCTGGGCCGGCAGCCGCCCGGCCAGGTCGGTGTAGCCGATGATGGTCACCCCGTTGGGGGTCACCACCACCTCGCCCGGGACGGTGCCCTCCACGTTCCCGCCGTTGGCGGCGGCCATGTCGACGATCACGCTGCCGGATCTCATGCCGGCCACCATCGCGGCGGTGATCAGCCGGGGCGCCGGTCTGCCCGGGATCAGCGCGGTGGTGATGACGATGTCGACGTCGGTGGCCTGCTGGGCGTAGAGCCGGGCGGCCCGCTCGTTGTAGTCGTCGGACATCTCCTTGGCGTAACCGGTGGACGAGACCTCGACGTCGGCGGCCTCCACCGCGAGGTACTCACCGCCGAGGGAGCGGACCTGGTCGGCCACCTCCGGGCGGGGGTCGGTGGCCCGGACGATCGCGCCCAGACTCCCGGCGGCGCCGATCGCCGCCAGTCCGGCGACACCCGCGCCGGCCACCAGCACCTTGGCCGGCGCGACCTTGCCCGCCGCCGTCACCTGCCCGGTGAAGAACCGGCCGAAGACGTGCGCTGCCTCGACGACAGCGCGATATCCGGCGATGTTGGCCATCGACGAGAGCACGTCCAGCGACTGGGCGCGGGAGATCCGCGGCACGGCGTCCATCGACAGCGCGGTGATCGGCCGCCGCGCCAGCTCCTCGACCAGGCCGGCGTCGAGGCGCGGGTTGAGCATCCCGATCAGCGTGGCGCCCGCGGCCAGCCGGTCGAGCTGCTCCGGAGGCAGCGGGTTGATGGTGAGCACGATGTCCGCGGCGAGCGGGTCGCCGATCGTGGCGCCGGCCTCGGCATAGGCCTGGTCCGCGAAGGACGCGGCGGCGCCGGCCCCGGCCTGGACCACGACGTCGTACCCGAGCTTCATCAGCTCCGCGACCGTCGCGGGCGTCGCCGCGACCCGCCGCTCACCCGGGTCCGGGTCACGCGGTACACCGATCAGCATCAGTCGACCTCCGTGTTCCCTTTGTTACTCGCAAGTAGGGGCTGACAGTAGACGGTCTTGCGCCCGCTGCACAGTGCCCCCAGCACTGAATGTCACCGAATAATCGCCGTCCGGCAACACGACTTCCGGCTCCGGGCCGTTTTCCCCGGCCTTTCCAGCGCGCAGGGGTACGGCCGGAGCGCCCCCGCCGATGTCACGCGCTCCGGCGCTCGCCACGACAGGATTCGCCGTCGTGGCATCCCCGTCCACAGTGATCGGTCGACGTCGATGCGATGAACTATGCTGACGGGCCGGGAGGGTCGTGGCAGGCAGCGGGGAGACCAGGACGGCCGCCGGCGTCGGTGTGATGCGGGCGTTGGAGCAGCATGCCCGGCAACCCCTGTTCGACGATCCCCTCGCCGAACGGCTGCTCTCCGGCTGGGCCGCCGTCATGGTGGCGCACCGGCCCTCACGGTGGGCGTTCCTGCGCGCGCTGGACCGGGTCGGCCCCGGTTTCTACGGAGCGGTGGTGTGCCGCACCCGGGCCATCGACGACGCCTGCGCGTCCGCGCTCGCCGACGGTCTCCGCCAGGTGGTCATCGTCGGCGCCGGGATGGACACCCGGCCGTACCGGATGCCGGCGATGGCGACGACCCGCGTCTGGGAGCTCGACCTCGCGGCGGTGCAGGACCAGAAGAAGGCAGCGCTGACCCGGGCGCTGGGCACGGTTCCCGGCCACGTCCGCCACGCACCGATCGATCTCTCTGCACGACCGGTGGGCGACGTGCTCGCCGAAGCCGGCACGGACCTCACCGCCCCGACGCTGGCGCTGTGCGAGGCGGTGTCGATGTACGTGCCCGGCAGCGCCGCCGAAGGTCTGCTCCGGTGGGCGGGAAGCCTGCCGCCCGGCAGCCGGCTGGTCCTGACATATCTGTCCCGCGACGTCGCGGAAGATCCCCGCTTCGCCGGCTGGGCGCGACGGCTGGGCTGGCGGACCTCCTTCCGGCCGGCGGAGATTGCCGAGCGACTGACCGGGTACGGCCTGCGCGTCCGCGCCGACCTGGGCGCCGACGAGCATCAAGACCTGCTGTTACGGCCGATCGGCCGAACGTTGACCGTGTTCGCGGGCGAACGCGTCCTGATCGCCGAGGCCTGACCGGCGCCCTCCCCCAGCGGGCGGTCCCCAGCGGCCGGGCAGTTCGGTCGCCGTCCGCAGGGCACCGGCACCTTCGACGAAGCGCGCCAGGCGATCCCGATGATCCCCGACCCCGTCGGCTTCCCATAGTTCCGCGCTCTCCGGCGACAGGACCGTGATCCGGACCTCGCTCTCGCCGTCGGACAGCCGGACGAGCTCATAAGCAAACACTGGCACCTCACTGCGTGGAGGGCTGGAGGACGCATCCGGCAACCGCGGGTGGGCGTGTCGCCGGATGCGTGGCGCGGTCAGGGCTTGAGGACGACCTTCTCGCAGTTGTCCTGCTTGTTCTTGAAGATCTCGAAGCCGTGTGCCGCCTGGTCGAGTGGCAGCGTGTGGGTGATGATCCGGGTCGGGTCGATCTCACCACGCTCGATGCGCTGCAGCAGCGGCTTCATGTAGCGCTGCACATGGCACTGCCCGGTTCGCAGGGTCAGCGACCGGTTCATCCAGGCGCCGGCCGGGAATTTGTCCAGCAGGCCGCCGTACACGCCGATCACCGAGACCACGCCGCCGCTGCGGCACGACATGATCGCCTGGCGCAGCGCGTGCGGCCGATCGGTCTCCGACCGTACGGCCTGCTTGATGTGGTCGTAGGCGGCGATGTGCGCGCTGCCGTGGGTGGCCTCCAGGCCGACCGCGTCGATGCACTTGTCCGGTCCGCGCCCGCCGGTCAGTTCCAGCAGCCGCGACCGTACGTCGACCTCGTCGAAGTTGACCGGTATGTGGCCGGCCCGTTCGGCCATCTCCAGCCGGTACGGCTCCTTGTCGATGGCGATGACCTTCGCTGCGCCGAGGACCCGGGCGCTGTCCATGGCGAACTGGCCGACCGGGCCGGCGCCCCACACCGCCACCACGTCGCTGGGCTGGATGTCGCACATCTCGGCGCCCATGTAGCCGGTGGGCAGGATGTCGGACAGGAACAGCACCTGCTCGTCGGTCAGGTCGGACTCGATCTTCAGCGGGCCGACGTCGGCGAACGGCACCCGCGCGTACTGCGCCTGACCGCCGGCGAAGCCGCCGGTCAGATGCGAGTACCCGAAGATCCCCGCGGTGGGGTGGCCGAACATCTTCTCCGAGATGCCGGCGTTGGGGTTGCTGTTCTCGCAGCAGGAGTACATTTCGGCGGCGCAGGCCGCGCAGGCGCCGCAGGCGATCGGGAACGGCACGACGACCCGGTCCCCGACGCGCAGCCGGCTGGGGTCGACGGCCGGTCCGACCTCGATCACCTCGCCCATGAACTCGTGGCCCATGACATCGCCGTCCTGCATCGTGGGCACGTAGCCGTTGACCAGGTGCAGGTCCGAGCCGCAGATCGCGGTGGAGGTGATCCGGACGACGGCGTCGCGCTTGTTCAGGATCTTGGGGTCCGGCACGTCACGCACTTCGACCTTGTTGCGACCGGCCCAGGTGTTCGCCCTCATGCGCCCGCTCCCTTCGCGATTTCGGCGTCCGACAACGGTTGCGCCGGTCGCTGCGGGAACTCCTTGCGGGCCCGTTTGCCCCACGGTGCGCCGTCGGAGCGGACCACCTCGCCGGTCTCCAGCACCTGCTTGAGCCGGCGCAGGTCGTCGTCGAGCTGCTGGTGCGGTTCCTCGCCGAAGTACTTGGCGACCGCCTTGCCGACGCTGCCGCCCGGGACGTCGTACACCAGGACGACGTGCACCTCGGTGCTCACCCCGTCCGGGGCGGGCACGAACCGGACCGTGCCCGCGTTGGGCACGTCGGCGTGGCCGGTCGAACGCCACACGATCTTCTCGCCGGGCATCTCCTCGACGATCTCCGCATCCCACCCGACGTCCTTGCCGAACGGAGCGTCGGCGGTCCAGTGACTCGTCCGGTCCCCGGTGGTGCGGACCTGCTCCAGATGCGCCATGAACCTCGGAAGGTTCTCCAGATCGCGCCAGAACGCGTAGACCTCCGGCGAGGGTTTGCGAATGGTTGTCGTGGCTGTCAATTCCATGGAGGCTCCTCACGTGTGCCTCGCACCGTCGGCACGGGGCTGACTTTCGCCCCGGGTGGCCCGCACGGTGTTCAGCCGGTCACCACGGTGATCCCGGTGACGGGCCAGTCAGTAACGCGCGTCCCGTCCAGGGGCCCGACCGGGCCATTCAGGTGGTGGTACCCCCGAAAAACGACCTGAACCCACCAGGCGCCGTTGCGGGCCACGACGAGGACGGCCGCGGTCTTCCGGCCCGTCGGCGACACCGCCCTGGAGAAGTGGGACGGCGACTGCAGGCTGCTGGCCGTGAAGATCAGCCGCACAGCGTTGGAGGACCAACTCGCCCGCCTGCTGGACACTCCGGTCCGCGCCACCATCGACCTGGCCCCGACCATCGACGTCACCCGGGGGCCGGGCGCCAGCCGGCTGCGCCTCGTCGAGCTGATGGCCGCGGACGCCGCCGAGCCACAAGGACTCCTGCGGAATCCCGTGGTCGGCGCCAGGATGCAGGAAGCCCTGATCACGGGACTGCTGACCGCCGTGGATCACCCGTACCGGGAACAGCTGGAACGCCCGAACCCGCTGACCGCTGCTCCAGGCGCGATCCGGCGGGTGGTCGAAGCCATGCGGGCGCAACCGGGCAGACCGTTCACCGTCGGTACCGCGCCCAGTACGGAATCTCCCCCAGCGAAACGTTGCGGGGATGGCCCGCTGCGCGTTCGCGCACCCTGGATCATCAGCTCTTTGGCCACCGTCGGCGGTGCGATCGGCTCCGGACCGGAGGATGAGGAAACGGTGCGGGCCGCCGCGTACGGCTACCATCGCGAACCGGGCGGCTGGCGGGACGAACGGGACGGATAGCCCCGCAGCGGGCGGGGTAGTACGCACCCCGACGTCGGCTCGGCAATCCGAGGGAGATCTTGTGGCCGTCCCGCTCCGCAGCACGGTCGTCCACGGCCTGACGATGGCCTATCGGGAGACCGGCGCCGGTGACCCCGTCGTCCTGCTCCATGGCAACCCCACCTCGTCCTACCTGTGGCGCCACGTGTTGCCGGAGCTCGAACACCTGGGCCGGTGCCTGGCGCCCGACCTGGTCGGCATGGGCGACTCGCAGAAGCTGCCCGGCTCCGGACCCGGCAGCTACCGCTTCGCCGAGCACAGCCGCCATCTCGAGGCGTTGCTGGAGCAGCTGGGCGTGACCGGGCGGGTCACGCTGGTCGGCCACGACTGGGGCGCCGTGCTGGGCATCGACTGGGCCAGGCGGCACCCGCACGCGGTCCGCGGCGTCGCCTATCTGGAGACGCTGACCGCGCCGGTGCGCGGCGGCAGCGCCGAGGCTCCCGATCCCGCCTTCTTCGGAGCCCTGCGTACGCCTCAGGGCGAGTCGATGGTGCTCCGGGACAACCTCTTCGTGGAGCAGATTCTGCCGGCTGGTACGCGACGCCGGCTCAGCGAGGAGGAGATGGACGCCTACCGCCGGCCGTTCCGCGAGCCGGGGGAAGGCCGCCGGCCGATGCTGTCCTGGGCCCGCGAGATCCCGCTCGACGGTGAGCCCGCCGATGTCCACGACGTGGTGGTCCGCAACGCGGCCTGGATGGCCGCCACGCCGGTTCCCAAGCTGTTCGTCAACGCCGAGCCCGGCGCTCTGCTCACCGGCGGCCTGCGGGAACAGTGCCGGCGGTGGCCGCGGCAGCGGGAGGTGACCGTGCCCGGTCTGCACTTCCTGCCCGAGGACTCACCGCGCGAGATCGCCGCTGCTCTCCAGGAGTGGATCGCGGCCTTGCCGTGACCGCGGAGCCACCCCGGTCACCACGCTGTGACCGGGACGCGGCGGCTCACGCCGGCTGGTTGACTCTCGGTTCAGCGACGTCGGCGCCCCGGCCGCGGCGGGCGCTGATCAGCGAGTCCGCCGACCACTGGCCGGCGCCGAACGCCGCGATCAGCAGGAACGACCAGGCGTACAGGGCCGGGGTGACGCCGCCGTTCTCGATCGGCATCAGGCCGTCCGGCTGATGCACGACGAAATAGGCGTACGCCATCGAACCGGAGGCGAGGATCGCGGCGGGCCGGGTGAAGAGGCCGACCATCACGAGCAGGCCGCAGACGAGCTGGATGACCGCGGCGTACCAGTTCGGCCAGAGGCCGACCGGGAGCGGCTCGCCGGTGCCGCGGCTGCCGCCGAGGACGCCGAACAGGCTGGCGAGGCCGTGACAGGTGAACAGCAGGCCGACGACGATGCGGAACAGCGGCCATGTGAGCTGGGCGAAGCGAGGGGAAGACAAACAGACGCTCCTTTGCGGCGAAATGCGGGCTGACCTGGCAGTCCACATTAGGCAGCTGTCACCTTCGTGACAGATAGACGTCTATAAATTATTTCTAAGAGTTGGCTAAGGCGCGCGGGAGCCGCGGGCCTTCTCCTGCTCGACGAGGGCGTCGAGGTCGCTCAGCCGGTGCAGGCCCTGCAGCGGCTGGCGCATCCGATGGTTGCCGGCCAGCTTCCGCTCGTGGCGGGCCAGGAAATTCCAATACCCGGCGGTGTACGGGCAGGCGCCGTCCCCCGCGCGCACCTTCGGGTCGTACCGGCAGCCGCCGCAGTAGTCGCTCATCCGGTTGATGTAGGCGCCGCCGGCCGCGTACGGCTTGGTGCTCATCCGCCCGCCGTCGGCGAACTGGCTCATGCCGATCACGTTGGCCGTCATCACCCACTCGTAGCCGTCGACGAAGCACCGGTGGAACCAGTCGGCGATCGCGCCCGGCCGCCAGCCGCGCTGCATGGCGTAGTTGCCGAGCACCATGAGCCGGGGGATGTGGTGCACCCAGCCGCGGTCGCGGACACCGGCCAGCACGTCGGACAGGCAGCGCGCCTCGACCGCGTCGGCGTCCAGCTCGGCGAACCACCGGGGCAGCTCCCGGCGGGCGTGCAGCTCGTTGGCGGCCCGGTAGTCCGGCTCGAAATACCAGTAGAGGTGCCAGATGAAGTCACGCCAGCCGAGGATCTGCCGGACGAAGCCCTCGACGCTCGCCAGCGGCGCGGCCCCCGACCGGTACGCCTGGGCGGCCTGCTCGATCACCTCGACGGGATCCAGCAGTCCGAGATTGATCGTGGCGCTCAGCATGCTGTGCGCCATCCGGAAGTCGCCGGCCAGCATCGCGTCCTCGTACGGCCCGAAGACCGGCAGCCGGTGCTCGACGAAGTGGCGCAGCCGGGCCAGCGCCTCACCCCGGGTCGCCGGGAACATCCGCGGGCCGTCGTTGCCGACGAAGACGATGCCGTCCTCCGACTGCCAGCGGTCCAGGTCAGCGCGTACCTCCGCGTCGATCTCGTCCTCGACGATCTCCGGCGGCGCCGGCACGTCGAGTTTCGTGGCGCCCTTCGGTGGCGGCTCCCGGTTCTCGGCGTCCAGGTTCCACTTGCCGCCGGCCGGCTCGTCGCCGTTCATCAGCACGTCGTGGCGCTGTCGCGCGTATCGGTAGAAGTCCTCCAGCCGCAGGTGGTCACGGCCGTGCGCCCAGCGCACGAAGTCCTGCGGTGCGGTGACGAAGCCGCGCGGCGGCAGCATCTCCACGTCCGGGAGCCGCTGGACGAACGCTCGCGCAGTGCGGGACGTGGGGTGGCAGACGGTGACCGGCCCGGTGAGCGCCGCGGCGTACGTCTCCGCGCGCACCAGCCGGGTGTCGCCCTCGGTGGCCCGGTGCCGCAGCGCGGAGAGGATGAGGTGCGCCTTCTGCCGGTGGAAGACGCGGCGCCGGAACACCGCCTTCGACTCCACCAGCAGCACCGGCTGATCCGCGGCGTCCAGGAAGTGCGGTCCCAGCTGGTCGGCGAACAACCAGCGACGTGTCATGTCTGCCATGCTGCCCCACCCGGCCCAGGAGTCGCTCGGCAACGCCTATTTACTTCTTCAGTTAACAGTCCTAATAATTAGCCATGCGTCGATCCGCGATCCTGGTCGCGGCGGTCGCCCTGGCCGCTGCATCCTCCACCGTCTATATCGCCTCCACGGCGAGCGCCGCCGTCGCGTGCGCCTCCGCCTGGAGCGCCTCCTCCGTCTACGTCAAGGACAACGTCGTCTCGCGCAACGGGAACAACTACACCGCCAAGTGGTGGACGCAGGGCGAGGACCCGGTCCTCAAGAGCGCCCAGTGGGACGTGTGGATCAACAACGGCGCCTGTGGTGGCACCGATCCGACGCCGACACCCACCAAGCCCTCGCCGTCCAGCCCGTCCCCCTCCCCCACCGCGTCGCCGACCAGCTCGCCGACGCCCACGCCCACGCCGACCACCTCGATCCCGGTCGGCGGGCTGCCCAAGCACGCGCTGATCGGTTATCTGCACGCCAGCTTCGCCAACGGCTCCGGATATCTGCGGATGGCCGACGTGCCGGCCGACTGGGACATCATCAACCTGGCCTTCGGCGAGCCCACCTCGGTGACCTCCGGTGACATCCGGTTCAGCCTCTGCCCGGCCACCGAGTGCCCCGGCGTGGAGACCGAGGCCGAGTTCATCGCGGCCATCAAGGCCAAGCGCCAGGCCGGCAAGAAGGTCCTGCTCTCGATCGGCGGCCAGAACGGCCAGGTGCAGCTCACCACCACCGCGGCCCGCGACAAGTTCGTCAGCTCGATCAGCGCGATCATCGACAGGTACGGCCTGGACGGCGTGGACGTCGACTTCGAGGGCCACTCGCTCTCGCTGAACACCGGTGACACCGACTTCAAGAACCCGACCACCCCGGTGATCGTCAACCTGATCTCGGCACTGCGCTCGCTCAAGGCCCGGTACGGCGCCGGTTTCGTGCTGACCATGGCCCCGGAGACGTTCTTCGTCCAGCTCGGTTACCAGTACTACGGCTCCGGGCCGTGGGGCGGCCAGGACCCGCGCGCCGGCTCGTACCTGCCGGTCATCCACGCGCTGCGCAACGACATCACCGTGCTGCACGTCCAGGACTACAACTCCGGTCCGATCATGGGCCTGGACAACCAGTACCACTCGATGGGCGGCGCGGACTTCCACATCGCGATGACCGACATGCTGCTCGCCGGCTTCCCGGTGGCCGGCAACACCGCGAACGTGTTCCCCGGCCTGCGTGAGGACCAGATCGCGTTCGGGGCGCCCAGCTCGACCAGCGCGGGCAACGGGTACGTCGCGCCGGCCGGCGTGCAGCAGGCGGTCAACTGCCTGGTGAAGGGTACGAACTGCGGCGGGTACACGGTGCGCAGCGGCACCAACCCGAACTTCCGCGGCCTGATGACCTGGTCGATCAACTGGGACAAGTTCTACAGCTGGGAGTTCCGTAACAGCCACGAGCCGTTCCTGAACGCCCTGCCCTGACCGGGCGCGTGGTCGCGGCCCGGCACACCGGGTCGCGGCCACGCGGGCGAGGTGGCAGGGTCGGGAATGTGAACTTCTTCGATCGCTTCCCGCCGCCGGTCCCACCGGAGCCGGAGCCCGAGCCCGCCACGCCGGCCTGGGTCAGACCACCGGCGATGCTCGGTGGCGGGGTGCCCGCCGAGATCGTGCTGGCGCGTGGTGCGGAGGCTGCCGTCGGCGTGAGCGGGTTGCTCGCCTATCCCAACGGCTTCTCTCTCACGGTGACCGTGCTCCTGCGGCGGGAGGACCGCCACAGTCGCGCGTTTCCCCGGATGTTCCACGACGACGTCCTCGACGCCGACGGATCACCCACACCCGAGTTCCTGCGGGTGGGCATCCAGTTCGCCGACGGCACCGGTGCCTCCAACCTGAGCTCGAACCCCTACCCGAACCCGGATGCGGAGCCCACCGGGCCGCTGCTGCTGCGTGATCGCGGCGGCGGCGGTGACCGGCGCTACGACATGGACTACTGGGTCTGGCCGCTGCCGCCGCCCGGCCCGGTCACCTTCGTCTGCGAGTGGCCGGCGTTCGGCATCGGTGAGTCCCGGGCCGAGGTGGACGCCGGGCTGATCATCAACGCCGCCGCACGGGCGATCAAGCTGTGGCCGGCGGACCCGCCGCCTGGTTCCGCAATGCGGTGAGCACCGCGGTGATCTCCGGCCGCGGCCCGGACAGCCGCCGCGCCGCCGCCGTGATGCGGCGGGTCACCCGCGGCCGGAGCGGCCGGGTCACCACCCGGTACCGCGGGTCGACCGCCAGCCGCGGCAGCATGGTGATCGACCGCCCGCGCTCCACGTGCTGCAGGGCGAGCATGTAATTGTTCAGCCGGCAGATCACCGCCGGCTCGAAACCGGCCTCCCGGCACAGCCGGGTGGCCAGCTCCGACATGTACGCCCCGGCCAGCTCGAATGTCCACTTCTGATCAGCGCAGGCCTCCAGCGCGATCGCTTCGGCCGCCGCGAGCGGATGGTCCACCGGCAGCACCAGCACGATCTCGTCCGACCCGATCGGCATCAGGTCGATCGCCGGGTCCAGCTCGGCGCCGGTGAAGTCGGTCGTCGTGATGATCACGTCCACCTCGCCCCGGCGCAGCGCCGGCATGCTGGTGTGCGGTTCCAGCTCGAGCAGCACCACTGTCAAATCCGGGTGGAGCGTGGCCAGCCGTGCCACCGCGGGCTCGGCCAGCGCGTGCACCGCGCTCTGGAACGCGGCCAGCGTCACCGTGCCGGCCGGCTCGTCGGCCAGGCCGCGCAGCTCGGCCTCGGCCGCGTCCATGGCCGCCAGGATCTCCCGCGCCCGGCCGGCCAGCAGCACCCCGGCCCCGGTGAGCCGCACCCGCCGCCCGGTGCGTTCCAGCAGCGCGGTCCCGGTCTCCCGCTCCAGCGTCGCCAGCTGCTGCGACACCGCGGACGGGCTCAGATTGCCGCGCTGAGCGACCGCCCGCACCGTGCCGAAGACCGAGAGATCGGCGAGCAGCCGCAACCGCCAGGGATTCAACGCCATCGGTCGACTGTAAAGCTGTGCTTAACAGCAACGCCGGAAAAGCGAGATGGACGTGACCAGCGACCACTCCTAGCGTCGAAGCCATGACTGACGCCTTCTGGTCCGACGCCGAACGTCACCTGGTCCGTTACTCCGGCGCCGGGCAGTTCACGCCCGAGATCATTGAGCGCGCCGAGGGCAGCTTCGTGTACACCGCCGACGGCCGCCGGCTGCTGGACTTCACGTCCGGCCAGATGAGCGCCATCCTGGGCCACTCGCACCCGGCCGTGGTCGCCACCGTGCGCGAACAGATCGGCTCACTGGACCACCTGTTCAGCGGCATGCTGAGCCGCCCGGTGGTCGACCTGGCCCGCCGGCTGGCCGAGTCGCTGCCCGAGCCGCTGAGCAAGGTGCTGCTGCTGACCACCGGCGCCGAGTCGAACGAGGCGGCCATCCGGATGGCGAAACTGGTCACCGGCCGGCACGAGATCATCTCGTTCGGCCGGTCCTGGCACGGGATGACGCAGGCCGCCGCGAGCGCCACCTACAGCCACGGCCGCAAGGGGTACGGCCCGGCCGCGCCCGGCAACTTCGCGATCCCCACGCCGAACCCCTACCGGCCGGACTTCACCGACGCGAACGGCGAACTCGACTGGCGCCGCCAGCTCGACTTCGCGTTCGAGCTGTTCGACACCCAGTCGGTGGGCAGCCTGGCGGCCTGCATCGTCGAGCCGATCCTCAGCTCGGGCGGCGTGCTCGACCTGCCGCCGGGTTACCTGGCCGCGCTGCGCGACAAGTGCCACGAGCGCGGCGGGCTGCTGATCCTGGACGAGGCGCAGACCGGGCTGTGCCGCACCGGCACCTGGTACGCCTTCCAGCGCGACGGCGTGACCCCGGACATCCTCACGCTCTCCAAGACCCTCGGCGCCGGCCTGCCGCTCGCCGCGGTGGTGACCAGCCCCGAGATCGAGCAGACCGCGCACGAGCGGGGCTTCCTGTTCTTCACCACCCACGTGTCCGACCCGCTGGTCGCCGCGGTCGGCAACACCGTCCTGGACGTGCTGATCGCCGACCGGCTCGATGAGCGGGCCGCCGTGCTCGGGTCGTACCTCATGAAGGGTCTGAAAGAGCTGGCCACCCACCACCCGGTGGTGGGCGACGTGCGCGGCCGCGGCCTGCTGGTGGGGTTGGAGCTGGTGCTCGACCGGGAGAGCAAGCAGCCCGCGGACGAGCTGGGCGCCGCCGTCACGCGGCGCTGCCTGCAGCTCGGCCTGCACATGAACGTGGTGCAGCTGCCCCAGATGGGCGGCGTCTTCCGGATCGCGCCGGCGCTCACCTCCACCGAGGCGGAGCTGGACCTCGGCCTGGAGATCCTCGACCAGGCGATCAGCGACGTCAGCACCGGCCTGCCGGGCGTCAAGGGCGGATGACCGGCGCGCCCCCCGGTGCGGCGCCGATCGTGGGTCGGGCATCGAAGAACTCGGGGTGACGATCGGCGGGGTGCCGGCTCGTCATGGTGGTATGACGATCACCGCATTCGAGAGCATCACCCTGGACGGGGTCATGCAGGGCCTCGGCCGTGCTGACGAGGACACCCGCGGCGGGTTCGCGCACGGCGGGTGGGGCGACGGCTACCAGGACGAGGTGTCCATGGGCTTCGCGGCGGAGGGTACGGCCCAGGGCGGGGCGATGCTGTTCGGCCGCCGCACCTACGAGGACCTGCTGGGCTTCTGGACCACCACGCCCGAACCGAACCCCTTCACCGACGTTCTGGTGGCCGGCACCAAATATGTGGTGTCACGATCGGCGGGCACGGAACTCGGGTACCCGAACTCGGTCCTGCTCGCCGGCGACGCGACCGAGACGGTCGCCGGCCTGAAGGAGGACGCGACCGTGATGGGCTCCGGCGAGCTGGTCCGGTCGCTGCACGCGGCCGGCCTGATCGACCGGTACGTATTGATGATCCACCCGATCACGCTCGGCTCGGGCACCAGGCTTTTCGGCCCGGCGGACCGGGCCGACCTGGTGCTGGAACGCTCGGCACCCACCACCACCGGCGTGATCATCGCTCAGTACCGGGTCGAACGGCCGTCCAGGAACTGACCCGCGGCGCCGGCGACGTCTGCACCGCTTGTCGTTCAACCTTCCGGCTCCAGCCCGGTGCTGCCACGGACCAGCCGCTGCGCCATCAGCAGCGACTGCGGCGAGTGCCGGCTGGCGCGCCGGGACCTCTGGGAGCTCCGGCTCCTTACCGAGGCGGAAACCCGTCACTCCGCGTTCCAGCCGAAACACCGCATCATCCTCCCGCGCCCGGCGACACGATACGGCGGCGCGCGGAAGGAGCGACTCGACGTACTCTCCTCGACTCGACAAGGCGCCGGGCCATCACAGCCGAGCACGGAGCGGCAGATGCCGCCAGGCCGGCCGATGACGCGTTCTACGTCGGCGGCAGCTCGACGGTTACGGTGAGGCCGCCGTCAGCGCGCGGCACTGCGGTGACCGTGCCGTCGTGGGCCGTCACGATCGACCGGACGATCGACAGGCCCAGCCCGCTACCCTCCGCCGAGCCGACGCGGTCGGTCAGCCGGCGGAACGGCTCGAAGAGCCCCGGGATCTCGAAGGCGGACACCACCGGCCCCGTGTTGCTGACCGTGAGTCGCCGACCGGCGCATTCCACCCGCACCTCGCCGCCGGCGACGTTGTAGGCCACCGCGTTGCGCACCAGGTTCTGCACCAGACGCTCCAGCAGCACCGGATCACCGTGGACAGGCATCGGCTGCACCGATGCGTGCAAGCTGACACCCGCGGCCGCCGCTTCCGGGCGGGCCGCGTTCACCAGCCGCTCGCTCACGGCTGCCAGGTCGACCAGCTCACGGTTGGTCAGCTCCTGCTCCGAGCCGGCCAGTACCAGCAGGCCTTCGATGAGGCGCTCGTGCCGGGTGTTCACGGTCAGCAGGGTCTCGCCGAGCCGCCGCAGTTCGTCGGGCGGGTCCGGGCGGCTCAGCGCCACCTCGATCAGCGTCCGGTTGATCGTCAGCGGGGTGCGCAGCTCGTGCGAGGCGTTGGCGACGAAGCGGCGCTGGGCCCCGAAGGACTCGTCCAGTCGGGCCAGCATGTCGTCGAAGGTGTCGGCCAGCTGCCGCAGCTCGTCCTTGGGTCCGGTGAGGCCGATGCGTTCGTGCAGGCTGCGATCGGCGACGCGGCGCGCGGTCGCGGTGATCTGCTGCAGAGGACGCAGCGTGCGCCCGGCCATCAGCCAGCCCACCCAGATGCCGACGATCGCGACCCCGGCCAGCGCGACGGCGCCGCGCTGCAGCAACGAGGTCAGCGTCTGCCGGCGGAACTGCACCCGCAGCTCCTCGGCCAGCTTCATCCGTTCCAAGGACTCGGCCTGCATGGCGACGTCGATGCCCGTCGGGTACGTCTCCGCCACAGTGGGCCCTGCGGAGGCGACGGCCATCGGCACGGCCAGCACGGCCTCCTGGCTGAAACTGTTGGCGTTCAGTGCCTGGGCGAGCAGCACATAGGTGATGGCGAGCAATGCGGCTCCGGCCAGGAGGAAAACGCCGCCGTAGAGGGCGGTGAGCCGGGCGCGGACGGTCAGCCGGTGGGCCGTCACGGGATCTGATATCCGGCGCCGGTCACCGTGGTGATCACCTGCGGCGGGCCCAGTTTGCGGCGCAGGGACAGGATCATCACGCGTACGACGCCGGTGAACGGGTCGGTGTGCTCGTCCCACGCCCGTTCCAGCAGCTGCTCGGCGCTGACCACCGCGCCGTCGGCCCGCAACAGCTCCTCCAGCACGGCGAACTCCTTGCGGGACAGGGCGACATGGTGCCCCTCGCGGTAGACCTGGCGGCGGGCGGTGTCCAGCCGCAGCCCGGCGCGTTCCAGCACCGGCGGTGCGGCCGGGCGGGCGCGGCGGCCCAGCGCCCGGACCCGGGCGATCAGCTCCACGAACGCGAACGGCTTGGGCAGGTAGTCGTCCGCGCCCAGCGAAAGCCCGGCCACCCGGTCGGTGACTTCACCCGAAGCAGTCAGCATCAACACCCGGACCGGCCAGTCGGAGTTCACCACCGCCCGGCACACATCGTCACCGTGCACCACCGGCAGATCGCGGTCCAGAACCAGGACGTCGTAGCTGTTCACTGCCAGCCGCTGCAGCGCCGCGTCGCCGTCGTAGGCGATGTCGACAGCCAGTGACTGCAGCCGCAGCCCCTCCGCGATCGCGTCGGCCAATACGACCTCGTCCTCTGCCACCAAAATGCGCACGCGCCCATCGTGCCTGGTGAAGCCGTTAGAAACCTGTTAACGCCGACGCTGACGACGCTCTAACCGGCGGCCTGGTGTGGTGGCTCCCAACCCGAGAGGAGCCGTGATGAAACACGGAAAGACCCGGCTGATCGCCGTACCGATGATGCTGTTGATGGCCGCCCTCAGCGGATGCGCCGCCGAGAAGAAGGACCAGCAGGTGGCCTCGGCAGGCGGCGGCGTCAAGCCGTCCGGCAGCACGCCGGCGCCGGCGGACGAGGACGCGGCGCGGGGCCGCAAGTTCGCTCAGTGCATGCGCGCCGCGGGCATCGACGTGCCCGACCCCGGCCCCGACGGCATGGCCGCGATGCCCGCCCAGGCCGCGACCGACGAGGCCGCGGCCAAGAAGATGAACGCCGCCCTGGAGAAGTGCCGCGAGCTGCTGCCCAACGGCGGCGAGCCGCCCAAGGCCTCGCTCGAGGACCTCGCCAAGGCCCGCGACTACGCCAAGTGCATCCGCGAGAACGGCCTGCCCGGCTTCCCTGACCCGGACGCCGAGACCGGTGCCTTCAAGATCGACCGCGACAAGGCCGACGAACTCTCCAAGCTGCCGGAGGCGGCGAAGAAGTGCCCTCAGTTCGGCGCGGGCGTGATGCCGGGGATCGCGGTGGGTGGATGAGCCGCCGGATCCGGTGGGTTCTGGCCGTAGTTCTGGTCACTGTGGGTGCCGCGGGCGCCAGCTTCGTCGTCCGCGACGACCGGGAGATCCCTCCAGCAGCTGCCGGGCCGGCCACAACCACCACGGTACGGCGGCAGACGCTCGCCGAATCGGTCACTGTCGACGGCAAGCTCGGGTACGGCGAACCGGTGCCGATGAAGTCCGCAGCCGGCGGCACAGTGACGTGGCTGCCCAAGCCGGGCCGCACCATCCGCCGCGGCGGCACCCTGCTGCGCGCCGACAACCGCCCGGTGGTGCTGCTCACCGGCGTCCTGCCGATGTACCGGACCCTGTCGCCGGGCGTCGAGGGCCCCGACGTGCTGCAGTTCGAACGCAATCTGCGGTCGCTGGGCCATGACGGCTTCACCGTCGACGACGAGTACAGCGACGTGACGGCCCGGGCGGTGCGGCGCTGGCAGAAGCAGCTCCGGCTGCCCACGACCGGCGCTGTCGACACCTCATGGGTGATCGTGGCTGCCGGCCCGGTCCGGGTCGCCGACCTGAAGGCCCGAGTCGGTGATCCGGCCGCCGGCCCGCTCCTCACCTACACCGGCGAGACCTCCATCGTCACCGTCGACGCCGAGGCCGATGCCGCCGGCTGGGCGGCGCTCGGGGCAAAGGTGTCCGTGGGCCTGCCCAACGGCCGGAAGACGGACGGGACAGTCACTCACGTCGGCGCCGAAGCCACCGCGAAGGACGGCGCCGACCCGACAGTGCCGGTCACCGTCAAGCTCGGCGACCCGAAGGCCGCCGGAGGCCTGCGCGCGGCCCCGGTCAAGGTCACCTACACCGGTGAGCAGCGCAAGGACGTCCTGACTGTTCCGGTCGCAGCCCTGCTGGCCTTGGCCGAGGGCGGGTACGGCCTGGAGGTGGTCGAGGGCGGCGCCACACGCTACGTCGCGGTGAAGGTCGGCATGTTCGCCGACGGCCGCGCGGAGGTCAGCGGCACCGGACTGACCGACGGTACCACCGTGGGCATGCCGTCATGATCCGGATGAGCGAGGTGGGCAAGACCTACCCGGGCGGTGTCGCCGCTCTCACCGCCGTCTCGATGAACGTCGACGCCGGCGAGCTGACCGGCATCGTGGGCCCGTCCGGCTCCGGCAAGTCGACCATGCTGCACCTGCTCGGGGCCCTCGACCGGCCGTCCACCGGCACCGTCCGGATCGACGGCCACGATGTGGCCGGCCTGCCCGACCGGTCCCTGTCGGCGCTGCGCGCCCGCACCATCGGCTTCGTCTTCCAGCAGTTCCACCTCACGCCCGGAGTGTCTGCCCTGGACAACGTCGCCGACGGCCTGCTCTACACCGGCGTGCGCCGCCGCGAACGGCGCCGCCGGGCCGCTGAGACCCTGCACCGTGTCGGTCTCGAACACCGGGCACACCACCGCCCGCACGAGATGTCGGGCGGCGAGCGCCAGCGCGTGGCGATCGCCCGTGCGGTCGTCGGTGACCCGGCGGTACTCCTCGCCGACGAACCGACCGGCAACCTCGACTCGGTAGCCAGTGCGAGCATCATGCAACTGCTGCGCAGCCTGCACGCCACCGGCACCACCGTCGTGGTCATCACCCACGACCGGGAGATAGCCGGCAACCTGCCCCGCTGCCTGCAGATGCGCGACGGCCGGCTGGCCGAGTCATGACCGAGCCGCGCCAACACGTACCGGCACGGCCGCGTCCGGCCCGGCTGGCCCCGGCAGACGTGGTCCGGGTCGGTGCCGCCGGTCTACGCACCCGGCCCCTGCGGATCGTGCTGTCGGCGCTGGGCATCGCGATCGGCATCGCCGCGATGCTCGCCGTCGTCGGGATCTCCGCCTCCAGCCGCGCGGACCTGAACCGCACCCTGGACGCGCTGGGCACGAACCTGCTGACGGCCGCACCGGGCCAGACCATGACGGGCGCCGACGCGAAGCTGCCCGCCGATGCCATGGCGATGGTCCGGCGCATCGCACCCGTCGAGTCGGCGACCGCCACCGGCCGGCTGGACGCGAAGGTCTACCGCAACGAGTACATCCCGGCCGGGGAGAACGGCAGCATCTCCGTGCTCGCCGCCCAGCCGGACCTGCTCGGCACCGTCGGGGCGCGGCCGGCCGTAGGACGATGGCTGACCGGATCCGTCGACGGCCCGGCCGTCGTGCTGGGCGCCGCCACCGCGCAGCGCCTCGGCATCGCGGCACCCGGACCCCGGCTCTGGCTCGGCGGCCAGTGGTTCAGCGTCGTCGGCATCCTGGCATCCGTGCCGCTGGCACCCGAACTGGACACGTCGGCCCTGGTCGGCTGGAAAGCGGCGCAACGCCTGCTCAACTTCGACGGCTCACCGACCACCGTCTACACCCGCTCGGCGGAACAGTCGGTCGAGCAAGTCCGCCGCGTCCTGGCGGCGACGGTCAACCCGCAAGCGCCCAACGAGGTAAAGGTCTCGCGACCCTCCGACGCGCTGGCCGCGGCGCGGGCAGCCGACAGCGCCCTGAACGGGCTCCTGCTGGGCCTGGGCGCGGTGGCACTGATCGTGGGCGGCGTCGGCGTCGCGAACACCATGGTGATCTCGGTGCTGGAACGGCGGGCGGAGATCGGGCTGCGCCGGGCGCTGGGCGCCACCCAGGGCCAGATCCGGCTGCAGTTCCTGTGCGAGTCGCTGCTGCTGGCCACACTGGGTGGAGTCGCGGGAGTGCTGATCGGAGGTGCGGTCACGGCCGGCTACGCCGCTTACCGATCGTGGTCGCCGGTGATGCCCGTGTGGGCAGTCGCCGGCGGGGTCGCAGCAACGATGCTGGTGGGAATGGCGGCAGGACTGTACCCGGCCGGACGAGCGGCGCGTTTGCCACCGAGCGAGGCACTGTCGCACTGACCGGCCGGCCTCAGACGTGCTTGTCGGACCACTCTGCGGCTTTCCGCCGATCAGACGCTCACCGACGCCGGGCCCGGTCCGCGAAGTTCGTACGCGGGTGCCGTCGTGTGGTCGCAGCGGGACGGCGAACGAGCCGGCGAGGCCGGTGAGCCGCCGGCAAGACCCCGATGGTAGCGATGCGAGCGCTGAAGCGCCGGCTGTCCGACGTCGTCCACCGACGGATGGTCGCCGACGCGAAACGGCTCAGGACGGGCCTCGGTGAGCAAGCTCTGGACATCGATAGCAATGAGTGGCGATCATGGCCGGATGACGCCCGACGAGCACGCCGCCCGCGCCGAATATCTGCTGCACATCGCCGACAACACCTACAACGCGATCGCCGCCGATCCCGACTCGGACCCTCAACACGTCACCGACGTCCACATGCTCGCCGCCTTGGCCCAAGCTCATGCGACTCTGGCGCTACGGACCAGGGCGTGGCGGCCGTCGCACGTGCAGTCCAACGAGGTCGTCGACTACGGTGACGGCTTCCCGTGACCGGGAGCCGCCCGAGACTCGCCTTCCGAAGGCGCAATCACTGTCAGGCCGCAGGGCAGCGCCGCGATGGTGACCGCAGCGACCTGCTCCCGGTGTCGCCGCGAGGCGTCGGGCCGGTGGCACGCCCGCAAGGGCGACGGCTGGCGCCGGTGAGCGCGGCGTGCCGGCGGATGGTGGAGCAGCCGGCCGCCGTGGCGCGGATCCGGTGACCTCACCGGGGAGTCACGAAGCCGACAGCAGCACTGGCCGTCCAGGCGAACAATTGCCGACTGGAGGCAGCCAATGGCAGCTACTTCCCGGTTGTCTGCTGGTCAGCGCGGCCGGCGATGGCGGGTGGTGTCGCGACGTGTTAGGCGGCGCCGAGGATGGGCGGTGGCCAGGGCGCGCCGACGGGGGTCACGGCACTCATCTGCCCAGTGTCGATCAGGGTGGTTGACAGCGTGGTGAGGAATCGGTGGACGGCTCCGATACGCTCCTGGCCGATCCGTTGCCAAGGTTCGGCGGCGGCCTGGTCGGTGACCTGCTCTACCTGGTCACGCAGGTCCTTGCCCTCGGCGGTGATGGCGCCGGCGTTGTCGAGGAGCCCTCGGGCGGCGAGTCGTTCGGTGGCGGCCCGCCAGCTCTCGTCGTCGATGGCGCGACTGGCCCGCAACGCGGGGGTGTTGGTGTGCGCGCCGGCCCATGCGGCCATCAGAACCTCACTGTCGTGGACAGCGAGATCCGCAGCGATCAGGGCGGCGATGTGTCCGTCGCCGCGGTGTTCGCGCAGGGTGTTGAGTGCTCGCCACAGCTTGGCCCACGGCTCGGCCGCAGCGGCAACGGCCTGGTTGGCCGCGGCCAGGACTCTTCCGCTGGTGTCGAGGTCCTGGACGACACCGGCCAGCAGGTCGGCCATGTCGCTCAGCTCAGCGGGAGCTTCCCCGAGCTGCCTCGTGGCGGCCCGCTCGACGGCCTCGTGATGCGCGTCGACGGCCTCTGCCGGACTCAGGTGCTGCCACGCTTCGGGCAGCACCGCGAACACGGGCGCGGGAAAGCTACGAAACGTCGCGGCGGCCACTGCCGGAGGCACCGCGCCCAGAGGCGCGGTGCGCAGCACGACGTAGGCGGCGCGGGCCGGAAGCTTTGCCTGCTCGGTGATCGATGCTGCTTCCGGCGTGAAGAACATGGCGATGGTGAACGGCTCGGACGCCGCCCAGCAGGCACAGGCCCACCGGGCGGACGTCTGCGGCCGCATGTTGGTCGCGGTCACGGGTGTGCTCAGCCCTGTGCCGCGCGGGAGACGTGCTCCCAGTCGGCCCAGGTCTGCAGCCGCTGGGCGTAGATGTGCTTGACGAGCTGGGTGGGCTGGGAGCCGAAGAGCACGCGCAGCGGCGGGTTCTCGGCGTCGGCGATCTGCAGCAGCGCCGGGCCGGCGGCGGTCGGGTCACCGGGCTGCGATCCGCCCCTGCGGGCGGCCATGGCGTCGCGCATCGGCCGGTAGGCGGGGTTCGGGTCGGCGTGCACCGCGGACGACCCGGCCCAGTCGGTGCTGAAGCCGCCGGGCTCGACGAGGGTGACCTTGATGCCGAAGCCGGCCACCTCCTGCGCCAGCGATTCGGTCAATCCTTCGAGGGCCCACTTGGAGGCGTGGTAGCCGCCCAGTGACGGGAAGGCGCCGATACCGCCGATGGTGGAGATCTGGATGATGTGGCCGCTGCCCTGCGCGCGCAGGATCGGCAGCACCGCCTGAGTGACGAAGAAGACGCCGAACAGGTTGGTCTCGATCTGGTCGCGCAGCTGCTGCTCGCTGATCTCCTCGACCGCACCGAACAGGCCGTAGCCGGCGTTGTTGACCACGACGTCCAGACGGCCGAACTTCTCGTGGGCGGCGGTCACCGCGGCGATGACGGCCTGCTTGTCGGTGACGTCAAGGGCCAGCGGCAGTACCTGGTCGCCGTACTTGGCGACCAGGTCGTCGAGGGCGCTGAGGGTGCGGGCGGTCGCGGCGACGCGATCGCCGCGTTCGAGGGCGGACTCGGCGAAGTTGCGGCCGAGACCGCGTGAGGTGCCGGTGATGAACCAGACCTTGCTCATGGATCTCCTTCCGGTGGCATGGCGGCACGACAGAAGAATCCCCTGCTCGAACGAGGGGAAGGGGCCCGTGCTGCCACTCCACCATACACGGAAACTAGACGCGGTCTAATGTTCGATGGAATCCAGAACTCTGGTATGATCGCCCGCAGGAGGACGTGGTGAATCTGCGAGAACGCAAGAAGCTGGAGGCCTGGCGGGCCATCCGGTCGGCAGCGTTGCGGCTGTTCGACGAACGTGGCTTCGAGTCCGTCAGCGTGGAACAGATCGCCGCCACCGCGAACGTCTCCCGGGCGACGTTCTTCAACTACTTCGCCAGCAAGGAAGCCGTCGTCTTCGACCAAGACCCGCAAGAACGGGAGCACTGGCGCGCGCTCATGAACGCCCGCCCCGCCGACGAGCACCTGTGGGATGCCCTGACCGCGATCATGATCGGCTTCAACGAACGTCTCGCCGACCGCATGCCCCTGCAACGCCGGCTCAAAGCGCAGTCACCCGCACTCGCCCAGTCGACCCAGGACCTCGGCGAGCAGTTCCGCACCGACTTACGTGACTGGGTCACCACCCGGACCGACGGCAGCGACCCCCTCGCGGCCACGCTGCAGTTCAACCTCGCCTTCGCCGCACTCTCCACGGCCTACCAGACCTGGCAGCCCGACGAGACCTTCGACCAGTACCTGCAACGACTGCGGCGTTGCCTCGACCAAGCCGGCGCCGGCCCCGCCGCCAAGGCGAACTGACACAGCTCGAGCCACCACGCCCGCCAGCGCCGGCTCGCGAACTCACGGACATGAGCTGCGGCCCGGCATGCCCTGGCACTGAACCGTGGGCACGTGGCTCCCCGAACTGACCGGCGAAGTCACCGCCAACTCGGCGACCGTGGGTCATGTCGCCCAGGCGTCGGCCCGAGGGGATGGACTTGGCCGGCCGACGGTATCGGCGTGGTGGAGCGACTCCCCTGAATGGAAAGCGATCTTCCGGATCGACGCCGACGGTGCGTGATCACGGCGCCCGGCACCGCCCGTGCCGGACGGGCTCTCAGCCGCGGCGGGCCCGGGTACACCGGGTGACATAAGGAAGGTTGAGCTTTTCGCGACCCTTGAGCTCCGGGTGTACGTCCAGCAACTCCTCGACGTTGCGGAGCAGCTCCCGCCGTTCTCCTTCGGGCAGCACGATGACATAGCTGCGGGAGGCCACCATGTCGAGCAGTTCGCTGCGCCCGAGGTGGTGGCGCCAGCGGATCTCGGTGCGCTGGTGTTCGAGGGCGCCCGGACCGGCAGTGTCGCGAGTCTGCTGGCGACCGGCAGCGGCGCCACCGCCGGCGTCCTCTGCCTGATCGTCGCCGCCCGCGAGCGGCGGCTGGCCACGCATCCGTGCGAGTCGTGTGGGCGAGTCCATGGCAGATCGCCGGAGGGCCGCGCGGAGCCGGCGCCCGCCTGGGCGTTCGCCGGCGCCTACCTGGCCGTCGAGCCTGACCGCGTACTTCGGTATCGCCGGGATGACCGCCTGGATCCGCGGTGAGTTCGGCGGCCCGTTCCTGCCCTTGGCGCTGGAGATGGGCGGCTACACGCTGTGGGGTGCGGGGCTGCTGGTGGCCGCCACGTCGTACTTCGCGCTGACCCGGCCCCCGTGCCCGCCGAAGGTCGCGGTGCGGGGCTGATGGCGCCCGCCGATGCCCTTTTCGTCGATCAGCCGGTCATAGGTCCGCTTCGCGGTGTGCCGTTGCCTGCGCGGCGCGTCCAGATCTGCCCGGAGGACCGAGCACCACAAGAAGGGCACCAAGCCTCAGCGGGCGGTCATCCGGTCAGGCTGGTTCGCCGTGAGGCCCCGGTCGAGGAAGTCGAGCATCCAGGTGAAGCTGTCGTCGATGTCGGCGGCGATCTGGAAGCTGCCGGCGGCTTCCAGCGTCGCGAACCCGTGCAGGACGCTGCGCAGCATCCGCAGCGCGTGGATCTCCTGGTCCGGGGCCAGGCGATATCCGTGCAGCATCGCCGTCCAGGAGGCGAGCACCCGCTGGATGGCGGGCAGGAGCGGGTCGTCGGACCCGGTGATGATGGCGGCGTTGCCCGCCGCGTACCGGCCGGGGTGTTCGCGCACCCACTTGCGCATCGCCTGCGCACCGGCGACGAGGGCGTCGCGGCCGGCCCGCCCCTGGATGGCGTCGCGGATGGCGTCCGCGAACTCGTTCAGGGCGAGGACGGCGATCCGGTGGGCGAGGTCGGCCTGGCTGGCGACATGCTTGTAGAGCGACGGCGTCCGGACTCCGAGCCGCTCGGCGAGCAGGCCCATGCTGAGTCCGGTGAAGCCGACCTCGTCGGCCAGGGCGGCACCGGCGGCGGTCACCGCGGCCTGGTCGAGTCCGGCCCTAGGCATGGGTCAGCGTCCTGGCGAGGAAGGGCAGCGACAGCGCGACGACCTCGTCCGGCGTCTGGGCGTGCGGGTAGTGGCCGGCGCGTTCGATCATCGCCAGCTGCCCGAGCCCGGCAGGCAGGTCGGCGATGATCTTCTCGCCCTCGGCACGCGGGTCGGCCCAGTCGGGGTCGAGGCCACCCTGGATGATCAGGACCGGGCACGTGACGTTGGGCAGCTGTGCGCCGGCATCGCCCGGGTTGGTCTTGCACATGGCTTGGAGGATATTCATGCGGCCGGGCTCGCTCATCATGGCCTCGATCCGCGCGAGTTCGCCGGCCCAGTCGGCGGGCTTGGTCGGGTACGCCACGTCCAGGTACTTCTTCCAGCTCGACAGGCTTCCGCGGGCCATGGTCATGGCGAGCTGGGTGGATCCGGCCCGGTAGCGCTTCACCCGGATCATTCCCCCGAGCGAGATCGTCTGCTTGCGGGTGAACGGCGCCAGCTCGATCACCCCGCTGATCAGCTCCGGCGCCGTGGCGGCGGCGATCGTGGCGGCACCACCACTGATCGACTGCCCCATGAGCACGGCCGGGCCACCGAGGTGACGCACGAGCGCGACCAGGTCACCGGCGATGTCGGTGCGGCTGTAGCCGTCCCAGCCGAGGCTGGATTCCCCACAGCCGCGGATGTCCATGGTGGCGACCCGGTACCCCGCCGCGGCCAGGGCCGGGGCCACGAAGCGGTAGGAGTGGCGGCTGTCGCCCATGCCGTGCGCGAGCACCACCAGGGGCCCTTCGCCGGTCACGTCGTAGGCGATCTTGTTGGCGCCGATGCTCAGGTATTCCGTCATGCTGGTCTCCCGGGGTAGTGGCTAACCGTGCTGCCCCAAAAGCTAATGCAATTAGCTTAAAGAGTCAAGATCTCCCCCTGGCTGCGGTCGAACGCGATTCAGTTCAGCGGTCCGGCGAGGGCGACGAGCGTACGCAAGAAGGCTTTTCGATCGTCAGCCGGAACCGAACCGAGCAGCTCGTCCTCCGCGGCCCGGATCTCGATCAGCACCGACCGGTGCACCTGGCGCCCGTTCTCGGTCAGGCCGAGCAGCCGCACCCGCCGGTCCGCCGGGTCCGGGTCACGGGAGATCAGCCCGCGACGCTGGAGGTCGTCCAGGACCGGGATCAGCCGGGTCTTGTCCGCGCCGATGCTCGTGGCCAGCGCGGCCTGCGTGCGCATCGGGCTGTCGCGCAGCGCGGTGAGCACCGCGTAGGCCCACATCGACACGCCGTGCCGATCCAGGATCGGCTGCTCCATCGCGAGCAGCCGGCGCCCCAGCCGGTGAATCATCACTCCGAGATCGTCCCGGTCCATGTCACCGTTCTAACAGGGTTGACAATCCGTATGCTCAGGTAGACGGTAAGCACATGCATATGATTAATCCTGTAGCCGCCGACGCCCTCGCCGTCCAGGCCACTGTCGACCTGGTCATCCAGGTCCGGCCCGCCGACCTCAGCCGCCACACACCCTGCGCGGAGTGGGACCTCGACATGCTGATCCGGCACATGACCGCGCAGCATCGCGGGTTCGCGGCCGCTGCCCGCGGCCGGGGCGCCGACCTCGCCGCCTGGGAGTTGCCGGCCGCCGCCGACCCGGACGACTACGTCGCGGCGGCCCAGGACGTGACCGGCGCGTTCGCCGCCGACGGCGTGCTGGACCGGCCGTTCGTGATCCCCGAGTTCGACGCCGAGCGGCCGCTGCCGGGCCACCTCGTGGTCGGCTTCCACCTGGTCGATTACCTGGTGCACGGCTGGGACGTGGCCCGCGCCCTCGGCCTGCCGTTCGAGCCCGAGGCGGACGTGCTCGAGGCCGCCCTGCCCATCGTGCGATCGGTTCCGGACGACGAGTCGCGGCTGAAACCGGAGGCGCCGTTCCGGCCCGCGCTGCCGGTGCCGCCGGACGCCGACCCGATGACCGAGATCCTGCGCCGTCTGGGCCGCGCCTGAGCGGTCGCCGGTGACGTACCGGACGGCACCGCCCCCAACGCCGCGCGGCGGTCCACTCCTTGAATTTCTCCACGATCCAGGCCAACTGCCCGGCCGATGAGTCGTGCAGGCCGTGCGCGAGCGTCTGCGGCCGGCTGATCTGGATCATCGCGTAGCCGGCCCGCTCGGTATTCAGGTAATCCAGACGCGCCAGACGCGCCCGCCCGGCATCGGTCAGTTCCGTCACTTCGCTCGGGTCGATCGCGGTGAACGCGGACAGCCCGTTCGCGTGTACGCCGACGACCTTGCCGGAGACTCTATGTCCGACTGACCGGAATCGATCCCTGCTCTAGAATCCGTCGGATGCGGACACCCGTGCGTTACCGCTCCGAGGAGGAGGACAGCGGGCGATGGCTCGATTTCGCCTCCCGCCCGGGCGACATCGTCATCAGCACCCGCTCCAAGAGCGGCACCACCTGGATGCAGATGATCTGCGCCCTGCTGGTCTTCACAACCACGGATCTCCCGGCCCCGCTGGCAGAGCTCTCACCCTGGCTCGATTGGCTGACAACCCCACACCAGCAGATGTACGACCGGCTGAACGCCCAGCAGCACCGGCGCTTCATCAAGACGCACACGCCGTTGGACGGGCTCCCGCTGCGGCCGCACACGTCGTACATCGTGGTGGGCCGGCATCCGCTGGACATGGCGGTGTCGCTGTACCACCAGGGCGCCAACATCGACCGCGGACGGCTGAGCGAGCTCACCGGGACACCGGCGCCGGACGGTCCCCGCACGGCGCCGCCGCTGCGTGAGTGGCTGCTGGGCTGGGTGCGGCGAGACAGCGACCCGCGGCAGGAACTGGACTCGCTGCCGGGCGTGCTGTGGCACCTGGACGACGCCTGGCGGCGGCGGGGCGAGCCGAACGTGATGCTGGTGCACTACGACGATCTGCTGGGTGACCTGGACGGGCAGATGCGGCGGATCGCCGCCTGGCTCGGCATCGAGGTGCCGGTGGACCAGTGGCCGGAGCTGGTGCGGGCGGCCACCTTCGGCGCGATGCGGCAGCGGGCCCCGGTTCTGGTGCCGGACGCGGGCGGGGTGCTGAAGGACAAGCAGGCATTCTTCCGCCGGGGCCGGTCGGGCGCTGGACGGGAATTGCTCACCGATGAGGAGCTGGCCGGATATCACGAGCGCGCCGCGGCGCTGGCGTCGCCCGAGATGCTGGCCTGGCTGCACCGTCAGTGACCGAGGGGGCTTACGAACGGACTGTCGGCGCCGCCGCTCCCAGCGCCGCCGACACGTCCCGGGCCGCGGCGATCACCTCGGGGGCGCGGGCTTCCAGGCCGGCCATGTCCGTGTCCATCGCCAGTGTCGAGATCGAGATGCCCCCGAGCACCTGCCCGGTGTGATCGAAGACAGCCGCGCCCACGCAGCGGATGCCCGGCTCGTTCTCCTCGTCGTCGACCGCGTAGCCCACCGCGCGCACCCGCGCCAGGTTGGTCAGCAGGTCCTCCTCGCTGATCAGCGTGCGCGCGGTGCGCTGCGCCAGGCCGGTCCGCCGGCAGATCGCCAGCACCTCCTCGTCGCTCAGCTCGGCCAGCACGGCCTTGCCGATGGCGGTGGTGTGCAGTGCGACGCTCATGCCGATCCGCGACGGCATCTGGAACGGCCGGCGTCCCTCCTGCTTGTCGACGTAGACCGCCTCGTCGGCGCTGCGGATCGCGAAGTGGGTGGTGTAGCCGGTGGCCTCGCCGAGGGCCCGCAGCGCCCCCGCGGCCTGGCGCGCGGGGTCGAACCTGTACATCACCCGGCCGGCCAGGGTCAGGATCCGGGTGCCCGGCTCGTAGCTGCCGAGCCCGTCGGGACGAGCGAAACCCCAGGTGACCAGCGCCTGCAGGATCCGGTGCACGGTCGACTTGGAGACGCCCGTCGCGGCGGCGATGTCGGTGACGCGGTGGTGCTCGGCGAGCGCTTCCAGCACTGCCAGCGTCTTGTCGATGGAACTGCCTTCCCTAGCCACCGATCCAGCCTATCGGTCGCTATCGGGCGAGCCAGCCGCCGTCGACGGCCAGCACATGACCGTTGACGTAGTCGGCGGCCGGCGAGGCGAGGAAGACGACGGCGCCGGCCACGTCCTCCGGTCTCCCCCACCGGCCGGCCGGGATGCGCGACCGGATCTCCGGCTCCCGGACCGGATCGGCACGAAGGGGTGCGGTGTTGTCGGTCGCGATGTATCCGGGCGCGACCGCGTTCACCTGCACCCCCTCGGCCGCCCACTCGCAGGCCAGTGCCTTGGTCAGCCCGGCCACCCCGTGCTTGGCCGCGGTGTACCCGGGCACCTGCACGCCGCCCTGGAAGGACAGCATGCTGGCCACCGAGATGATCTTTCCGCTGCGGCGGGCCAGCATGCGCGCGCCGATCACGCGGCTGAGCAGGAACACCGCGTCCAGGTTGACGTCGAGCACCGAGCGCCAGTCGTCGAAGGAGTGCTCGGCGGCCGGCGCGCGCCGGATGATGCCCGCGTTGTTGACCAGGATGTCGATCTCGGGCAGCTCCGCCGCCGCGCCGCGGATCGCTGCGGTGTCGGTCAGGTCGAGAATCCACCGGGTGGCCTGGCTGCCGGCCTTGCGGACCTCCTCCTCGGTCTCGTCGAGGTCGTCCTTGCGGCCGTGCAGCACCAGGTCGGCGCCGGCCTGGGCCAGCGCGACGGCGACGGCCCGGCCGATGCCGCCGCGGGAGCCGGTGACCAGCGCGGTCCGGCCGTGCAGCGAGAAGGGGCTGGTCACCGCAGTTCGCCGATCGCGACCGGCTCCACATCCTCGTACGCCTGGTTCTCGCCGCCCATCGCCCAGACGAACGCGTAGCTGCGGGTGCCGAACCCGCAGTGCACCGACCAGCTCGGCGAGATCACCGCCTGCTCCGGCGCCACGATCAGGTTGCGGGTGGCGTCCGGCCGGCCCATCAGGTGCACGATCCGGTCGGACTCCGGCAGGTCGAAGTAGAAGTAGACCTCGGTCCGGCGCTCGTGGGTGTGGCACGGCATGGTGTTCCACATGCTGCCCGGCTCGAGCACCGTGACGCCGAGCACGAGCTGGCAGCTCTGGATGCCCTTGACGTGGATGTACTTGTAGATCGTGCGGTCGTTGGAGCCGTCCTGCGAGCCCAGCCGCACCGGCTCCGCGTCGTCCAGGCCGGCCTTGACCGTGGAGTGGCTCGCGTGCGCCGGGGTGGAGACCAGGTAGAACCGGCCGTCGAAACTCACCTGCCGGGCGCCGCGGCCGACGTAGAGCACCTCTTTGGGGGCCAGGTCGTATCGGGTGCCGTCGACGGTGACCGAGCCGGCCGCGCCGACGTTGACCACGCCGAGCTCGCGCCGCTCCAGGAAGAACTCCGAGCGCAGGGCGTCGGGGTTGGGCAGCTCGGTGGCGCCGGCCGTACCGCCGACGACGATGCGGTCCTCGTGCGAGTAGGTGAGCCGCACCTCGCCCGGCCGGAAGAGGTCCTCGACGAGGAACCGTCGCCGGAGCCGGTCGGTGTCCATGCTCGCGAGCTGATCCGGTGCCGTGGCCGGTCGTGACTCCATATGTGCTCCCATCTCATGAAACGTTATTTCATTACATGAAATGCTATAACAGGCGGCGGAGCGGGCGCCCCGCCGCCTGCGCCGTCAGGCCGCGGCTACCGGCTTCGGTTCCTCGACCGGGTCGTCGTTCAGGGAGTCGATCAGCTCGTCGCGCTGCGGCTGCCGCTCCGGCTTGAGCAGGCCGATCGCCACGTACAGGACGAGCGACGTGACCAGCGGGACGCCGACCACCATGGTCTGGCTGGTCTCCTCCATGATCCACTTGACCACGACCCAGACGCTGAGCCCGGCCGCCCAGGAGACGAGCGCCGCGGTCGGCCCGCTGCGCCGGAACCAGGGCAGCAGCCCGAGCATCAGCGGGATCGAGATCGGGCCCATGGTCGCGGCGACCAGGTCGACCACGATCTTCAGGACCACGCCCTGCCCCTCGGTGCTGATCGCGATCACCATGCTGATCAGCACGAAGACGAACGTGGTGACCCGGGCGAAGGTGAGCTGCGCCTTCTCGCCGAGGGTGCGCACGGCGCGCACCAGTACCGGGGCGATGTCGCGGGTGACCACCGACGAGATCACGTTGGCGTCCGAGGAGACCATCGCCATGGTGTGCGAGAAGAATCCCGCCAGCACCAGGCCGATGATGCCCGGCGGCAGCAGCGTCTTGGCCAGCTCGACGTACGCCTGCTCGGGGTTGGCAAGGCCGGGAACGATCAGCGGCGCCGCGATCATCGGTAGGAACAGGATCAGCGGCCAGACCAGCCACAGACCGCTGGACAGCAGCGCCGACCGCTTGGCCGCCGAGCCCGACGGCGCGGCCATGTAGCGCTGGGCGAGGTTCCACATGCCGCCGTTGTACTCGAAGGTCTTGATGAACAGCAGCGCCAGGAAGAACGTCACCGTGTACGGCCCGGCGAACGGGTCCCCCCGCCCGGCGGGCAGCTCGTCCCACATCGTCCACAGTGCCGAGAAGCCGCCGAGGTGCGAGAGGAACGCGAAGAACATCGCGAAGCCGGCCACGCCCTGGATGACGAACTGCCCGAAGTCGGTCAGCACGTCGGCCCACAGTCCGCCGGCGGTGATGTAGACCAGGGTGACCGCGCCGGTGATCAGGATGCCCCAGTGGATCGGGACGCCGGCGAAGCCGCGCAGCAGCACCGCGATGGCCACCCACTTGGCGGCGATGTCCACCACCTTGAGCAGCGCGCCGCTGTAGGCCAGCGCCTGCTGGGTGGGCAGGTTGTAGCGCCGGGCCAGGTACTCCAGCGGCGACGCCACCCCGTGCTTGGAACGCAGCCGGTTCCAGCGGGCGGCGAAGACGAAGGCCCCGATGCCGACACCGAGGCCGATGGTGAGCGCCCACCAGACGTACATGGCGAGCCCGTAGTTGTAGGCGACCGCCGCGAACGCGACGAACATGATGGCGCTGTATCCGGACATGTGATGCGAGATGCCGGACAACCACCAGGGGATCATGCCCCTGGCGGTGAAGAAGTCGGCGACGTTGTGGATCCGGCTCTTGGCCCACAGGCCGATGCCGACCATCACCACGAAGTACCCGCCGATAACCAGCCAATCGAGCGTGGTCACGTGCCCTCCTTCCGTCCGTGACCGAGGTGTTGCATGGATGTTTCGTTACACGGAACGGCTTGTCAATACATGGAACATGTCGAAACTCGTCCATGGTCACCGCTTGACGTCGTTCCGTGTTACGGGACAATGTTCCTGCTGACGGAATACAGGAGGGTCCATGCCCAACATCACTGTCGAACTGCTGTCCGGCCGCACGCTCGATCAGCGACGCGAGTTTGCCGAGGCAGTGACCGCCGCGGCGGTCGACATCCTCAAGGCGCGACGGGCCGCGGTCCGCATCCGCTTCGACGAGATCGAGCGGGAGGACGTCGCCAACGGCGGCACGCTGGAGTCCGACCGGACCTGAACGGGCTGAGCGGCGGCGGGATCGCCGCCGCTCGTTCCCGGGTCCGGGTCAGCGCACCCCGTAGGCGTTAGTGGCACCGACCGGCGTGCGGCGGCGGGCCGGGCGCCACCCCGCGACCAAGGCGCCCGCGAGCAGCAGCTCCGCGATGTCGCCGCCGTAATACATCAACTCCGCCCCGCCCTGGCGCTGCGAGACCGGCACAGCCAGGTCGACGAACGCGCCGGCGTACATCAGCTGCGACACCACCGAGTGGAACGCGATCGCGGCGCCGAGAACGACGAGGCGAGCCGGTACCGCCGGCCGTCGCGGCGCCGGGTCCGGCCCGGCGACGACCCAGGCGAAGAGGTACCCGGCGAGCAGGAAGTGGACGTGTACCAGCAGGTGCAGCATGGGCTCACGGGTGGTCAGCTGGTAGAGCGGCGTGAAGTAGAGCAGGGCGATCCCGCCCAGGTTCAGCACCAGCGCCACGACCGGGTCGGCGAGCGCGTGCACGAAACGGGTGCGCAGGAGCCGGCCGACGGCCCGGCCGATACGCGGCGGCGTGGTCCGCAACAGCAGCGTGACCGGGGCGCCGAGCACCATGGCCAGCGGCCCGAGCATGCCGGCCAGCAGGTGTTGCAGCATGTGGCCGCGGAAGTCGCCGGCCGGCCACGGCGTCGCCCCCGGGACGAAGCCGGCGACGACCAGCGCGCAGCCGGTGAGGAACAGGACAGTCCGCCACCACGGCCAGGGGCGCCGGGTCACCGCGGCCAGAACGTCGTAGCCGATCGCGGCCAGGACGACGGCGAGGATCAGCAGACCGCCGTCAGCGCTGTGCGGGTGCGCCACGCTGCACGAGCCAGCCGGAGATCATGAAAACTACGCCGAGGGCCAGGAAGCCGAGGTCCCACCAGAGCTGGTCCGGCCCGCCCCGGACGTGATGGATGCCGAGCAGGTGGTGGCTGATCAGTCCTTCGACGAGGTTGAACAGCCCCCAGCCGAACAGGATCCAGCCCCACAGCCTGCGTGACGTCCACATCCGGCCACGGCCGCTGGTGATCCGCGAGTAGAGCAGGCCCAGCCCGGCGAGCACGCACAGCCACGTGAAGGTGTGGAACACCCCGTCCCACAGCGTGTTCATCTCCAGCCCTGCGACGGTGGTCGGCGGGTAGTACTCGATGCCGACGTTGTCGGTGTCGGTGCTGGTGAGCAGGTGGTGCCACTGCAGCAGCTGATGCAGCAGGATGCCGTCGACGAATCCGCCCAGTCCCACGCCCAGCAGGGTGCCCGGCAGAACGATCGCGCGGTCGGCGCGCTGTGTTTCCTTGTCGGCAGCGGTGCTCGTCATGTCCGGCGGCATACCCCGGCCGCCCGCTGATATTCCCTCAGCAGCGGGGTCGCGGGCGGGTGGCAGGATGACCGGATGTCCACTACCGACAACGCACTCGCCGGGGTCCGCCTGGAGATCGACGCGATCGACGCCGAGATCGTCCGCCTGCTGGCCGCGCGCGAGCAGCTCGTCCGCCGAGCCGGCACCCTGAAGACCGACGAATCGGCCGTCCGGGCGCCGGCTCGGGTGGAGCAGGTGGTCGGGAAGGTGCGGGCGCTCGCCGCGGCGGCGAACGCCTCACCCGACGTCGTGGAGCGAACCTACCGGGCGATGATCGCCGCGTTCATCGACCTGGAACTCACGGCGCACTCGGATGGACGGTCGGATCCCCCTGCCTGATCCACACCTCGGCGTTGTCGATCGGCAGGAACGACCGGTCGCCGCCCGGCTCGCGGCTGTCCGGGACGGTGTCGCCGTTCGGCAGGTGCATGATGAAGTTGACCGGCTTGGTGTCGTCGACGAGCGCGATGTCGTACTCCGCCCAGCCGTTCTCGATCCTTGTCGGCGGGAGCGGCCGGTCCCAGGCGATCTGCGCGAGCACGGCCGGGTCGATCCCCTCGCCCCACAGGTGCAGCCCCCAGCCGGCGTAATCACCGGCCGGCCGCTGGTAGTGCAGCGTGGCGGTCCGTAACGGCGGACCCGCGTACCGCACCGTCCGCACCGCGCTGGTCACCCGGGTGCCGTCCGGCTCGCTCAGCACGGCCCTGTACCGGATCGTCGTGCCGGCCGCCAGGCCGAGCGCCGACAGGTCGTCGAAGACGGTGTACGCCGGTGACGAACGGTCCGTGCCGAGCGCAGTCCACGCCCCGGAGCCCACGCTGCGTTCGAACCGCACGACATGACTGGCTCGCTCCGGGTCGGCGACGGCGCGCACCTCGACGCGGCCCCGCACGTTGCTGCCCTCGGCCGGCGCCTCGATCGCCACCTGCGGCGCCGGGACACGAGCGCTGCGGACGCCGCTGACCGAGATGTGCCGGCCGTTGTCGAGCGCCACCGCCTTGTACTCCACGCCGGCGCCGGCGTGCAGCCCGCTGACGTCGTGGAACACCCGGTAGGGCGCGGTGTCGTCGGTGCCGATCGGCCGCCACGTCCCCTTCGGTGTCCGGGCGTAGAAGGTGACCTCGTAGAACGACGACCCGGCCACCGAGGCCGTCACCTGCATCCGGCTCGGGGACTCCGCGGCGGGCGCCGGCGTGCCGAGCGTGACCGCCGGCGCGGCCGGGGAGCGCGGGAGCCGGCCGTCCAGCGCGTACACGACGGCCGAGAGCGGCGGCACGGTCAGCGTGAGCCTGCGGTCCGCCCCGCTGCGCACGGCGGCCGGGCCGCTGCCGTACACCCGGGAGAACGACCGCTTGCCGACGTAGGTGGGAATCGCGGCGGTCGCGGCCTGCTCGCTGTTGTTCAGCGCCACCACGTACTCCCGCTGGGCGTCGCGGGCGATACGGGAGAACGCGTAGACACCGGCCGCGGGCGACGCGAACCGGTGCTGGTGCGCCCCGTCCCGCAACGCCGGGTGCTGCCGGGTGAGCGCGGCCAGCCCGCTGATGGTCCGGTACAGCGGGTGCGCCGGGGCGAAATTGCTCTGCGCGTGCGTGGCCGGCGTCCCGAGCAGGTCGTCGTCGAGGTACTCCGGGACCTGGCTGGCGAACAGCGTCTGCCGCGCGTCCTGGTCGCCGCCCGGCCCGGTGAAGCCCTGCTCGTCGCCGTAGTAGACGACGGGATTGCCGCGCGAGAAGTACATCAGCTCGTGCGCCAGCCGGTCCCGCGCCACCCACTCGGCGTCGCCGGCGCCGGGGTTGTCGGCCACCACGAACCCGCCGATCCGCCCCATGTCGTGGTTGCCCAGGAACGTGGGCAGCTGATAGACGTTCGAATCCGCGTCCGTGTACCAGTCGTCGCCGGCGAAGAACTGCCCGAGGTCACTCGCCGGCCGGCCCCGCGACGCGTAGTTGCGGGCCGCGTCCTGGAACGGGAAGTCGAGGACCGCCTGCATCCGGTTGCGGGTGACGAACTGGGACGTGAACGCCCGGCTGGTGTCGAACACCTCGCCGAACATGAAGAACTCGCGCTTGCCCTGCTTGCGGGCGAAGTCCAGCACCTCCGGCCCGAACTGCTGCCAGAACGCGTCGTCGACATGTTTCATCGTGTCGATCCGGAAACCGTCGATGCCGAAGTCGGCGATCCACGTCTTGTAGACGTCGGTCATGCCGCGCACCACCCGCGGGTGCTCGGTGAACAGGTCGTCGAGGCCGAAGAAGTCGCCGTAATAGGAGTTCTCGCCGGTGAAGGTGGTGTCACCGCGGTTGTGATAGAGCGTCACGTCGTTGAGCCACGCGGGCACCTTGAGGTCCCGTTCGGCGGGATCGAGCACCGGCTCGTACGGGAACGACACCGCCGGATCCAGTGGCGGGAACCGGCCGGTCCCGGCGTGGTCGCGATCGTCGAACGGCGCCCCGGCAGCCGTGCGATAGGGCGAGACGTCCTTGGACACATAAGGCTGCCGGGCGCCCGACTCATAACCGATCACATCGGCCGTGTGATTGGTGATGATGTCGAAATAGACCTTCATCCCCCGCTGGTGCGCCGCGTCCACCAGCGCCCGCAATTCCTCGTTGCTGCCCAGGTGCGGGTCGATCCGGGTGAAGTCGGTGATCCAATAGCCGTGATAGCCGGCGGACGGCCCGTCCTCCGGCTGCACCGGCTTGTTCTTGAAGCTAGGCGTCAACCAGATCGACGTGGTGCCCAGCCCTTGGATGTAATCGATGCGATCCAGCAGCCCGGCCAGGTCGCCACCGTTGTAGAAACCTTTCCGGGTCGGATCGAAACCGGACTGCAGCGGGTCGTCCGGCAGACCACC
The DNA here is from genome assembly GCF_056134165.1 of Actinoplanes sp. 13. NCBI lineage: Bacteria > Bacillati > Actinomycetota > Actinomycetes > Micromonosporales > Micromonosporaceae > Actinoplanes > Actinoplanes sp. 13. The sequence goes on along the minus strand of NZ_JBVYOQ010000007.1, from coordinate 259,864 downwards.
CCGGTCGTTGCCGGTGTCCCCGTTCTCGAACCGGTCGGCCATGACGAAGTAGAAGTTCTCATCGGTGACCGGCCCGCGCAGCGAGTGCAGCCCCGAGAGACCGGCGGCCTGCGCGGGCGCCACCAGCAGCGCACCCGCGACGATCGCGGAAGTGACGACGGCCAGGACGCGACGTATCGACATGCGTACACACTGCACGCCTCAGCGGATCACCGCATCACGGATGTCGGATTCTTGGCCCGGAAGGTGTGCCGGTAGGCGTGCGGGCTGGCGCCGACGACCCGTTTGAACTGGTCGCGGAAGGCGGTCGGCGATCCGAACCCCACCGTCCCGCTGATCCGCTCGACCGGTTCCGTGGTCGTTTCCAGCAGATGCTGCGCGCGGCGGATCCGGGCGCGGTGCAGCCACTGCAGCGGCGTCGCGCCGGTCTGCTCCCGGAAGCGCCGGTTCAGCGTCCGCACGCTCATCCCCGCGCGCCCGGCGATCTGCGCCATGGTCAGATTTTGATCAGCGTTCGCCTCGAGCCAGGTGAGCAGCGGCTCCATCGTGGCGCCGCGCGGCGCCGGCGGCAGCTCGGCGACGATGAACTGCGCCTGCCCGCCCTCCCGCTCGAGCGGCATCACCGACAGCCGGGCCGCGTCGGCGGCGGCCGCGGCGCCGTGATCCCGGCGGATCATGTGCAGGCACAGGTCGAGGCCGGCCGCCGCGCCCGCCGAGGTGAGGATCTGCCCGTTGTCTACATAGAGCACGTTCGGGTCGACGCGGACCTCGGGATGACGTTCGGCCAGGACCGCCGCGCCGAGCCAGTGCGTGGTGGCGCGCAACCCGTCCAGGAGGCCGGCCTCCGCGAGCACGAACGCGCCGGCACAGATGGAGGCGATCCGGGTGCCGCGGTCGCGGGCTGACCGCAACAGATCAAGAACATCGCGGGGTACGACCGGAGCACCGTCCCGCAGCCCCGGCACCACAATGGTGTCCGCCACCGCGAGCATGTCCAGCCCGTGCGGCGCCCGGACGGTGAACGCGCCGGCGTCCACGTCACGCTGCGCGCCACAGACCCGTACGTCGTAGGCGGGTGTCCCGTCCGCCCGCCGGACCCGGGCGAACACCTCCAGCGGCGTGGCGAGGTCGAAGGCGATCACCCCGTCCAGGGCGAGCACGGCCACCAGATGCATGCCGCGACCTTAGCCCGCCCTCCCCACGTGTGAAGTTTCGGTTCGCTGCGCACCCCAACTTCACACACAGGCTGGAGCCCGACCTTGCGTGTGAAGTTCGGGCTCGCTGCGCACCCCAACTTCACACACAGTTGGAGCCCGACCTTGTGTGTGAAGTTCGGGCTCGCTGCGCACCCGAACTTCACACGGTTGGTTACGGGGTGGGGAACTGTTCCTCCGGCTTGTCGCGCATGTAGTCGGCGAGGGTCTCGTAGACGGCCGGGTTGACGATGCCGTGGGACATGCGGTCACGGTGCGCCGCCCAGTCCGGGTTGGCGAGGTAACCGGCCACCACCAGCGACCGGGTGCCGATCACCAGCGACGCGGTCTTGTCGTTGTCGGTGGTGCCGGTCTTGCCGAACACCGGGTGACCGACGGCGCCGCGGGCCTCGCGGACCGTGGCGCCCGCGCAGTCGCCCAGCTGAGCGCGGTCACCGACCGGGCAACGCGCCGCGTCCAGCGCCCGGCGCGCCACGTTGGCGGTGGTCGCCTCGGTGCACTCGGGATTGCCGGCGTCGATCGCGGCGCCGCCCGGGGTGGTGATCTTCTGGATAGGGGTGGGCACGCAGTATTTCCCGTCCGCGGCGAGCGTGGCATAGGCGTTCGCGATGTCCAGCGGCGTGGAGAGCGAGGTGCCCAGCGTGAACGAACCCCAGGTGTTCGCCTCTTCCGGGTCGCCGGCCCGGCGGGCGTCGTCGGACTGGCGGAACTGCACGCCGAACCGCTTGGCCACGTCGACCACGCTCTCCGCGCCGACCCGTTCCTGCAGCGGCACGAAATAGGTGTTCACCGACCGGCCGAACGCGGTCCACATGGTGAAGGACCCGGCCTCGTTCGGCGAGGCGTTGGACGGGCACCAGTATCCGCCGCACTGGGCCGGCGCCGACGAGTCGCGGTACGTGGATCTGTACCGGTTCGGCGCGGTGATCGTGGTGTCCAGGCCCATGCCCTCCTCCAGCGCCGCGACCATGGTGAACATCTTGAACACCGAGCCGGCCTGGTAACCAGGGACGTCGGTGCTGCCGGTGATGATCGGGTTCGTGGTGTTGGGGTAGGTGCCGCGGATGCCCTTGCGCGCGTCGGCCGGGTTGGAGGAGAGCTTGTTCTGCGGCTTCTCCTCGTCGTCGATCTTGAACTTGCGGTTCGCCGCCAACGCCCGGACCGCCCCGGTGCCGGGCTGCACGGCGGCCAGCATCAACGCGTTCGGGTTGCTGTCGCTCTGCCGCTCGGTGATCTCCCGGCGGGCCGCGGCCTGCGCGTCCAGGTCGAGGGTGGTGACGATCCGATAGCCGCCGCTCTTGAGCACGCGCTCCCGGTCGTACGCCGACTGGCCGAAGGCCTCCTGGCTCGTCCACCAGCGGTAGAAGTAGTCGCAGAAGAAGCCCCACTGGTTCTTCGCCACCGCGACGCAACCGCTGGTCGGGCGCTTGGTGCTGCGGCTCACCGCGGCCTTCTTGGCCGCGGCGGCCTCGGCCGCGGTGATCTGACCGAGGTCCTGCATGTTGCCGATGATCCAGTCGCGGCGCTCCAGCGCCTGCGGATAGCCGGTCTCGGTGGTGGGATCAAAAGCGGTCGGTGCCTTGACCATGCCGGCCAGCAGCGCGGCCTCGGCGACGGTCAGGTTCGCCGCCGACTTGCGGAAGTACACCTGGCTGGCGGCGTTGACGCCGTAGGCGCCGTTGCCGAACGGCGCCATGTTCAGATAGCGCTCCAGGATCTGCTCCTTGGTCAATTGTTTCTCGACCTGGAGCGCGTACTTCATCTCGCTGAGCTTGCGTTCGGCGGTGTCGGCGGTCGCGTTCACCACCTCCTGCGGATCGGTCGCCGAATAGGCCAGCGCCATCCGCACGTATTGCATCGTCAGCGTCGAGGCGCCCTGCTGCGCGCCGCCCTGATTGTTGTTCACGAAAGCGCGGGCGACGCCTTTCATGTCGACGCCGTTGTGCTCGAAGAACTTGTGGTCCTCGGCGGCGACGATCGCGTCCCGCATGTTCTGCGAGACCTTCGCCAGCGGCACGTCGCTGCGGAACTCGTCGTACATGACCGCGATCTGCGTCTTGCCGTCCGACGCGTAGACCCGGGACACCTGCGGCGACGCCTGCTCGATCAGTCCGGCCGGCAGATCGCCGAGGTTCTCCGCCCCGGCCTTGGCCGCCAGACCCGACATGGCCACCGCCGGGAACGAGGCCGCCGCGACCACGAGGCCCGCGAGCAACCCGCACGCGGCGAGCACGGCCGCGCTGCGCAGAATCCGTCGTTCGGTCACCCGACCCAGATTAACCACCGGCGGCCACCGCGCCACCCGAAGGGAAATGCGTCACATCCGGTTTAGGAATTGCCTTTGAATTCGCTGGGAATGGCCTGGGGCCGACCCGGGCCGGACGGGCCGGGGCTGCGCGGCGGCCACAGTGGTGCGAACCTGGAACGATGCGTCTCCTCGTCACCGGCGCTGCCCTGATCATCCTGTTGCTGGCGCTGGTCGTGCTGGCCCTCGGGATCGGGTCGGCCCTGGGCCTCATCGACGTGCAGTTCGGCTGAGGCCGCGCGGGCAGCGCTCAGGCCGGCGGCGTGCCCGGGGACCGCAGGCCGAGCCACTGCTCGGCGCCCCACGCCTCGAACCGCTCCACTTCGGTGAACCCGAGCCTCGCCGCGACGCGCATCGAGCCGACGTTGGCGGGCTGGGTGGTCAGCACCACCGGCTCGCCGGGAAGCACGCTGTCGAACCAGCGGAGGGCCGCCGCGCACGCCTCGACGGCGTACCCGGATCCCCACGCCCGCGGCAGGAACAGGTAACCGAGATCGGCCTTCCCCACGGCGGCCGGGCGCCGGTGCCCCGTCGCCCGCCGGAGCAGGATGTGGCCGATCATCGCCCCGTCGCGCTCGACGGCGAGACTGCCGGGCCACTGCTCGGGCGTCTCCGGCAGCTCGCGATCCAGCTCGTCACGCGGCCGGGGACCGCCGAGATAGGTATGCACCTCGGGGGACGCCAGCAACTCGACGAACGCCGGGCGGTCCCGTGCCTCGGGCTCCCGCAGCACGAGCCGCTCGGTCCGGATCGGCTCGGGCGGCCAGGCGACGGGGCCGAGATCAGTCATGCCGGCCTGCCGAGCAGCAGACCCCGGCGGCGATCAAGTACCGCATGTTCAGCGGGGCGTCAGGCGGAAGATGCGGATCTGGCGGTGCGCGGCGCGCTCCTCGTAAGCGCGGTAGCCGGGCCACTGCGCAAGAATCAGCCGCCACAGCCGGTCCCGGTCGGCGCCGTCGGTCTCGCGGGCGGTCACCGGCAGGTCGCGGCCGTCGAGGGTGACGTGGGCGCGCGGCTCGGCACGCAGGTTCCAGGACCAGGCCGGGTGGTTCCGGCCGCCCCAGTTCGACGCGATGACGACCAGGTCGCCGCCGTCCCGGACGAACTGCAGGGGCTGGCTTCGCGGGAGGCCGCTGCGGCGCCCGGTGGTGGTGAGGATCAGCGACGGCGCCATGCCGAGCGCCACCACCCGGCCGCGGGTGACCCGGCCCAGCCACCGGTCGACGGTGACCAGGCGGCGCGCGATCGGGGTGAACCCCGGCCAGGAGCCGACGGCCCGCCAGAGCCTCCTCCACATGACAGCTCACCTTACCGCCGCCCGGACCGGCCACCGATCCCGGCCGGTCGGCGAATCACGAAGGAGTTGACCGAAACCAGCCATGCGCGGCGCCCTCAGCAGTGATCATGACGTCATGAGGTCGTCTCCAGTCGTTCCGTCCGGCGTCGAGCGGACGTTCGAGGAGGACGAGATCATCGTGACCAAGACCGACCTGAAGGGCGTGCTCACGTACGCGAACAAGGTCTTCCTGCGTGTCTCGGCGCTCACCGAGGCGGAAGCGATCGGCCAGCCGCACAGCCTGATCCGGCATCCGGAGATGCCGCGCGCCGTCTTCAAACTGCTCTGGGAAAGCCTCAAGGCACGTGAGGAGCTTTTCGCGTACGTGGTGAACCTCGCCGCCGACGGCGCGCACTACTGGGTGCTGGCGCATGTGACGCCCTCGTTCGACGCGCACGGCCGGGTCGTCGGTTACCACTCCAGCCGGCGCAAACCGGAGCGGGCCGCGGTGTCCGCCGCCCAGGAGCTGTACCGGCAGCTGCGCGCCGAGGAGCGACGGCACACCAACTCCAAGGCCGCGCTCGACGCCTCCTGGGCCATGCTGCAGTCGAGCCTCGACTTGCGCGGGCAGACGTACGACCAGTTCGTCTGGGAACTCACCAATGCGAGCGCGGTGTGATCCCCCGGCGGGGCGGGCCGCCTCCCGCCGCCGCCACGGGCCCCGACCCATTGGAATTGATCGCCCAGGTGTGCGAGGCGGCCGCGGCCGGTGACTTCGAGCAGCGGGTGCCGCTGCTGGCCGACGGGCCGAACAGCGAACGCGCCCGGAACGCGGTCAATCATCTGCTGGACGTCACCGACGCCTTCGTCCGCGAGGCCGGCGCGACCCTGAACGCCGCCGCCGCGGGCCGCTTCCACCGCCGGTTCCTGACCCGTGGCCTGCAGGGCGCCTACCGCAGCGCGGCGGCGCAGATCACCGAGTCCAGTGGCCGGATGAGCCAGGACGCCGAACGGGTCGAGCAGGCCGCGCAGTCCCGGCTCGCGCTGGCCGACGAACTCGAGTCGGCCGTCCTGACGGTCTCCGAGCAGGTCGCCACGGCCGCCACCGAGATGGGATCGTCGGCCAACGGCCTCGCCGACTTCGCCCGTGAGGCAGTCGGCAGCGCCGAGCGCGGGCTGACCACCGTGACGTCACTGCGCAGCTCCTCCGACCAGATCCGCCGCGCCGTGGACCTGATCAACGCGGTGGCCGCGCAGACCCGGCTGCTGGCGCTCAACGCCACCATCGAGGCGGCCCGCGCCGGCGAGGCGGGGCGCGGGTTCAGCGTGGTCGCCGGAGAGGTGAAGACCCTCGCGAGCGAGACCAGTGCCTCCAGCGAGGAGATCCTCACCCAGGTCAACACCGTCCAGTCGGCGGCCGCCGACGCGGTCCGGGTCCTGGAGGAGGTGACCGCCAGCATCCGCGAGATGAGCCGCCTCGTCGACGGCATCGCCGGCGCCGTCGACGGCAGCTCCGGCGGCAACACCGGCCTCGCCCAGCTGGCCGAGATCCTCCGCGGCGAAGTCAATCGCTTCGTCGCCACCGCCCGTCAGTGACCACGGTTCTGCGCCGCGGGCCTTTTCCCGCGGTCACGTCCTCGTTTGCCACGATCCGCTCGGGGGTAGAGGCGTCCCGAGCCGCGCGACCACATCCAACGCGTGACACAACAGCCACGACGTGGTCGCCGACGGCCGAGGAGGAGCAGCGGAGTGCACGCCACCGCGACTCTGTCGTTACCCCGGCAGCCGTCCACCGTCACCCACGCCCGTTCGGTGCTCACCACGCTGCTCGCCCTCACCGACGCCGACCAAGAGGTACGCGGTCACCTCGCCGTGCTGATCTCCGAGGCGTGCGCCAACGCCGTGACGCATTCCGCCGACGACAGCACGGTCGACGTCACGATCGTCATCGACGACACCGACTGTGTGCTCGAGATCGGCAACCGCGGCGCCCCGCCGGACGGCGCCGGGCTCAACGCCGGGCTCCCGGATCCGCTCACGGTCGGCGGGCGCGGGCTGCCCTTCATCGCCGCGCTCTCCGACAGCGCCGCCTTCGTCGACGGCCGGCCCGGCGAGGTGCTGCTCCGCATCCGCAAACAGCTGGCCGTGCCCTGAGCCTCTGCTTCCCGGCAGCAGCTCGCGTGCCTCAGGCCGGCCTGCCGAACAGCAGCATGTCGGCGACGAAACAGGTCACCGTTGCCTCGGCGTCGCGGCCGATCCAGGTCGGGTACGCACCATCGCCCCACCCGCTCGACCAGGCCACCAGACCGCCGCCGGGCAGGGTGGTCCACCGGTCGAAGTCGAAGCTCTCCCACTCGTCCGCCAAGCGTTCACGATTGTCCTCATCGACGAAACAGCCGAGGCCCGCGTCGACGCCGAACCCGAAGAACTCCCCCTCCCCCAGGTCACGTTGGTCCTGACCCGCGCGCAGGGCGAGTTCCCAGGTGACCGCCGGTGAGTCGGTGATCTGCAGACGGGCGGCGGCCACCCGGCGGTGGCCCGGATCGTCGGCGAAGGTGGCCACACTGATCGTCACCGGATAGCGGCCCGGCGCGACCGTGGCGGTGAACGGCTCCTCGCCGGACTCCAGCGACGACGGGTCCGCGGCCACCAGGCGGCCGGACGGCAGGTGGAGCGGTCCGGCGGAGTGGGTGGAGACGCGCATGGTCCGGTCGCGGACCGGCCACTCGGTGCCGTCGGTGAACAACTCGTCGATCCGGCCCGGTTGCAGCGGCCGGGGTGGCTGCCACGGGCGGGCGCCGTGGCGCACCGGCAGCGAATGGGCCGAGGCGTCGTCGATGCCGGGGCGGCCGTCGCCGGCGAACTCGAGCAGCGACTGCCATCGGCCGAACTCCGGGACCGGGAGGCGCGGCGGCGGCGAGCCGGTCGTGACGTCCTGCTCGCGGGAGGTGTCCCGGTCGACCAGGTCGGTGCGGCGGCCGTCGAGCTGGAAGGTGACGGTCCGGCGGACACCGGGCCGCCACCACCGGGCCGCGCGCAGGAACAGATCGTCCGCTGTGGCCCGGCGCCACTCGTGGTGGGAGGCCCGGCCGCCGAAGCCGTCGAGGCGGAGCAAACCGAGACAGCCCTCGCCGAGCGCGACGTCGAGCACCGCGTGCACCCGGTCGCCGATCAGCAGGACCACCGAGTACGGCTCGCCGGTGGCGTGCCGGTCCGCCGCGGTCTCCCTGGTCAGCGGGTTGACCACCGCGTCGTCCCAGCCGTCGCAGTACACCGCCGTCAGCGTCGCCATGATCGGCAATCCTAGGTGGCCCGCGGTTGTCCGGGCCGGCGGCGTCGGGTTCGTGCGGCGTCAGCTCGTGGGGCGGTCGGTTCGCTCGCCGGCGAGGAGGGCGAAGACGGCGAGCAGGCCGCCGGTGATGATGTTCACCGTGATGACGAAGCTGCGTTCGTCACCGGCGGGGGCGAGCGCGACACCGGCCACGACGGCCACGACAGCGGCCACGGCCATGGCTGCCCGGGTCGCGCGCTGCCGGCCCGCCCGGACCGGCGGATGCGGACCGGCGGCCCGGCGGCGGATCACCGTCACCGTGATGGCCAGGGCACCCAGGGCGCCGGCCACACCCGTCACCAGCATCGGTACGCCCAGAGCCCGGGCACCGACGGCCACCAGGGTGACGCCCTGCCACGCCATCAGGCCGAAGATCACCACCGCCGCGCCGTGCAGCGCGACGCCGCTGTCGAACCGGCGCCGGGCCGGGTCCGGTGCTGGAGCGCTGGCAGCCATGGCGGTCCTTCGTGGTCGGCTGCGCTCATCGTAGGCGACCGGGCCGGGTCGTCAGCGCCACGTGTGCTGTGGGTCGTACCCCAGAAGGCGCTTGGCTTTGTCGATGGAAAGCAGGGTTTCGTGCTCGCCGAGCTCCTTGGTCACCGGGACGTCCGGGTAGACCTCGGCCGCCAGGCTCGCCGACGAGCGGCTCATCACCGTGTCCGCGTTCGCGATGATGAAGACCTCCACACCGGTGGCCTCGGAAGCGAGCGCCTTGCGGACCGCCTGCGCGCCGTCGCGGGCGTCGATGTAACCCCACAGGTTCCACTTGCGCAGGTGCGGGTCGTCGTCGAAGGACGGGAACTGCGCGTAGTCGGCGGGCTCCATCACGTTCGAGAACCGGAGCCCGATCATCTTCAGCTGCGGGTCCCACCGGCAGAACTGCGCCGCCATCGCCTCCTCCAGGTGCTTGACCAGGGCGTACCGGGATTCGCGGCGAGCCGGGTAGTCCTCGTCGAGCGGGATGTACGGCGGCGGCGTGTCGAACGGGATGCCCAGCAGCGTCTCGCTGGACGCCCACACCACGTTGGTGATCCCGGCCGCCCGGGCGGCGGCGAACACGTTGTACGTGGCGGTGATGTTGTTGTGGAAGGTGGCCGCGTTGGCCGTCAGACCCGGGGCCGGGATCGCGGCGAGGTGCACGAGCGCGTCGACCCGGTCGTAGCGGTCGTCGATGGCGGTCAGCGCCTCGATCGTCTGCCCGTAGTCGGTCAGGTCGATCCGGACGTCCGGTGGCTGCGCCGCGAGATCCAGGTTGACCACCTCGTTGCCGTGTTCCCGCAGGTCGGCGACCACGGCCCGGCCGAGCTTGCCGGAGCCTCCAGTGACAGCGATGCGCATCCGGCCTCCTGTGACAGTGTCCTTCTCACCGGCGAACGTACCCCGCCGGCGACGGATCACCGCACGAAATCAGTCACGTCCGGGAACGGCCCGGGCGGGCCGCGACGGAGGGTACGCCGCCGGCCGCGCCGGGGTCTCGCACGCCACCCGGAGCCGGACCGAGCGGGGCCGGCAGGCCGGCGACCTGCCACTGCACGGGTACGCCGCTTACGCGCGGGCGTGCGCGGCCGGCAGGTGCGGCTCCTACCGGCGGAGCCTCTCGCCGGCCGGGCGGGCAGTCGACGAGCTGTGCGGGCACACCGGCCGGGCGGGCGTCGCCGAGGTGCTCGGCTCGCTGATGCTGGTCTGCGCACTGGCCGCCCGCCGATGTGGGCGGCCCGACGACAGCCGGGCCTGGTCCACCGGGGCCGCCGAACTGCCGGTCGCATCGGCGAGACCGACGCGAAGGGCCTGTACTTCGGCATCACCGACGTCGCCTTCTGGCGGATCGGCATCGAGGCGGACGGTACCGCCGCTGCTATCTTCCCGCGCAGGCCATGCAGCGGCGGGCGAACGGCCGCACCGCGAGGCGTTCCGCCGGGATCGGCCGGGTGCACCGCTCGCAGGCGCCGTAGGTGCCCGTGTCCAGCCGGCTCAGTGCGTCGTCGACCTCGGCGATCCGCTGCCGGGCGGTGGCCAGCAGCGCGGTCAGCTGGGCGCGTTCGAAGCCGATGGTGGCGCCTTCCGGGTCGTGCTCGTCGTCGGCGTTCGAGTCGCGCGACGCCGCGAACAGCGCCTCCAGGTCCCCGGCCAGGGTCGTCGCTTCGGCGTCGGTTTCCGCCCGCAGCCGCAGCAACTCGTCCCGGATCATCCTCGAAGCGTAACGAGAGGGACGGCGCTAAATGCGGCGACATCGGCGGCCCGGCCCGCCAGGATCGGCCGGTATGGACGAGGTTACGGTCGTCGTCGCCCACAGTCAGCGCGCCACGCTGCGCGTCGGCGACGTGTTCTTGAAGGTCGACGGCGACCCGGCGCACGCCGATGTCGAGGTGCGGGCGATGGAGATGGCGCCGGTGCCGACCCCGGCCGTCCTCTGGCGCGAGCCGCCCGTGCTCGCGATCGCGGCCGTGCCCGGCAAGGCCCTCGGCGTCCTCGGCGCACAGTCGGCCGCGTCGGCGGCGGCGTGGGCTGCGGCGGGCGCCGCCATCCGGAAGCTGCACGAGGCGCCGTTGCCGCCGTGGCCGGGGCCGCGGCTCGACGACGTGGCGGCGGAACTCGACAGGGAGTGCGCGTGGCTGCTCGCCAACGCCGTGCTGCCCGCCGAGGTGGTCCGGCGCAACCGGGAGATCGCCGAGGCGGCGCTGCGGCCGTGGAAGCCGGCGTTCATCCACGGTGATCTGCAGCTCACCCATGTGTTCGTCGACGGCGACGAGGTCACCGGCGTCATCGACTGGTCCGAGGCCGGCCCCGGCGACGCCATGTCCGACCTCGCCACTCTGACGCTCGGGCACGAGGAACGCCTCGACGAGCTGCTCGCCGGCTACGGCGCCGGCGCGGACCGGGACGTGATCCGCGCCTGGTGGTCGCTGCGCAGCCTGGTGGCGTCGCGGTGGCTGATCGAGCACGGCTTCGACCCGGACGCGCCGGGGTGCGAGTTCGACGTGCTCAGATCCCGGATGCGGGAACCCTGAGCGCCGGACCGCCGGGATGCCCCGGCCACCTTTCGATCCACATCGAAAACGTAGTCGGGCCCGTACCGGTCCCCGGAGAGTGTCCATCGACAGCGACGCACCAGGTCCGGTCGATCCGATCGCCGGCCCGCAGCATTGGAGAGCCGCCTCATGCCGCAGTACTTCCTGACCGTCCCGCACGACACCGCCGAGTCCCCGACGATGGAGTCGATGCAGCAGATGGACCCGGCCGACCTGGAGGCCGCGATGGCCGCCGTCGGTCAGTTCAACACCGCGCTGCAGGAGGCCGGCGCCTTCGTGCACGCCGGCGGCCTGCACCCGCCGGCGACCGCCACCACCGTCGACGCCACCGGCGGCGCGCCGAAGCGCATCCCGGGGCCGTTCGTGGAGGCCACCCAGTACGTCGGCGGGTTCTGGATCATCAACGCCCCCGATGAGGAGGCCGCCCTCACCTGGGCCGAGCAGGCTTCGGCCGCGACCCAGTCCCGGATCGAGGTGCGGGCCCTGCAGGAGGCTCCTGAGTGACCGTGGCGAGGAGCCCCGGCAGGTCGGCCATGTCGGTGAAGGTGTGCGTGGCGCCGGCGTCGAGCAGCACCCGCGGCGCGTTGTGGGACGGGCTCTCCGGCGGGCAGTAACCGAAGACTGTCGCGCCGGCGGCCACCCCGGCGCGTACCCCGGTCGGGGTGTCCTCGATGACGGCGGTGCGGGCCGGATCCACGTTCAAGGCGGCCGCCGCGGCCAGGTAGACGTCGGGAGCGGGTTTGCTCCGCGGCGTCTCCATGCCGCTGAAGATCTTCCCGGCGAACACCGTGTCCAGGCCGGCCTTGGCGAGTTGCAGCTCGACCTTGTGCCGGTCGGCGCCGCTGGCGCAGGCCAGCCTGCCTGCGTAGCGCCGGTCGATCTCCTGGGCGGCGGCGACGGCACCGGGGATCGGCAGCAGGTCGAGCGCGAGTGCGTCGTTGCGGCGCTTACGGAATTCGCCGAGCCACCCGTCGGTCACGGTGAAGCCGGTGTGGGCGGTGATCACGGCCGTCTCGTCGCGCAGCGCGCGGCCGACGAAGAGCCGGAAGCAGTCCGTCTCGGAGACCAGCCAGCCCAGTTCGTGCAGCATCGTGCGGAGCACGGTGTTGGTGATGCGCTCCGAGTCGACGAGCACCCCGTCGCAGTCGAACAGCACGGCGTCGAACGGAAGCTCAGTGGATCTTCCCATGGCGACGACCATAGCCACGCGATCTGCGGGCGGCCACAGCGCCGTCGGTAGGATCCGGCTTCCGCCGGATCCGCAGGGAGAGCTTCTGTGAGACGTACGCTGCTCCTCCTGCTCGTCCTCGTGGCCGGCGGCGGCTGGCTGATCGCCGGGGCCGGTCCCGACCTGCGCCGTACGCACGTCACCGCGGCCGGGGTCCCGCTCGACGAGGTGCACCCGCCGGCGGGCGGCCGGCGGCCGGGTGTGGTGGTCGCGCACGGCTTCTCCGGGTCCGCCAAGCTGATGGCCCCGTTCGGCGACACCCTGGCAGCCCGCGGTTACGTGGTCGTGCTGCTCGACTTCACCGGTCACGGCGCCAACACCGCACCGCTGCCGGACCAGGTCGCGGGGACGGAAGCTTCCACCCGGGTCCTCCAGCGCGACCTGGACGTGGCGGTGGCCCACCTGCGGTCGCTCCCCGACGTCGACCCGTCCCGGATCGCGCTGGTCGGGCACTCGATGGGCGCGGGCGCCGTCACCCGGTACGCGGCCGCCCACCCCGACGTGACCGCGACCGTGGCGATCTCGCTGCCGGACCCGGCCGTCGCCTCGGCCGAGCGGCCTGCCCGGCTGCTCACCGTGGTGGGCGCCCTGGAGTTCGCCGACTTCCGCACGGCCGCCACCAGCGTCGCCGCCGACCGCGACGACCGCGCGATCCGTGTCATCCCCGGTGTGGAGCACATCACCGTCCTGTACGCCCCCGCGACGCACCGCGAGACTGTGGCGTGGCTCGACCAGGCGTTCGGCGGGCCGGGGAACGACGCCGCGATCCCGTTCCCCGGCCGGCGCCTCATCGGCACGAGCCTGCTGGTGCTGGCGTTCCTGCTCGGCTTCTACCCTCTCGCCGCCCTGCTCGCCGGCTCGGCCGGCGACCCCTGGCTGCGCCTCCCCCGGCGGCCCGCGAATCGGCGGCCGGTGATCAGCCACATCGCGCGGCTCGCCGTGGTGACAGTGGTGGCGGCCGGGATCGGGGCGGTGGCGGCCCGGCTCCTGCCGACGACCTACCTGCCGCTGGCGGTGGCCGGTTACGTCATCGCGTACGCCGCCATCACCGGTGCGCTGCTTCTCGCGTACGCGGTCAGGCGTGGCGCGTACCCGAACCGTCTTCCGATCAGCGGGCCCCGCCTCCTCCTGGCCGTTCCCTATGCGATCGTCGCGATCGCCGTCCCGGTGCACCTGGGGCTGACCCATGCCTGGCCCGTCGGTGACCGCTGGTGGCTGCTCCTGATCATCTGGGCCGCCTTCACGCTGCTGGCCTGTGCGACCGAGCGCGCCGCCCAGGGCGTTCTGTCGCGGCTGTTGGCGGTTGCGGCGGTCTTCGTGTTCGTGCTGGCCGCCGCGGCCGTCACCGGGCTGACCCACGGTTTCGTGACGCTGGTGCTGGCACCGCTGATCGGCCTGATGCTCTGGCAGGCGACGTGGAGCGCGGTCCTCAACCGGTTCGCGGTGTCCGCCTGGGTGATCGCGCTGACCGGTTCGGTCGTGCTGGCCTGGCCGCTGGCGGTCACCCTGCCGCTCACCGTCGCGCCATGATGATCACCACCGGGATGTCCCTGCCGGTGGCGTTCTGGTAGGCCTGATAGGACGGCATCGTCGCGACGATCGACGCCCACAGCCGGGGCTTCTCCCGCGCCGTCGCGGTTCGCGCCGTCGCGGTGAAGACCCGCGCACCGACCTGCACGGTGACGGCGGGATCCGCGACGAGGTTGAGGTACCAGGCGGGATGCCGGTCGGCCCCGGCGTCGGAGGCAGCCAGCACGTAACGGTCGCCGTCGCGGGCGTAGACCAGCACGGTGCGGCGCAGCTTTCCCGACCGGCGGCCGCGCGTCGTCAGCAGCAGATCGGGCGTACCCGGCCTGGGGTTGCCGTCGGTCTCCAGGAAGCGACGGATGTGCCCGGCCACCCAGGAGTTCGGGCCATCGCCGGTGACGGTAGCCAGCGGGGTGGTTTCCGTTCGGATACCAACTACGGTGTACGCCGTGACCGCACCACTGGATCCGGACATGTTCGATCCGGTCTGCCCGTCCGGCCTGTCACCGTTCCGGATCGGCGACAAGTGGGCCGGCATGATCATCCGCTGCCTGGAGCACGGGCCCCGGCGCTTCTCGGAGCTGCGCGTGCCGCTGCGGGGCATCACCGCCAAGGCGCTCACCAAGTCGTTGCGGACGCTGGAACGCGACGGCCTGGTCCGGCGCAGCACCCATGTCGGCCAGGGGCGCCGGGTCGAGTACGACCTGACCCCGCTCGGCCGCAGCCTGCTCGAACCGATGTCCGCGATGTGCGCCTGGGCTCAGAACCACTGGGAGGAGCTGCTCGACGCCCGCGAGGCGGCTAGCTGAACTCGATCTCCACCAAGGGGCTTCCGGCGATCCAGCTCTCCAGGCTGCCGGCCCAGTCGAGGGCGGGCACTATCTCCCCGAACACCCGGGCCCGCTCGTCCGGGTCGGTCACCGGGCGCCCTCGCACCTCGAGGTCCAAGCCGTTCAGGTGCAGTGTGAAGGCCGGGTGCGCGAGCATGTTGGCGTACCAGTCGCGGGCGCCCGGGCTGCCGGTGAGCCAGTATCGCCCGGCGGCCCGGTAACGCCACGTCTCGATCCGCCGCGGCTGTCCGCTCCGGCGCCCGATCGTGGTGATCTCCACCGTCCGCCGGCTCTGCAGCGCGTGCCATGCCTCGTCCGTGACCGTCATGCCACCCATGCTGCGACTTCGAGCGCGGTTCAAGTCAAGGCCGCAAAGTTTACAAAAAACTCATTGCACTGCAAACATTTGCAACTCCTTGTTATCGCATCGAGCGGTCTCTATGGTCGGAGGAAAGCGCTTTCCTGCCGCTGAAGGCAGTGCGATGTATCACGACGAAGGTGAGAACACGGATGAGACGATCAGTCGCCCTACGGTGGACAGCTGGGGCAGCCACCGCGGCCGCGAGCGCCGCGATCATGCTGACCCTGCCGTCGCCCCACGCCCTGGCCGCTGACAATCTGAGCCTGAGCGCCGGCGCTGACGGGTCCAGCAAGGCCGGCGGCAGCAGCTACGGCAACGTCAGGGACGGCAACACCGGCACCTACTGGGCGCCGGGCAGCTCGACCGGTTACGTCTCGGTCAAGTGGGGCAGCGCCACGACGGTCTCCTCGGCCGTCATCAAGCAGGCCTCCGGTGGCGGATCCATCGGGGCCTGGCGTGTGCTCAACGCCGACCGGGGCACCGTCCTGGCCAGCGGCAGCGGCAGCCCGAGCACCATCACCTTCGCCTCCACCTCGCTGAAGAAGCTCACCTTCGAGATCACCAGCGCGTCCGCCGCGCCGCGGATCGCCGAGTTCGAGACGTACTCGTCCGGCGGCTCCAACCCGACCACCAGCCCCACCGCCGGCCCGACGAGCAGCCCCACCCCCGGCCCGACCCCGACCGGTGGCACCGGCACGCCGACCGGCGCATGGCCGTCGTCGGCCGGTTCGGTGAGCATCTCCGGCACGGTGAACGTCTCGGGCACCTTCGACGGCGGCATGAAGACCTACTGCTGCATCGGTGACGGCTCGCAGAGCGAGTCGCAGGACCCGATGTTCAAGATCGCCAACGGCGGCACCCTGCAGAACGTCATCCTCGGCTCCCCCGCCGGTGACGGCGTGCACTGCGAGGGCACCTGCACCATCCGCAACGTGTGGTGGAACGACATCGGCGAGGATGCCGCGACCTTCAAGGGCACCGGCGGCGGCACCAGCTACGTGATCGGCGGCGGCGCGCGGAACGGCAGCGACAAGACGTTCCAGCACAACGGCAACGGCACGGTCAGCATCTCGGGCTTCTACCTGAGCGGCTCCGGCAAGCTGTACCGCGGCTGCGGCAACTGCACCACCTCGCACCAGCGCCACGTCAAGATCGACAACGTGCTGGTGAACGACATCGACATGGTGGCCGGCATCAACAGCAACTGGGGCGACACCGCCACCATCACCCGCGTCACCGTCACCGGCGCCTCCAGCATCACGGCCTGCGGCAAGTACCAGGGTGTTGCCAAGGGCAGCGAGCCGAAGTACCTCGGTGAAGGCTGGAACGACGCCAACTGCAAGGTCAACAAGAGCGACATCACCTACAGATAAGCCATCGGTACGACCTTGAAGGGGCGCTCACCGCGAGGTGGGCGCCCCTTCACGTTCTGAGCCGGCTACTCCTTTCGTGGCAGCGGGTTGCGGCCCGCCGTTCGCCGACCCAGGCTGGATGGCGCGGGTCAGTGAGCGTGTCAGTCGACGGTGGTGGTTGTGATCTATGGAAAAGCAGTCGGAAATCCTGGCCGGCTGCGAGGTGGTGTGGTCAGCCGGCCGGATCGGGATCTCCGGCGCCATCGACCTGGCGAACGCCCCGGCGCTCGGCCGGCGCCTGCGGGCCCTGGTGAGTTCCGCGGACCTGGTCGTGGACTGCCGATCGGTCACGTTCATTGACGTCGCCGGCCTCCGCATGCTCGCTGAGGTGGGCTTGGCGGCACTTGCCGCGGACGGGACCGTGTGTCTGCAATGCTCACCGGTTGTGACGGACATGTTGGCTTTGTGTGGTGTATGCGAGCTTCCCGGCGTAGCTCTGGAGCACGGCAGCAAGGACGGCCCAGGGAGCCAATGGTGATCAGCCTGACCAATCATCGCCGCGAGAGGCACTTCGACCATCGCGCGCTCATCGTCGACGCGGACGACACCATCCGGCAGGTGCTGCTGCCACAGATCCGCCGGAAGATCACCGCACGCGAGCCGGTCCTGATGGTGGTCGGCACCGAGACCGAGACGATCGTCCGTGACCAGTTGGGCAGCGACGCCAACACGCTGCAATGGGCACCGATGGACCGGTTCTATCAGCGGACGGGTTTCACCTACGCCAAGTTCCTGCGGTACCTCCAGGAGCGGCAGGCACAGCGGGAAGTCGTCCACATCGTCGCCGAGCCCGATGTCGTGTCCGACGCCGAGTCACCGGTCGACCGGGCCGGCGCGTACCTGGGCTACGAGGCGATGGCCAACGAGGCGTACACCTGTTACCACTGCTCGGTCACGTGCATCTGGCACAGCCGCCGTCAAACGCCGGCGATCATCGACGGTGTCCGCAAGACCCATCCGCGGGAGCTGGGCCCGCGCGGCGTAGTGGACAGCCCCGGATATCAGGCGCCGGCCGACTATCTCGGCGAGCGGCCACAGCCCGCCATGGCACCGGTTCCGCCGGCCTGCGACGTCGACACCACCATCTGGGCCCCCGAGGGGGTGGCCGAGTGTCGCGACGCCGTCGGCAGGTGGGCGACGCTGCGCCACTTCGTCCCCACGGCGGTCCGGCAGGTCGTCGCGGCGACCAGTGAGGTGGCCGCCAACGGTCTGCGGCACGGCCGCCCACCGGTGCGGGTCCGCGCCTGGAGCGAGGACGCGACCCTGATCGTCGACGTCGAGGACCGCGGCGGCCGGCCGGTTCCCGCCCACGCCGGTTACCGGCCACCGGTCAGCCCCGCCGACGCGGCCGGACTGTGGGTCGCCCGCCAGCTCGCGGACGTTCTGCTCACCACGACCGGCCACGGGCGGACCGCCGTGCGGATGCACTTCCCGTACGCGGTGACCCATCGCAACCTGCGCATCCCCACCTGATGAGCCCGCTCGTCGCGGCGGGACGGGCTCCGGGCCGTCTCCGCCGATGCGTACTCATCGCGGCGGCGCCGGCTCCGAGCCGTCTCCGCCGATGCGCAGCACCTGGCGGATACCGCGGAGCGGTCGATAGCCGAAGGCGGCCGCGGCGGCGCCGGAGTCGTAGACCCGGTCGAGGGCGCGGGGCAACGGCCACCCCCGCTCCTGAAACGCGGCGGCGACGTCCGGAAGCCGCTCCGCGATCAGGGCGGCGGCGTCCCGGTGCAGTGCCGGGCAGTCCGCGCGGGTGAACGGGTACGGCCCGGCGATGTTGAAGGTTCCGGTCAGGCTGTCCAGCTCCGCGACCCGCGAGACCGCCGCCGCGACATCCTCCAGCCCGACCGCCCGATGCAGGAAGTTGCCGGCCAGCACGGGCGGCGGCTCCGGGAAACAGCGGGCGATGCGGAGGATGACCGACGAAGGGACCGCTGCCGGGACGAGCCGCTCGGCAGCCAGTTTCGTCTCGTCATAGATGTCGCGCGGACGCGGCTCCAGGCCCTCGTGCACCCAGACCGCGCGGTCGGTGGGCACCAGGGCATGCCCGTAGACGCTGGTGCTGCTGATGTAGACGAAGCGCCGGACGCCCGCACGGCCGGCCTCCCCGGCCAGCGCTTCGGTGGCGTCGACGTTGACCGCCCGGAACTCCCGGTCGGCGACCTGCCCGACGTGCGGCGCGTGCAGGGCGGCCGCGTGCACCACGACGTCCGCGCGCCGGAGCGCGGCCCGCCGGATCCCGGGATCCCGCAGATCGCCGACGACGCCGGTCCAGGCGCCCGGCGCCCGGTCCACTCCGCGGATCGACCAGCCGTCGGCGTCGAGCGCCGCCGCGACGGCCGCACCGACACGGCCCGAGGTGCCGGTGACCGTCGCCACGCGAGCGGGTGATCTCACCTGTTGCCGTTCACGCACGACGTCATTCTGGCCGTGGCGCCGGGAACCCGTCGACCCCCGCGGTTGATCATCCTCGCTAGCGTGGACGTGTGCTCCGCAGATTGATCTCCGGCGAATCCCTTCTCAACGCCTTCATGACCGTCTTCCTGGGCAGCATCGTCACCATCGGTGGCGTCACGATGTACAAGGGCGTCGACCCCCTGCGGGCCCACATCGCCGGGACTCCCGGCTATGTCACGGTGTCGAGCTGCGTGCTCCTCGAGAAGGTCGAGGGAACCGACGGGTACGAGTGTCACGGTGTCTTCAACGGTGCGGGTCTGCGCGTCGAGAACGTGCTGATCGGCGACCGGTTCCAGCAGGAGCCGGTCAACCCGGTGGCCGCCCTGGTGACCGGCCCGGACGCGAACACCGCTCACTTGCCGGGATGGGATCTGCTCGTGCCGTTCGCCGGCGGCAGCTTCATGGCCGGGCTCGGGCTGTTCCACCTCGTGCGCTGGTGGCTGACCGCATGGCGGGAAAGGACCTGAGCCGATCAGGCCGCTGCGTCGCGGACGTCCTTGCCCTGCTCGGCGAACGCCTTGAAGTCCCGCAGGTGCTGGAGTGACTGCTTGCGGAAGACGCCGGTCATCAACGGCGCCGCCAGCCGCATCGGCAAGCTGCTGAACCGGAACTCGTTCTCGCTCTGCCAGAGCGTCCGCTGCGGGCCGGCTTCGGACAGCCGCTCGCGCGCGGCGTTCCACATCCCCTCGCCGACGATCTCACGGTCGAAATGCACGACGGTTCCGCTCGGGATCGCGTCCAGGTCCACCGGTTCCCGGCGGGTGATGGTCTCGGTGCACTCCATTCTCTGCTTGCCCATCTGCATCACGACTCGCGACGTGGTGCCGACGTGCCCGTGTGTGCCACTGAGCGGCTCGTGCACCACGATGCCCCGCAGCCATTTCGGAATGTTGGCCGGGTCCGTCAGCAGCTGGGCGACCCGGCCCCTCGGCAGATCGATCTCGATCGAGACGGTGTATCTCATGATGGCGCTCCAGGTTCTCCGGTGAACGGGCGCACGTTTGGGGCGCCGCTCGCATCAGTCAGGTTGTGTACGGCGCAGGTAGGCCTCGGCCAACTGGCGAAGGCGTGCCCGGTCGAAGCTGTGCCCGTGGCCGGGATGCACGACGGACACGTCGAGGTCGGCGAGGAACTTCATGCTCCGCCGGTACGCGGCCGCGTCGGAGTTCGGCAGGTCGTCGATCAGGGCGCCCTCATAGACGACGTCGCCGGAATAGAGGGTGCCGGTGCGCTCCTCCAGCAGCGCGATGCTTCCCGGTGTGTGGCCGGGGAGGTGCAGCACTGTCAGCACCCGCCCGCCCAGGTCGACCTGGTCGCCGTAGTCGAGTGTGCGGGTCAGCGTCACGGGTTCGACGCGGTAATCGGCCGGGTCGTAGCCGGGGCCGGGCAGGACGTCGATCAGGAGCTCCGGGACGGGCTCGCCCGCCGCGTCGACCCCCATTCTGTCGAAGAGCTCAGCGCCGTACAGGCTGGCGGGCACACCCGACGCCAGCAGGTCCGCCTCGGCGGGGTGGGCGGCCCGGTCACCGAACTCGGCAGCCCCACCGACGTGATCCAGGTGTGCGTGGGTGAGCAGGACCATCGGATCGCGCTCGAACAGGCCCGGGACCGCCTCGCGCAGGGCGACGACGCCGAGCCCGGCATCGATCACGATGTCCCGGTCGTTGCCGCGCAACCACCAGAAGTTCGCCGACACCCACTCGTTGACGTGCGGTTCCGAGATCCGGATGACGTCGCTGTCCACTTCGGCTCGCGCGTACCAGTCGACCATGTGCGCCAGTGTGCCAGCGTTGCCCGGCCCCGGTCAGCCCCGCGGCAGGACGTCGCCGGGCCGGACCAGGCCGCACTGGTACGCGATGACCACGAGCTGAGCGCGGTCCCGTACGCCCAGTTTGGTCATCGTCCGGTTGATGTGGGTCTTCGCCGTCAGCGGCGACACGTGGAGGCGGCTCGCGATGTCGGTGTTGGACAGCCCGTGCGCGACCAGGCCCAGCACCTCCAGCTCCCGGTCGGTGAGCGCGTCCAGCGCCGGCGGGGGCGGTGCCTCCGGGCGGAGGTGGTCCAGGAAGCGGCCGACCAGGGCCCGGGTGGCCCGTGGCGACAGCAGCGCCTCGCCGGAGGCCACCACCCGGATGGCGTGCAGCAGGTCCGACGGCGCCACGCTCTTGCCGAGGAAGCCGCTGGCGCCGGCCTGCAACGCCAGCACCACGTTGTCGTCGTTCTCGAACGTGGTCAGCACGAGCACCCGCACCCCGGCCAGGTCGTCGTCCGCGCCGATCCGCCGGGTCGCTTCGATGCCGTCCATGTGCGGCATCCGGATGTCCATCAGGATCACGTCGGCGCAGGTCGACCGGGCCAGGTCGAGCGCCTCGCGGCCGTCGGCGGCCTCGGCCACCACCTCGAAGCCCGGCTCCGAGTCGATGATCATGCGGAAGCCGGCCCGGATCAGGGCCTGGTCGTCGGCGAGCAGCACGCGGATGGTCACGCGGGCCGCACGATCAGCCGGACGGCGCGGCCGTCGTTGCGCTGCGCGCCGGTTTCGGCGGCGCCGACGATGCGGTACGCCGCGGGCTCCCCGTGCACCTGGAGTTCCACAGCGATCCCGGCGGCGGCCAGTTCCGCCAGCAGCTCGGGCAGCCGCTCCGAACCGGCGGGTTCGCCGTCGCCGCGGAGCAGGCGCGCCACAGAGGGCACCTCGAGCGGCGGGGCCATCATCAGTTCCGGCTGGTCGAGCAGGCGCAGGGCGGCACGCGCCTGCTCGTTGATCGACGCCATGTGGCCGGTCACGATGCCGTGCAGCGCTCCGGCGGCACGGGCCCGGTCGCGCGGCCGGGAGCCGCAACCCGCCGCGGGCGCCGGCGCACCGGCCGGCAGCACCGCGTGGACCCGGAAGTCGGCGCCGGCGACGCCCGTGGTCAGGGTGCCGCCCGCGGACGCCGCGCGCTCCCGCATGCCCAGCAGTCCGTAGCCCGAACCCGCCGCCGGCCCGCCCGCGGGCAGCGCGTTGACCACCTCGATCTCGACCGCGGCCGGGGTGTGCCGGACGGTGAGCCGGGCCGGGCCGGCGCCGTGCTTGTACGCGTTCGTCAGCGCCTCCTGAGCGATCCGGTACGCCGCCAGGTCGGCCAGCGCCGGCAGCTCCCCCGCAACGCCGAACTGCTGGAACTCCACCGTGAAGCCGGCCGCCGCCAGCCCGGACAGCAGGTCGGGCAGCCGGCCCAGGCCGGGTGCCGGCTCGGTGTCGGCGGGCTCGTCCGCGGTGCGCAGCACGCCCACCACGGACTGGATCTCGGACAGCACGCTGTTCGACGCCTCCCGGATGTGGGTCAGCGCGGGCGCCACCTGCTCGGGCCGGCGTTCGAGGATGTGGGCGGCCGCGCCGGCCTGCACGTTGATCACCGCGATGTGATGCGCCACCACGTCGTGCAGCTCCCGGGCGATGCGCAGCCGCTCCTCGGTGACCCGGCGGCGGGCCTCGTCCTCGCGGCTCTGCTCGGCACGCCGGGCCCGTTGCTCCACCTCCCGGACGTACGCCCGATGCGTGCGGGCCGCGTCGCCCACCGCGGCGGCCAGGAAGACCCACGCGAACACACCGAGGACGTCGGCGCGCAGCCATGCGTCCCGGTTGAGCAGCACCACGGTCAGATAGACGACCGAGGACGCGGCCACCGCGCACGTCCAGCCGCGGCGCCGGTCGGTGTGCGCGGCGATCGAATAGGTGATGACGCCCAGCGCCACGATCAGGCCCGGGTTGCGGACCTCCTGCACCACGGCGGCGGCGGTGGCCGTGGTGGCGATGGCGAGCGCGAGCATCGGCCGGCGGCGGCGGCCCATCACCGCCACGAACGCCACCACCGCGATGGCCACGTCCCAGCCGGTCGGCCGGTGGCTGGACTCGGGCAACGCCGCCTTCAACACGGCGGCGGCCAGCACCAGCGCGAGCAGGAAGTCCACCAGCAGGGGGCGCTCGGCGATCACCCGCCAGCGCCCGAACAGGTGCCCCTCGGTCGTCTCCATCACCGCCGACCCTACGCGGGCCGTCGATCGGTGGCGTCGTCTCGTCGTGGTACGCCCGCGACCACGGGTACCGCAACCGCGGTACGCGGCTGCCTACACCTGGACGACGACTTCCGGCCCGGAATTCGCAACGGTGAAGCAGACCTTTTCACCGGCTGCTCGGGAGTTTGCGATGGCGTCCTATCTGTACCGGCTCGGCCGGCTCAGCTTCCACCGGCGCAAGCTGGTCCTCGCGATCTGGCTCGCGATGCTGGGGCTGCTCGGCGTGGGCGCCGCCACGATGTCCGGGCCGACCTCCAACGACTTCACCATTCCCGGCACCGAGGCGCAACAGGCCCTGGACCTGCTGGACGAGCGTTTCGGCGAGTCCCCGGCGGGCAGCGCCGAAGCCCGGGTGGTGTTCGCCGCGCCGGCCGGCGAGAAGCTCACCGACCCGGACAACCGGGCCGTGGTGGACCGCACCGTCGCGGCGCTGCGGACCGGGCCGCGGGTGGCCGAGGTGAGCGATCCGCTGCGCGGCACGATCAACACCGAGCAGACCATCGCGTACGCCCGGGTCGCCTTCCGCGTGCCGGCCGGCGAGATCGAGGACGCCGACCGGGAGGCCCTGCTGGCCGCCGTGGAGACCGGCCGCGACGCCTGGCTGACCGTGGAAGCCGGCGGTGACGCCCTGCAGACGGAACCGGAGCAGGGTCTCAGCGAGGTGATCGGCTTCGGCGTCGCCGCGGTGGTCCTGACCATCACCTTCGGCTCGCTCGTCGCGGCCGGGCTGCCGCTGCTCACCGCGTTCCTCGGGGTGGCCACCACGATGGCCGGCATCCAGCTGGCGTCCGGGTTCCTCGACCTGAGCAGCAGCACGTCGACGCTGGCGCTGATGCTGGGCATCGCGGTCAGCATCGACTACGCGCTGTTCATCGTGTCCCGTTACCGGCACGAGTTGGCCGTGGGCCGGACCGGCGCGGAGGCGGCCGGGCGCGCGGTCGGCACCGCCGGATCGGCGGTCACGTTCGCCGGGCTCACCGTGCTCGTCGCACTGACCGCGCTGGCTGTGGTGAACATCCCGGTGCTCACCGAGATGGGCCTGGCCGCGGCCGGCGCGGTCGCGGTGGCCGTGCTGATCGCGCTCACCCTGCTCCCGGCGCTGGTCGGATTCGCCGGGCGGCGGATCACCGGGCGCGGCGGGCGCACCCGCGACATCGAGGCGGACGGCGACCGGCCGACGTTGAGCCAGCGGTGGGCCGGGGCGATCACCCGGCGGCCGGTGCTGACGCTGGTGACCGCGGTCGCCGCGCTGGGGCTGATCGCCGTGCCCGCGATCGATCTGCGTCTGGGCCTGCCCGGCGACAACATGGCCGCGCCGGACACCACCCAACGGCAGGCGTACGACCTGGTCACCGATGGATTCGGGGCCGGCTACAACGGGCCGCTGCTGGTGGTCGTGGACGCCGCCGGCAGCTCCGACCCGAAGGCGGCGGCGACCGCCGCGGCCGACACGATCACCGCGCTGCC
This sequence comes from Actinoplanes sp. 13, assembly GCF_056134165.1. Taxonomy (NCBI): domain Bacteria; kingdom Bacillati; phylum Actinomycetota; class Actinomycetes; order Micromonosporales; family Micromonosporaceae; genus Actinoplanes; species Actinoplanes sp. 13. The sequence continues at coordinate 235,365 of NZ_JBVYOQ010000007.1, read as the reverse complement.
CGGTGTGGTGTCGGTCAGCCCGCCGGCGTTCAACCCGGCCGGCGACACCGCGATGCTCCAGGTCGTCCCGGCCGGCGCGCCGGACAGTGCCGAGACCACCGACCTGGTGCACGCGATCCGGGACGCGGACGCGGGACTGCGGGCCGGCACCGGCGCGGATCTGTCGGTCACCGGCACCACGGCGGTCACCATCGACATCGCCGCGAAGATGGGCGATGCGCTTCTGCCGTACCTCGGTGTCATCGTTCTTCTCGCCTTTTTGCTGCTCACCGTGTTGTTCCGCTCGGTGCTGGTGCCGCTCAAGGCGATCGCCGGGTTCCTGCTGTCGGTGGCCGCCACGTTCGGCGCCGTGGTGGCGGTCTTCCAGTGGGGCTGGCTGGCCGGCCTGATCGGGGTGGACCAGACCGGCCCGATCGTCAGCCTGCTGCCGGTGATCCTGATCGGCATCGTGTTCGGCCTGGCGATGGACTACGAGGTGTTCCTGGTCAGCCGGATGCGCGAGGAGCACGTGCACGGTGCGCCGCCGACCCGGGCCGTCATCGTCGGTTACGCACACAGCGCCCGGGTGGTCACCGCCGCCGCGATCATCATGATCAGCGTCTTCGCCGGGTTCGTCCTGGCACCGGACCCGCTGATCAAGTCGATCGGGTTCGCGCTGGCCGCGGCCATCCTGCTCGACGCGTTCGTGGTCCGGATGACGATCGTGCCGGCGGCGATGGCGCTGCTCGGCCGGCGCGCGTGGGCGATCCCCCGCTGGCTGGACCGGCTGCTGCCGAACGTGGACGTGGAGGGCGACCGGCTGCGCGACACCGTGCCGGAGGAACCGCCGGCCCTGCCGGAACCGGTCGGCGCGAGCCGCTAACGGAACGTCCCGCTGCTCGTGCCGGTCGATCCGGCACGAGCAGCGGCCGTTCAGCGGACGGGCACGAACAGCGACGGGTCGAAGGCCGCGGCAGCGACGTTCTGGACGTACGGCGTCTCGCTGCCGTCCCGGTTGCCGGTCGGGTTCAGGCTCGCCGTCAGTGTCCGGGCCAGGTCCCGGGTGGCGAAGACCCCGGTGGTGTAGCCGGGCACCGACCCGCTCTTGCCCCACACCGTGACCCCGTTCGGAAACGTCGTGGACTGGATACCCGCGCTGAAACAGGCCCGGCCGGGACGCGGGCCGATCCGGCAGTTGCCGCCACCGGTGTACGGCACGTCCGGCAGCGTGAACATCTCGGCGAGCTGTGCCTTCGGCAGCAGCCTGCCCCGCAGCAGCGCCGACATGAACCGGGTGAGGTCGGCGTTGCTGGAGATCAGGCCGCTCTCCGCCCACCCCCACGGGCTCTGCTCGGTGACGTCGACGAGAACGTCGTCCACAGTGACGTAGCCGCGCGCGTGCGGCCCACGGATACCGACGTCACCGGGCGCCGGCAGGCTGGTGTCGCGCAGACCGAGCGGGACCAAGATCCTTCGGTGCAGTTCCGCGGCGTACGACCGGCGGCTGACCTTCTCCACGATCAGCCCGGCGAGGAAGTAGTTGACCCCGTTGTACTGCTGCTCGGTGCCCGGGGTGAAGGTGATCGGCTGCGCGACGGCGGAGTCGATCACCTGCTGCGGCGTCCAGTGGTCGAGCCGGTGCTCGACGAACCACCGCGGATCCGCGTTGCCCTCGTCGACCCGCGAGGACGGCAACCCGCTGGTGTGGTTGAGCAGCTGACCGACGGTGATCGGCGGATAGTCGGCCGGAAGTGTGCCGGGCAGGTGATGCTGGACGGTCTCGTCCAGGCCGAGGCGCCGTTCGGCCGCGAGCTGCAACGTGAGGACGGCGGTGAAGGCCTTCGTCACGCTGGCGATGCGGTAACGCCCGTCGGCGGGCACCGGCGCGCCGGTCCCGGCATCCGCCACGCCCGAGACCCCCGACCAGCGACCGGCCGATCCCCGGATCGCGACGTGGGCGCCGGTCACTGTCGCGTCGGGCAGCCCACTGATGGCCCGGCCGAGCAGGTCCGCGTTCAGGGCGGGAAGCGCCGGATCGCTGCGGGCGGAGGCGGGAGCCGCGCCGACAGTCGTGGCAAGCACACCGAGGGCGGCCACCACCAACACCGGCAACCGTGGTCGTGCCTTCGTCATGGGACTCTCCGTTCCGCGAAGGGGCAAGGTCGCGAACAGAGCCTTTCGGACTTCCACCTCCGGCGACATCCGGGAGATCCCGGTGAGGGTCCGGGGGCCGGCCGGAGAGCCCGGCCCCCGACACGTCTACGCCGCCGCGGTCATCTTCTCGTAGAGGGCGAGGTACGCCTCGGCCATCACCGCCGGGGTGAAACGGCGGGCCGCCTCCGCCCGGCACTCCCGCTCGTCGATCTCGCGGGCGGCGTGCACGAGGTCCCCGAGCTCCTCCTCGACGGTGGTGATCAGCCCGGTGCGCCCGTGCTCCACCAGCTCCGGCAGGCATCCCCGGGCGATCCCGACCACCGGCGTGCCCAGCGCCAAGGACTCCACCACCGCGGTGCCGCCCGGCTCGTTCCAGCGCAACGGGAAGAGCGCCACCTGGGCCGAGGCCACCAGCGCGTCGCGTTGCACACCGGCCACCGTGCCGATCCAGCGGACCCGGCGGCCGTCAACGTGCGGTGCCACCTTCTCCAGCCAGAACCGGACGTCCGGGTTCTGCGGGTCGGCCCTCGCCAGGTCGGCGGGCTGCTGGTACGGCCCGACCGGCCCGGCCAGCACCAGGTCGAACCCGGCCTTGTGGGCGAGCTCCGCGGCGAGGTCCTGGCCCTTGCCCGGCGTGATCCGGCCGAGCACCACGGCGTACGGCTGCTTCTCGGTGGCCGGGCGGTCGCCGGCGCCGTCGGCCAGCGGGGTGGCCAGGTGCACGTGCCCGATGGCGTGGTCGCGCAGGGCCTGCGGCGCGTGGGTGAGCTGGTCGGCCGACACCCCGTTGACCCGCACCCGCGGGCCGCCGTCGATCGTGCCGTACAGCTCGGGGTGCTTGCGCAGGTCCCAGTGCAGGGTGTGCAGTCCCGGCGGTGCGTCCGCGCCGAGCCCGGCCAGCATGGTCAGGCCGGCCGCCTCGACGTGGTCGTGCACCAGGTCGATGTCGCCGTCGGCGAGCCTGCGGACCACCGCGTGCTGGTGGGCCGGGACCACCCCGCAGACCTGGTTGTACGGCCTCTGCAGCAGCGGGAACTGGCCGGTGGGATAGAGCGCGAGCCGTTCCTCGACCGGCAGGTCGCTGTCCCCGACGGTCGCCAGAACCACCTCGACACCGAGCTCGCGCAACGAGGGCACCAGCGTGGCGATGACGTTCTCGATTCCGCCGTACCCCCGGGGCGGGACCGACAGCCACGGCCCCGCGTTCATCAGCACCTTCATACGGCGGGCACCGCCACCGGGCGGGCCACCGTGGCGAGCGGCGGCCGCTCGTCCACGCGCACGTCCGCCACGTCGATCTGGCGGTTGAGGGCCGGCAGCGGGTCGGTGCCGCCACGGCTGAACTGGGTGAGCACCGTGGTCGGCGGCAGCGGCTCGGTGACCAGGCCGCGCCGGTACAGCCGGCTCCACGCGGTCACCATGATCTGCGCCGACATCCGGCCCAGCGCGTCCAGGCTCTGGTGCCGGTGGTGGCGCTCGCCGAGGTCCACCTGGGCGAGGGCGTCCAGGCCGACGAGGTCGAGCAGGTCGATCAGCATGGCGATCTCGACGCCGTACCCGGAGACGAACGGGATGCGCTCCAGGGTGGTGCGGCGGCCCGCGTACTCCCCCGCCAGCGGCTGGACGAAGCCGGCCAGCTCGGGCCAGAAGAGGTTGAGCAGCGGACGAGCGCTGATCTCGGTGACCCGGCCGCCGCCGTCCGCCTCGACGCCGGACGCGCCGACCAGCGGGCGGTGGTAGAAGCCCTTGACGAACTCCACCGACCGATCGGTGAGCAGCGGCCCGAGCAGGCCGGTGACGAACGCCGTGGAGAAGTCGCGCAGGTCGCCGTCGACGAACGCGACGACGTCACCGGTGCTGGCCGCCAGGCCGGCCCAGAGCGCGTCGCCCTTGCCCTCCATCCGCGGCAGGCCGCGGGTCATGTCGTCCTGGTCGACGACGCGGGCGCCGGCGGCCCGGGCCACCTCGACGGTGGCGTCGGTGGAGCGCGAGTTGACCACCACTATCTCGTCCACCAGCGGCACCTCATGGATGAGGTGTCGCCGGATGGCGGTGACGATGGCGCCGACGGTCTCCTGTTCGTTGCGTGCCGGAATGACCACGCTGACGCGGTCCCCGCGTTTGGCCTGTGCAAGCTGGCGCGCTGTCCATTGCGTCGCGTTACCGGTGCGGTACGTGGTCCACGCTTCGACGATGGCCGGCGGTGAAAGCTGCATCAGCGAACCCCCCAAGATCGGTGACGACTGGCGGACGCGTTGTTGCCCCTAGGGGACGAGACCAATCTTTCCTGCGGGTTAAGAAGATCGACAGAAACCCTGTCCGATGTTTCGCCGCACCCGAAGCGGAGAAGATCACGGCCCGGAAACCGTCGATCGACGACAGGAGGCCGGATGCCGGCGACAAGGGTCGGGTTGGTAGGCGCGGGCGGGGTCGCCCAGCGGCACGCACGGGTGCTGTCCGGATTACCGGACGTGCAGGTGGTGGCCGTGACGGACGTGGCGCCGGAGGCGGCCCGCAAGCTCGCCGACGAGCACGGCGCGAGCGTTCCGCCGGACGTGGCGGCTCTGCTCGGCGAGGGCGTGGATGCGGTCTACGTGTGCGTGCCGCCGTTCGCTCACGGGCCTGCGGAGCGGGCGGTGATCGAGGCTGGGATCCCGCTATTCGTGGAAAAGCCCATAGAGATCAAATTGGAAAAAGCACGCGATACGGCTCGGCTGATCGCCGACCGGCGGCTGCTGACCGGAGTGGGCCACCACTGGCGCTACAGCTCGGTCGTCGAGCGGGCCCGTGAGGTTCTCGGCGACCGCCCGATCCGGCTGGTGACCGGCGCCTGGCTCGACAAGGTGCCGCCGGTGGCGTGGTGGCCGCAGCGGGACCGCTCGGGCGGGCCGGTCGTCGAGCAGGCGGCACACGTGCTCGACCTGGCCCGGTACCTCATCGGCGAGGTGACCGAGGTGAGCGCGATGGGCAACGGCACACCCCCCGCGGTCGACGGCGCCGACATCGACGGCGCGACCGCGGCCTCGCTGCGGTTCGCCGGCGGCGCGGTCGGCACCCTGGCCGCGACCTGCGTGCTCGGCTGGAAGCAGCGGGCCGGCCTGGAGATCTACGCGGACGGCCTGGCCCTGGCGATCACCGAGGACCGGCTGACCGTCCGCGACGGCGACGGCGAATGGAGCGTGGACACCGACCCGGACGCCGCCCGGGTGGCCGTCGACCGGGCGTTCATCACGGCGGTCCGCGGCGAAGGCGACGACGTGCGCGCCCCGTACGCCGAGGCGCTGCGCACCCACGCCCTGGCCTCCGCCGTGGCCGAATCGGCCGCGGTCGGCCGCCCGGTGGCGGTGCCACATGTCTGACCGCAACCTGGTGGTCACCGAGCCGGGCAAGCTGGAGATCGTCGAAGAACCGGAGGCGCCCGGACCGTTCCGGGTCCGCACCCTGTTCAGCGGCGTCTCGGCCGGCACCGAGCTGAGCTACGTCAAGGGCACCAACCCGGCGCTGCACGAAGGCTTCGACCCGGTGCTCGGGCTGTTCGGCGGCGCGCCCGCCGACCCGTACCCGGTGACCCGGCTCGGCTACATGGAGGTCGGCCGGGTCGAGCGCAGCGACACCCCGGCGGTCGCGGAGGGCGACGTCGTGGCGATGACCTACGGTCACCGCACCGGCTGGACCGGTGACCCGCTGCGCGACCGGGTGGTCACCCTGCCCGCCGACCTCGATCCGATCCTCGGCATCTATGTCGCACACATGGGCCCGATCTGCGCCAACGGCCTGCTGCACGCCGCCGCCGACCTGCACGGTGCCAACGTGCACCGGCTCGGCGACGGTGTCGAGGGGCATCGGGTCGCGGTCATCGGCGCCGGCGTGGTGGGCCTGCTCACCGCGCTGTTCGCCCGGGCCCACGGCGCCGCGTCGGTGACGGTCGTCGACCCCACCGCGCAGCGCCGCGCGATCGCCGAAGCGCTGGGACTGGCGACGCTGGACCCGGAGGCCGGCGACGCCGCGGTCACGCTGAAGACCGCCTGGCGGCACACCGCCGACGACCGGGGCGCCGACGTCGTCTTCCAGTGCCGTGGACAGGCGTCCGCCCTGCATCTGGCGCTGCGCCTGCTGCGCCCGCAGGGCACCGTCATCGACCTGGCCTTCTATCAGGGCGGTGCGGACGAGGTGAGGCTCGGCGCCGAGTTCCACCACAACGGCCTGGCGATCCGGTGCGCCCAGATCGGCCGGGTGCCGCGCGGCCTGGGTGCCACCTGGGACCGCGAACGGCTGTCCGCCGCGACCATCGACCTGCTGCGCCGCGACGGCGAGGCGGTCCGCCGCCACATGATCACCGCGGTCGTACCGTTCGACGAGGCCCCGGCCCTGCTGGAGGACCTGGGCTCCCGGCGCCGTCAGGAGGTCCAGGCCGTCCTGGAGTTCCCGGCCTGACAGTCACCGGCACTGCCTGGCCCCGGCGCTCGCGCGCCGGGGCCGGTTCGCCTTCCACTGGCCTGACCTCTGCCGCCCCGGGTCAGCGTTCTTGCGCCCCGACGTGGGCGCCGGTGACCTCGACGCCGGGCACGTGCGGGAGCAGGCGAGCAGGTCGGCGCTCGGCTCGGATGCGCGGTTCGGCTGCGCCGCCGGCGGCCGGTCGCGAAAATAGTTCGCGGCGCCCTGTGACAGTTTCGCCGGGGCCGGACAGGTGTGGGTCATGAAGCACCGAGGAACACCGAGATGAGGGGGCCCGCCGCCGAGGAGCGGTTCCGGGCCCTGCACAGGGAGACGTTCGCCGACCTGCTGCGGTTCGTCGAACGCCGGGTCCCGGCGGACGACGCCGAGGACATCGTGTCGACCGTCTTCCTGACCGCCTGGCGGCGCTTCGAGGAGCTTCCCGAGGACACCCGGCCCTGGCTGTTCGCGGTGGCCCGCAGGACCATGGCGAACCGGACCCGCGGCTGGCTACGGCGCCGGGCACTGGACGTACGCCTGGGAGCCTTCGAGAACCACCACGCGCCGGACGACAACGCCGGCACCGCGGCCCGCCTCGACCTGGAACGCGCCTGGCGTGCCCTGAGCCCGGCCGACCGCGAGACGCTCGCGCTGGTCGCCTTCGACGGCCTGACCGCCGAGCAGGCGGCCACCGTGCTGGGCTGCCGGCGCTCAACGTTCGCGATGCGGCTCACCCGGGCCCGGCAACGCCTGCAGGCCGCTCTGGAACCCTCTCCCGCCCTCCCCCACACCCTCGAGGAGCAGTCGTGGACGAAAGCATGAAGGACCTGGACCGGCTCGCCGTTCTCGACCCGGCACGCGACCGGGAGCCGACGGCCGTCGAACGGGCGCGTTCGGAGGCGTTCGTCGAGCGCACGATGGCCGGTGCCGTCGAACCGCGGACCGCGCACGCCGTCCGGCGGCGCTGGGTGACAGTCGGCGTGGCGGCAGTCGCGGCCGGTGCGGTGGGTGCGGTCACGATCCCGGCCCTGGTGCCGGGCGCGGCGGAACAGGCGGTGGCGTCCTGGACGGCGATGCCGACCGCACGCACCGGCGACCAGGTCCTCGCGGAGGCGGCGGCCTGCGCCGGCGGGACCACGAAGCCCACCGCGGCGGACGTGCTGCTCGCCGAGCAGCGCGGCAAGGCCACCATGCTGATCCTGCGCACCGGCGGTGACCTGAAGGAGTGCCTGGGCATCGACGGCGAGGCGTTCGCGACGATGGGCCTGGCCAGTGCTTCGTTCACGCCCACACTGCCGAGCGGGTCGATGATCGACCTGCAGACGATGAGCTCGCTGGGTGAGGGTGACGACCAGTGGTCGAACATCGTGGGGCTGGCCGATCCGGGGGTCACCGCGGTCGAGGTGCACACGGACAGCGGGCGTACCGTCCGGGCCAGCGTGAAGTCCGGCTGGTGGGCGGCGTGGTGGCCGGGACCGGAGGGCGGTGAGGTCGACACGCTCACCGTGACCGTGCATGCGGGCGGCAAGACCACGACTCACCGCCCTTCCGAACTCCCGTAGCCCCCAGCGTGTGAAGTTCGGGTTCGCTGCGCACCCGAACTTCACACGCTCCCTCGACAACCCGGCGTGTGTGAAGGTGCGGTGCGGAGCGGGCCCGAAGTTCACACGCGCGCCCCGACCACTGCGTGTGAAGTTCGGGTGCGGAGCGGACCCGAACTTCACACACGCGGGCCGCGACCACTGCGTGTGAAGGTGGGGTGCGGAGCGGACCCGAAGTTCACACGCGGGCTTGGGTGGGTGTGGCCTGGGTAACTGGCGAGCTGCGGTGCTGTCATTACGCTCGCGGCGGGGGTTGCCTGGATGAGCACTACTGCGCTGAAGCCGGCGTCCGAGACGCGGGTCCTGACGCGATATCTGGCGGCTGCGACCGGCGCCCGGCTGGCCGACGAGGGCGCCCGGGTGTCGATCGTGCTGCTGGCGCTGGAACGGGCGGACGACGCCGCCCTCGGCGGCCTGCTGGTGGCCGCCCTCATGGTGCCGCACGTCCTGGTCGGCCCGCTTGCGGGCGCGGCCGCCGACGTGGTCCGGCGCCGGCGGGCGCTCTATGTGATCGCTTTTCTGACGTACGCCGTAGCCATGGTCACCTCAGCCGCACTCATCGGGCGCAACGCGTGGGCGGCGGCCACGGTCCTGATCGTCGCGGGCTCGTTGGCGCCGCTGCTTCTCGGCGGCCTGAGCAGCCTGCTCAGTGAGCTGACCCCGGCCACGTTGTCCCGGGCGCTCGGGCTGGACGCCGCCACGTACGGCGCCGCGGGCATCGTCGGCCCGGCGATCGCCGCCCTGGTGGCCGGATATGCCGGCGCCGCCTGGTCGATGGTCGTGCTGGGCGGTTTCGTGGTGATCGGCGCCGTCCTGTTCGCCACGCTGCCGCTGCCCCCGCGCGAGCCGAAGGAACCGCAGCCGTTGCGCACCACCCTGGCGGCCGGGCTGACCGTGATGGTGCGCCGCCGCCGGCTCGGGGCGGTGACCGTGGCCTCCGGGCTGAGCCAGATCGGTTTCGGCGCGCTGCCGCTGGCCGCCGCGCTGGTCGCCGCCGACAAGGACGAGCCGGCGCTGACCGGCCTGATCATGTCGATCACCGCGGCCGGCGGCGTCGTCGGCTCGCTCGTCTGCACCCGGTTGACGGTGATCCATCGCCGGCCGGAGCTGGTCATGCTGGTCTGCGTGGCGGTGATGAGCCTGCCGTTCCTGCTGACCGCCCTGTTGCCGCCGGTGTGGCTGCTAGCGGTGCTGTTCGCGCTGGCCGGCCTGTTCAGCTCACCGGTGACCGTGACGCTGTTCGCGATCCGCAACCGGGAGGCGCCGCCGTCCGCCCGCACCCAGGTCTTCACGCTCGGCGCCGGCATCAAGGTCACCGCGGCCGCGGCGGGTGCCGCGGCCAGCGGCCTGTTCGCCGCGCAGGGTGCGGCCGCGCTGCTGATCGCTGTCGCCGCCTGCCAGTTGCTCAGCGCGGCAGTCGGCGCCCTCCTGCTGCGCGGCCGGGAGGTGGACTGACCGCCGGGCCCCACCGCGGCATGGCCCTCGAAGCGCGCACCGGATCGAGAGGTCAGCCGCGGTCCCAGGCGAGACGGTCCCATGTGCGGGCGTGCGCGGCCAGACCGTAGGCCGCCACGGCGGTGGCGGCGCCGAGCGCCGCGCCCAGCACCAGGTGCGGGCCGGGGGCGGCGCCGTTCGGGGGCGCGACCAGCACCAGGACCGGTGAGGCGAGCGCGGCGATCCGGCGGGCCCGGGGTGAACCGGCGGCGGCCAGCGGGACGATGCCCCAGAGCAGGTACCAGACGTGGACCACGGGGCTGAGCACCACCAGCGCCGTGAGGCTCAGGCCGAGGGCCGCCACCACTCCCAGCTCGTCGCTCAGGCGGAGCAGGAACAGGCAGATGACGCCGGCCGCGGCGAGACCGGCGAGCCAGACGGCGTGCCTGACGGTGTCGGCAGTGGCCACGCCCGCGCCTTGCAGCAGGTGGCCCAGCAGCGATCCCACGTCCGTGGTGATCGACATCCAGGTGCGGGCCAGCGTCGGGGTCCGCAGGGCCGGGATCCAGCCGAAGCCGGTGCCGGTGAGGGCGGTGACGGTGGCCGCGGTGATGGCGGCGGTCAGCGCGGTGGCCCCGGCGGCGCGCAGCCACCCCGCCCGCCCGGGCAACCACCCGGCACGGCCGGGTGGCGGGCTGAAGCGGCCGGGGAGGCGGCGTGCCCACAGGACGGCGAGGAACGCCAGGGCGAGCAGCGCGGGGCCTTTGACAAGGCCGGCCAGGGTGATCAGCACGGCACCGGCCAGCGGACGGTGGCGCAGGGCGAGGGCGAGGCCGGCGCACATCAGGCCGAGCATCATCGCCTCGTTGTGGGCGTCGGCCACCAGGTGCAGCAGCACGAGCGGGTTGAGCACACCGAGCCAGAGGGCGGCGGCCGGGTCGACCCCGCACTGCCGGGCGATCGAGTGCACGGCCGCGGCCATCAGGGCGACGCCGGCGAGCGCGAGCAGACGCATGCCGATCAGTCCCGGCCAGAGCTCCTGCTGGGTCACGGCGGTGACGGCGCCGGCCAGGCCGAGGAACACCGGGCCGTACGGTGCCGGTGTGTCCTGCCAGATCGGCGGCACGTCGGCGGCCAGTTCGCCGCCGAGCGCGGCCGGGCCGTGCTGGTACGGGTCGAGCCCGAGCACGGTCATGGCACCCTGCGCGAGGTAGCTGTAGACGTCGCGGCTGAAGATCGGTCCGGTCAGCAGTAGCGGGACCGTCCACAGGGCTGCCGCCCGGATCAGCTCGCGCACCGGGGCGTGACGCAGCGCGTACCAGCCGAGCAGCAGCGACGTCATCCCGAGATAGGCCACCGCGGCCGGCCAGAAGACGGCAGCGCCGGCGGTGTCCGGGAGCTGCGTGGTGCCGCCGGCCGGGCCGACGCCGACGAACGCGCCACCCACGACGACGAGCCCGCTGCCCACGACCCCGAGCCACTGTCCCGCCACCAGCCGGGTCCCGGCCGTCCGACTGTCGAGAGTTGTCAACTCACCATCCCGCCCACGGGGCTGACCGTAGCGATCACCATCGGTCACGGGCGAGGACCATTGGTGGGACAACAGGCGACGAGTTGGCGAAGCGCGTGCTTCGGTCGTACGACAGCGGGGTGGAGCAGAGCCGGCCCCGCGGAAATGCGGGGCCGGCGTGCTCAGCTCAGCCGAAGGTCGGCGTCGTGCCGCATTTGACGCCCTGGTTGATGCAGGTGCGTACCAGCGGGCCGAGCACCTTCGGGTCCCAGCCGTTCATCAGGTCCATGTGGGCCGACGAGGGCAGGCCGGAGGCGAGCTTCAGGCCCTCGCCGCCGCGCGACTCGTAGGTGAACAGCTCGGAGATCGACGGGATGGCGACCGGGAACTTGCCGCCGGCGCAGGTACCGTCCGGTCCGGCCGGGCCGAGGTGCGACTTGTGGTCGGGCGAGTCGACGTGCTTGCCGTCCCAGCAGTCCGGGAAGGTGATCTGGATGATCAGCCGCCCGCCCTCGGCGCAGATCGGCCAGTTGCCGTCGGCGCTGCGGCCGATCTCGGCGGCGCCGGCGCACCAGAACTGGTTGACGCCGGAGTTCTTCGGCGTCGGCACCTGGAGCTTCGCGTCGCCGGCGATCGCCACGAGGCCCGGCGGCAGGATCTTGGTGGCTTCCGGGTTCTTCAGCCGGGAGCCGTAGTAGATGCGGAAACCGTGCAGCGGCACCGGCTTGCCGTTCTGGGTGAGCTGCGGCATCCAGTAGGCGGAGTTGTCGCCGGGGGTCTCGCAGCTGGTGGAGTCCGCGGCGAGCAGATCCTCGGTGGTGGTGTCCGCGGTGACGATGTCCGGGCCGAAGAACGTGTGCATGTGCGAGGCGCCGGAGAGGCCGGGGAAGACGATGGGGTCGTCGGGGGCCTCCTTGGCGACCGTGCAGTTGACGTGGAACTCGGGGACCTTGACCGCGTCGCCGGTGACCGGGGTGGGCTTCAGAGCCTCGAACTCGGCGAGCTGCCGGTCCCAGAGGGCCTGGTCCACCTTCACCCACCCGCCGGCCGGCGGTGCGCCGGAGGGCTTGCCGGACGGTGCGGGGCTTGCCGGGCCTTGCGACTCCTCCGGGCCCGGGGTGCCGAGGCCGAACCAGTTGATGTTGACGAGGTCGCCCGCCGCCCCGCTCTTCACCAGCGCGACCAGCTTCTGCTCGCCGGCCGGGGGCTTCGCGACGGTCGCGGTGACAGTCGCCCACTTCTGCCAGCCGCCGGTGCCGCGCACCGGGATCGTGGCCAGCAGCGGGCCGGTCGCCGACCCGGTACGCAGCTCGATCGAGCCGCCGGCCGGGTTGTCCGAGGCGATCCGCGCGGACAGCTGCGCGCCGATCCGCACACCGTCGTAGCGCAGCCAGTCGCCGTCGGCGAGCCAGCCGACGTTCTCGCCGCCGCCGGTGTCGCCGGTGCCCTCGGTCTGGGCGCCGGACTGCGCGGTGAAGGCCTCGGCCTCGAGGACGCCCGGCACCGGGCTCTCGGCGGCGCCGGCGTTGGCGATGTAGATGCCGCTCGCGGCGAGCGCCGACGTGACGGCGACACCGAGGACGGCCCGGGTGAGGAGGCGGCGGCCCCGCGAGCCGCGCGTTGGAGTGGGCATTGCGACCCCTTCGAGAGAAAGCGTTCGGCGGGGAGTATGCACACCGGAAAACGCCTGTTCAACGGGGTCGAAAAGTGTTATCGGAAAGCTTGCAGGCCGCGGTCCCGCCGGCCCCGGATAACACTTTCTTTTCTTGAATTCCTCCTTAAGGGCGTGCCTATGGGAAGAGGGAGAGCCCGGGTGCGAGCGCCAGCTCGACGGCCTGCTCCGCGGAGAGGACGGGTTCCGGCCGGGTCGCGCCGCTCTCCGCTCGGCGATCCGTGTTCGACGCCTGCACGTAGATCTCGCTGCGCCCCCGGAAGACCCGCACGACGAAGTTTCGCGGCTGCCCGGCGGGCAGGCTGTCGGCCTCGGTGCCCAGCAGCACGGTCTCCTTGTCCGGCCCACTCCGGACCGTACATTTCGCGATCCTCTCGCGCCGGCATTCGGCCGCGGCCTGCGCTGCCGCTCCCCGGTCGGCCACCCCGACCATGACCGTCAGGTCACCGGTCCCCTCGGCGTCGCGGATCAGGGCCAACGCGTCGACCCGGTTGCCCCAGGGCGGTTCGCCACCGTGGCTGAACCCCACGAGGGGCCCGGCCGGCGCACCCGGCACCCGGGCATATCGCGCGTCCGGCAGCATCAGTGGCACCGCCTCGCCGAGATGGCAGGTCAAGCTCGTCGCGGCCCATTCCACCAGCTCCGGCGAGAGCGGCCGGTCGGCCTCGATCACTCCGGGCGGGCGGGACCCGGGCCCGACCGGACACGGGCCGGCCGCGGCGAATTCCGGGCCGGTAGAACCGCCACCGGACACGACGATCACTCCGACCCCGGCCAGCGCGGCCGCGAGCCCGGCCCCCGCGAAGCCCGCCAGCCGCCGGGCGCGGCGCGAGCGCCGGCCGGCTGTCAGCACCGCATCGGCGGTCAGGCCCATCGCCGGTTCGCCGGCACTGGCGTACGCCTTCAACACGTCCCGCACGTCCGTTTCCTGCATCGCCTACTCCCTGGTGAGCGCGGCGCCACGGAACGCCCCGCGCATGGATTCGATGGCTCGCGCCGTCTGGCTCTTCACGGTGCCCTCGGTGACCCCGAGCAGGGCGGCCACCTCGGCGACCGGCAGATCCTCCAGGTACCGCAGCACCACCGCGGCCCGCTGCCGTGGCGCCAGATCGGCCAGCGCACGCCGCACCGCCAGGCCCTCGGCCGGGTCGGCGCCGCCGGCCGCCCGCTCGGGTGGGTCGGCCATCAGCGACTCACGCCGCCGGGAACGCCGATGCGTCAGGAACGCGTTGACCACCACCTGCCGCGTGTAGGCGTCCACCGACTCGTCACGGATGCTCGGCCATCGCCGGTACAGCCGCACGAAGGTGAGCTGCACGAGGTCCTCGGCGGTGTGCCAGTCGCCGCACAGCGAATAGGCGAGCCGGCGCAGTGGTTGCGCTCGTACCCGGAAATATTCGACGAACTGGTCTTCCCAGTCGGCTCGGACCACCACGCCCCCTCTCGATCGCTCACCCCATCTACTCCGCGGCGGGCCGAAAGGTTGCATGCGATCGGGCATGCGCGGATACCGATGGCTCCGCTAGTCTCCGGCGACACGGCAGGCATCGTCCGGAGGGCTCCGGCGCCGGCTGCCCGGTGACGCCACCGAACGGGGAGAAGGAACGCGTGATCAAGGGACTGAACAAGGTAGAGGTCATCACTTTCTTCGTCGAGGACCTCGCCGCCACGCGAGCCTTCTACGAGAACGTCTTCGGGCTCGAGGTCGTCTACGCCGACGACGCCTCGGCAGTCGTCCGGCTGGAGAATCTGATGATCAACATTCTTCGGGCCGATCGCGCCGGGACGCTTGTGGAGCCGCGGCCGGTGGCCGTGCCGGAGGCCGGTGCGCGCCTGCTTCCCACGATCGCGGTGGAGGACGCGAATGCCGTCCACGAGGAGCTCAAGCAGCACGGGGTCACCATCCTCAACGGCCCGGCCGATCGTCCGTGGGGCCGCCGGACGGTTGCCTTCGCCGACCCGGCGGGCAATGTCTGGGAGGTCGCGCAGATCCTGCCCCAGGCGTCCTGAACCCCGGTGAGTGGCGAGAAGACCAGGCTGATCGCCTGGAGCCGAGAGTTGCGCAGCGTCCACGACCGGCTGCGCGCGGCCCTGGCCGTGACCCAGCAGGCCATCGCGGACGGCGAGCCGGCCGGCTCAGCGTCGCGGGACCTGCTGTTGTTCTGTCACGGGTTCTGCACCGCGCTGACCGCCCACCACGAGGGCGAGGACCGGGAGCTGTTCCCGGCGATCGCCGAGCAATACCCGCAGTTGCGTGACACGTTGCGCTACCTGCGGCAGGACCATTCGATGATCGGCCATCTGCTGGGCGGGCTGCGGGCCGCCGTGGACCGCGCGGCGCCGCCCGCCGAGCTGGACCGGCATCTGGAGGGCATCGCGGCGATCATGGAGTCGCATTTCCGGTACGAGGAACGTCAGCTCCTGCGCGTGCTGGAGACGCTGGCACTGGACGCCGATCCCCACGCTGTGCTGGGGCCGCTGTGACCGGATCAGCGGCCGACGTCTCGGGCCTGGTGGCCTTCGCCGCCGCGACGATGCCCCACATCCTCCGCCGGATTCCCGCGGCCCCGGCGGCGGTCCTGGGACGAATCTCGCTGCCGGACGATCCGGGGCGGGGTCCGCGCGACCACCTGCCGGGCCGGGGTGAGCCTGAGTGCCTGGCCGCTCTGCGTGATCTCGGCGCGCTGACGGCCGAGCGGCTGCTCGGCGCGCTCGAGCTGACGGTCGCCGAGACGGACTGGAGCGGTGCGCCGGACCTGGTGGCCGGGCTGCCGGTGCCGCCGCCCAGCCGGTTCGCGTTCGTGACGTCCGCCGGGACGGAGAGTGCGACGGCCGCCGCGACCGGGCTGCTGCATCGGCTGCGGCCGGGGCTGGTGGAGCGTACCGCTGCGTTGATCGTGGAGCTGGCGGCGGCCGGCCCGGCGGCGTCGCACCTGGCCGCCGACGCGACGGACGAGGCGTCGATCGCCGCCGCGCACGGTGCCGCCCACCTGGCTCTGGCGGTGACGGTGGCCGGCGCGGTGGTCGATCAGTCGGATCCGCCGGCCGAGGTGGACCGGGCCGCGGCCACCGTCGGCCTCGCCCTGGGTGCCGCGACACTGCTGCTGCGGACCAGAGACATGCCTTCGGTGTACGCGGACGCGCTGCTTGCCAAGGTGCGGGCGGACTACCGGCTGCCCCGCCGTTCGTCAGGAACCGTGACCGTGACCGATCACCGGTTCGGCCTCACCGAGACCGCGCTGCCCACGCACGCCGACTTCAGCGGGAACGGCCTCGTCGCGGTGGTCGAGGGCAGCGTCGTCGTGCGCGCCGGGGTCGCCCACGGTCAGGTCCGGGTCGAGTTGGAGGTGCTCGCCGGGCCGCCGGACGAGGTGGAGCCGATCTGGGACGAGGTCGTCGAGGTCAGCTGGCGAGCCGCCGCCGGCCTGGCCTCGGTGTCTCCCAGCGACCACGGGGTGCTCCGCCGGCAGACGCCGCCGTGGCCCGGCGACTACCGGGTGCGGGTGCACGCCCGCGGGCGTGACGACGGCGACGCCGGGCTGGAGGACTATCAGCTGACGGTCTGGGCGGCGCCGGCCGCGCCGGAGGTCGTGCACCGGCACGCCGACCGGCTCGGGCACCGGCTGCGCGGCGAGACCGAACCACCCCGGCCGCCCGAGCACGTGTACCGGTGGCTGCACCGCAGCTCGCTGACGGCCGGGGCGACCGTCACGGTGGTCACCGGCTCCACCGTCGCGCAGGTGCTGCGGGCCTTCGGCGCCGACCCGGAACGGCCGGAGTTCGTCGACGACATCGAGGAGGACCTCGCCCTGCGTCAGCTCGACGGGCAGTGGGTGACGGTGCTGGACGCCGGCGACGCCGTCCTGGTCGTGGAGCACAACGGCTGGCGGGGCGCCGACGGCGAGGTGGTGCGGGCCGCCTCGGCCGGGGGCCGGGCGGCCAGCATGTACTGGAGCATCAACGCCGACAAGAAGCTGACGTTCGCGGAGGCCGGCCGGCTGCTGGCGGCCTTCGAGCCATGGGGACGGGAGTCGCCGCCGCCCGAGGTAGCCGTCGCCATGGCCGGCCTCGACTTCGCCGTGCCGGTCGCCCGGCTGGAGAAGGGGCTGCTCGCGGTCGAGCGTTTCACCGGCCGGGGCCTGCGCGAGGCCGACCTCGACCGGATCAACGGGAGCCGTGTCGGTTACCGGGTGAGCACCGGCTCCAGCACGTCGTAGACGTGCGTGTTCGGGTGCTTGCCGGTGAATCGTTCGGCGAGCGGGCCGTACGCGGTGACCGGCACGTCCTCGCCGGTGTGACCGGTGGTCGTCCAGTCGATAAAGAACTCGAAGTCGGTGCCCTTGACCGGGAACGGGCCGTCCTCGGCTGACGTGCCGGTGCCGGACTCGTCCTCGGCGTCGACGTCCTCGACCGCCAGGCCGCCGGTTTCGTGGTCGCCGGTCACCACGACCAGCGTGTCGCGGTGGGTGGCGGCGTAGGCGCGGGCGACCGCGACCGCCTTGTCCAGCTCCCCCATCGTCTGCAGTGTGCGCCGGCCGTTGTTGCGGTGCGCGAACTCGTCGACGCCCTCCTCCTCGATCATGAGGAAGAAGCCGTCGCGGTCGCGGGAGAGGGTGTCGAGGGCTTTGCGGGCCATCGTGGAGAGGCTGACCACGGGGTCGTAGATGTCGCCCTGCCCCTCCTCGCGCTGCTGGAACATCTCCTGGTTGGCGAAGAGCCCGAGCAGCTTGCCCCGGCCGGCCGCGGCCAGCTGGGCGGGGGTGGTGACGTATTGGTAGCCGTCGGCGCGGGCCTGCGCGATCAGGTTGCCCTTGGTGCCGCGGCTGCCCTCGGCCGGGTCCTCGGCGGGCTGGTCGGGGAACGCGCCCGGGGTGCCGGCCGGCAACCACCAGTCCTCGCCGCCGCCGAGGATGACGTCCGGTTTCGAGGCTTCCAGATATTGCCGGGCGATGTCGTCCTGGGCCGCCCGGTCGGTGGAGTTGGCGAAGAACGCCGCCGGGCTGGCGTCGGTGACCTGCGCGGTGGTGACCAGGCCGGTGGCCTTGCCGGCGGCCTTCGCCTGGGCGCCGAGGATCGGCAGCGGGTTGCCGTCGACGTCGACGCTGATCGCGCCGTTGTAGGTGCGTTCGCCGGTGGCCCACGCGCTGGCCCCGGCAGCCGAGTCGGTGATCGCCGACTCCGGGTCGTCCGGGCTGGTGGTGAGCTGCCCGGAGACCGGCAGCCGGTCCATGGTGAGCTGGCCGTCCAGGCCGGCGTAATAGAGGCGGGCGGCCTCCCGGTGGGCGGCCGCCATGCCGTCACCGTTGATGAAGATGACGTTGCGGACCCGTGGTCCCTGCGGTCGTGCTGCGGCGTCGGTCAGCGGGTTCACCAGGACCAGGCCCGCGGCGGCCACCGTGCCCGCCACCACCGGGCCCGCCAGCCAGTGCACAGTTCGCTTCATCGCGTCCTCCTTCAGCGTCGTCGATGAATCGGAGGTTCTCGATGTGAGTAAACGCGACGCGGGCGGCGGCTGTCATCCGGATCACCGCAGTTCCCCCTCACGGGGCGGCCGGTGACCAACAACCGCCCAGGTTGCGGTCAGTCTCCTGCCAGGTTGTCCTTCGTCCCGCTTTCGGTGCCGCCTGGTGTCCTTATGGCCTGGGCGGGCGCTCGGTGGTTCCCCCGACGTCCCGGGCGTCCGCCCTTCGCCATCGGCACACGGCTAGGGAGATTCATGACTGACATCGAGCCCGACACTGACGTGCGCATGCTCGAGCAGACCCTGTTCGAGGTCAAGAAGGTCATCGTGGGGCAGGACCGGCTGATCGAGCGGCTGATGACCGCGCTGCTCGCCGGCGGGCACTGCCTGCTCGAAGGGGTGCCCGGGGTGGCCAAGACGCTCGCCGCGGAAACCCTGGCGGTCGCGGTGGGCGGCAGCTCCCACCGCATCCAGTTCACGCCGGACCTGGTGCCGTCCGACATCGTCGGCACCCGCATCTACCGGGCCGGCAAGGAGAGTTTCGACGTCGAGCTCGGCCCGATCATGGCGAACCTGGTGCTGGCCGACGAGATCAACCGGGCGCCGGCCAAGGTGCAGTCGGCGCTGCTGGAGGTGATGGCCGAGGGGCACGTGTCGCTCGGCGGCCGCACCTACGCCGTACCGCAGCCGTTCCTGGTGCTCGCCACCCAGAACCCGATCGAGAGCGAAGGCGTCTATCAGCTGCCGGAGGCGCAACGTGACCGGTTCCTGATGCGGGTCGTCGTCGGCTATCCCAGCGATCAGGAAGAGCTGGGCATCCTCTACCGGATGGGTGGCCGGCGGCCGCACGCGGAGCGGGTGCTCAACCCGGCGCGGCTGGCCGCGCTGCAGACCCGGGCCCGCGACGTCTTCGTGCATCACGCGCTGGCCGAGTACGTGGTCCGGCTGGTTGCCGCGACCCGCGATCCCGGCCGGTTCGGCCTCACCGACATGGCGGACCAGCTGGCGTACGGGGCGAGCCCGCGCGCCACGCTCGGCCTGGTCGCGGCGGCACGTGCGCTGGCTTTGTTGCGGGGCCGCGACTACGTGCTGCCGGCCGACCTGGTGGACATCGCGCCGGACGTGCTGGCGCACCGGCTGGTGCTGGCGTTCGACGCGGTCGCCGACGGCGTGCAGCCGGAGTCCATCGTGCACCGCATCCTGGAGGCGGTCGCCCCGCCAGTGATCGCGCCCAATCAGCAGCAGAGCGGCGCGGGGCT
This sequence comes from Actinoplanes sp. 13, assembly GCF_056134165.1. NCBI lineage: Bacteria > Bacillati > Actinomycetota > Actinomycetes > Micromonosporales > Micromonosporaceae > Actinoplanes > Actinoplanes sp. 13. The sequence goes on along the minus strand of NZ_JBVYOQ010000007.1, from coordinate 215,861 downwards.
GGGAGTGGCCGCATGAACGAGGGGGCTTCGCTCAACGAGCTGGCGCCGGAGCGGCGGCTGCGGCGGTTGGAGCTGACCATCACGCGGCGGCTGGACGGGCTGTTGCAAGGGCAGTACCTGGGGCTGCTGCCGGGCGCCGGCAGTGAGCCGGCCGGCAGCCGGGAGTACCGGGCCGGCGAGGACGAGGTGCGCCGGATGGACTGGGCGGTGACCGCGCGGACCACCGTGCCGCACGTGCGCACCGTCGACGCGGACCGCGAACTGGCCACCTGGGTGCTGGTGGATGCCACCGCCAGCATGGACTTCGGGACCGCCGAGTTCGAGAAGCGGGAGCTGGCGGTCGCTGCCACGGCGGCGGTCGGCTTCCTCACCGCGGGCGCCGGGAACCGGCTCGGCGCTCACCTCGTGACCCCGGTGGGGGTCCGGCGGTTTCCGGCACGCGTAGGTCGTACCCCCTTGTTGGGTCTGTTGCGAACGTTGCTCGCCGCGCCCCGTGCCGGAACGAGCACCGAGGGGATCGCGTTGGCCGGCGCGATCGACGGCCTGCACCGGGCCGCCCGCAACCGTGGCCTGGTGGTCGTGGTCTCGGACTTCCTCGACGGCCTGGACGACGCGGGGCTCGGCCCGGCCGCACCCACCTGGGAGCTGCCGCTGCGCCGGCTGGCCGCCCGACACCAGGTGCTCGCCGTGCAGGTCGGCGACCTCCGCGAGCAGGAGCTGCCGGACGTCGGCCTGCTCACGCTGGTGGATCCGGAGACCGGACGGCGGCGGGAGGTGCCCACCGCCAGCCGCCGGCTGCGGGAGCGGTACGCCGACGCGGCCCGCCGGCAACAGACGTCGATCAGCACCGCGATCCGCCGGACCGGCGCCGCCCACCTGCCGCTGCGCACCGACCGGGACTGGGTCGCCGACATCGTCCGCCACGTGCACGCCCAGCGCCGGCTCGGCCGGGCCGCCCGGCGCCCCTCGACCGGAGGAGTCTCCGCATGACCTGGCTGTCCCCGGAACGGCTCTGGCTGCTGCTCGCGGTCGCCGCTCTCGCGGTCGCGTACGTGATCGTGCAGCGCCGCCGCAGCCGGTACGCCGTACGTTTCACCAATCTCAAGCTGCTCGACCGGGTCGCACCGAAGCGGCCCGGCTGGCGCCGGCACGTGCCGGCCGGACTGTTCCTGGCCATGCTGGCGCTGCTGGTGGCCGGTTTCGCCCAACCGCAGGCGGAGGTGCAGGTGCCGCGGGAACGGGCGACCGTGCTGGTCGCCGTCGACGTCTCCCGGTCGATGCTGGCCGACGACGTCGCCCCGGACCGGCTCGGCGCCGCGAAGGCGGCCGCGCACGAGTTCGTCGCCGAGCTGCCGGAGGAGTTCAACGTCGGCCTGGTCGGGTTCGCCGGTTCGGCATCGGTGTTCGTGCCGCCGGTGACCGACCGGACCGCGCTCGGCGCCGGCATCGACAGGCTCGCCGAGGGTGCGGCCGGCAATGCGGGCACCGCGATCGGCGACGCCATCGCCACGTCGCTGGACGCGATCCGTGGTCTCGACGCCCAGGCCGGCGAGGACGTTCCGCCCGCCCGGGTGGTCGTGCTGTCGGACGGTGCCAACACGTCGGGCCGGGATCCGGTCGAGGCGGCCGGGCTGGCCACCGAGCTGGGGGTGCCGGTTGACGCGATCTCCTTCGGGACGCCGTCCGGAACCATCGAGGGCGGCCAGGCGGTGCCGGTCGACGGGCGCACGCTGCAGACCGTCGCCGAGGCCACCGGCGGCAACTACTTCGCCGCGGGCAGCTCGGACGAGCTGCGCGCGGCCTACGCCGACATCGGCAGCTCGGTGGGATATCAGACCGAGGTGCAGGACATCTCGGCCCGCTTCATCGGCGTCGGTCTGGCGTTCGCGGTGCTCGCGGCGCTGGCCTCGATGCTCTGGTTCGCCCGCCTGCCCTAGAAGGGACCTGTTCATGACCATCACCGGTTTGGGTGGCACGCCGCGCGGGCCCGAGTTCGTCTCCCCCGCCGCACCGTACGTCGCCCCGGACCTGTCCGTGCCCGCGTCGCCGCGCCGGTGGCCGATGCTGGCCGCTGCCGGCCTGGCGGTGGTCGGTGTCTCGGCCACCGCCGGCGGGGCGGCCGGTTACCTCGCCGCCCCGTCGCCGGGGTCCGCCACGATCGCCGCGCCGCCGCCGGTCGCCGGCGTGCCCTCCGACCTTGTCGGCGCGGCCGCCCGGGCGCTGCCCGGCGTCGTCTCGGTGCAGGTCCGCACCGGCTCCGGCGGCTCCTCCGGCTCGGGGTTCGTCTTCGACGACCGCGGCCACATCGTCACCAACAACCATGTCGTCGCCGGTGGCCGCGGCTCGGTGAGCGTCGTCGGCTCCGACGGGCGGCGCCTCACCGCCGAGGTCGTCGGCACCGACCCGGGCAGCGACATCGCGGTGCTGCGGATCTCCCCCTCGCCGGCGCTGCGCCCGCTCGGGCTGGCGGATCCGCGCGGCATCCGGGTGGGTGAGCCGGTCCTGGCGGTCGGTTCGCCGCTCGGGCTGTCCGGCACGGTCACCGCCGGCATCGTCAGCGCCGTCGACCGGCAGGTGCGTCTGGGCGGTTCGACCCGGCAGACCGCCGTGCAGACCGACGCGTCCATCAATCCCGGCAACTCCGGCGGGCCGTTGGTCAACGCGCGCGGTGAGGTGGTCGGGGTGAACACGGCGATCGCCACTCTCGAGGGCGGCGGCAGCATCGGGATCGGCTTCGCCGTGCCGATCGATCGGGCCCGGCAGGTGGCGACGGACCTGATCGGCCGTGGATAGTCGACAGATGCGGCTGCTGCTGGTGGAAGACGAAGAGGATCTGGCCGAAGGGCTGCGGGTCGGGCTCTCCCGCAGCGGTTACGCGGTGGACGTGGCCGGGGACACGGCGCAGGCGTACGACCATCTGACGGTCAACGAGTACGACCTGATGCTGCTCGACGTGAACCTGCCCGACGGCGACGGGTTCACGTTGTGCCGGCAGCTGCGCGACGGCGAGGTGCCGACCCCGGGCGACGCCGAGCTGCGGGTGCTCATGCTGACCGCCCGCGGCAACCTCGACGACCGGGTCCGCGGCCTGGACGGCGGCGCCGACGACTACCTGGTCAAACCGTTCCACCTGGCGGAGCTGCAGGCCCGCATCCGGGCCCTGCTGCGCCGCGACACGAACGGCGGCACCGCGGTGCTGTCCGTAGGTGACCTGGTCATGGACACCGCCGGGCACACCGTGACGCTGCGCGGCGAGCCGGTGGACCTGACCCCGAAGGAGTTCGGCGTCCTGGAATACCTGATGCGCCGCCCCGGGCACGTGGTCTCCAGCGAGGAGCTGCTGGAGCACGTCTGGGACGCCAACGCCGACCCGTTCACCCAGAGCGTCCGGGTCACCGTGGGCACGCTGCGCCGCAAACTCACCGACGGCCTGATCGCCACGATCGTCGGACGCGGTTACCGGCTCGCCGGGGCGATGGCGTGAACCGGCCGGAGGTGTTGCGGTCGATCCGGTTCCGCCTGACCGTGGTCTATTCGACCCTGCTGTTCGCCCTGGCCGGCGTGACGCTGGCGGTCACCTATCTCGCCGTCGCGCAGGCCACCTCGCCGCAGCCGGTGACCGAGCGGAGGGCGAAGGTGTACGACGCCGACGGGTACGTCGGCACGATGACCGTCGCCGACGTCAGCCAGATCGAATCGGCGGTCAACTACAACACCCTGCAGTACCTGCGCACATTCAGCCTGATCGCGCTGCCCGCGCTGTTCCTGGCGAGCCTCGCGATCGGGTGGGTGCTGTCCGGCCGGGTGCTGCGCCCGGTCGGCGCGATCACCCGTGCCGCCCGGGACATCCAGGCCACCGACCTGACCCGGCGGATCCGGCTGCAGGGGCCGCGCGACGAACTGCGCGACCTGGCCGACACGATCGACTCGATGCTGGACCGCCTCGACGACGCCTTCCGGGCGCAACGGCAGCTGATCGACGACGCGTCGCACGAGCTGCGCAGCCCTCTCGCGATCATCCGCACCCACCTGGACGCGACGCTGAACGCCCCGGACGCGACAGAGACCGAGCGCAGCCGGGCGGTGGCGATCGTGGATCGCGCGACCACCCGGATGTCGCGGCTGGTGGAGGATCTGCTCGCGACCGCCCGCCGGGAGGCGGACGCCATGACCGAGACCGATGTGGACCTGTCGGTGGTGGCCCGCGAGGCAGGCGAGGAATCCTTCCTGCCCGAGCGGCCGCTGCGGTTGCGGCTGCGGACCACGGACGGGCTGCACCTGATCGGGGACGCGGACGCGCTGCGCCGGGCGGCCGGCAACCTGCTGTCGAACGCGGTGCGGCTCGCGCCCACCGACTCGACGGTGACGGTGTCGACGGGCCGGGACGGCGCCTGGTTGTGGCTGGCGGTGGCGGACGAGGGCCCGGGCATCGCGCCGGAGGACCTGCCGCGGGTGTTCGACCGGTTCTGGCGCGGCAGCTCGCCGTCGAAACAGCGGCGGACCGGACTGGGCCTGGCGATCGTCCGGCAGATCGTGGAGTCGCACGGGGGTCAGGTGGCGGCGTTCTCCGAGGTGGGGGTGGGCAGCACGTTCGTGTTGTGGCTGCCGGCCGGTGACCGGGCCGTCGATCAGCCCCCGCCGACCGGCCGCCCACCGGCTTAGGTCAGGCCAGCAGCATCCCCGCGCCGAGCAGCCCGCCGGCCGCGGTGACCCCACCGCGTCCTGCCGCTCTCAAGCTTCCTTGGTGCAGGTCAGCACGATCAGCGCGTCCTTCGCAAGCTTCTTGCCCGGCTTGGCGGACTGCTTGACCACCGTCCAGTTCTGCGGCAACAGCACGATCTTGTCGGCCTCGTCCTGCGAGCCCAACCTGATATTCGAGAACCCCAGCTGCTCCAGCTCGTCCAACGCGACTGCCGCGTTCTGATCCCTGAGGTCCGGCATCGCCACCTTGGCGGGCTGTGCAGACGTCTTCTTCTCGGCCGGGCTCGGCTGGTCGACGGGCCCGGACGCGGCCAGTTCCGCCGCTTCGGTAGCGGGCGGCTTCGCGGGGGCCGTAGCCGCCGCGGTCGGTGCTGTGTCGTCGTCTCCGTTGAGCGCCGCAACAGCGACACCACCGCAGCACAGGACCAGCACCCCGCCGACGATTGCTGCGATCACCTTGTTCGTCGGCGGCTTCTTCGTCACCGGCGCCGGATATCCGGCGGGCTGAGGCGGGTACGGCGGCTGCTGATGCGTCATGAGTGTGCTCCGACGGACCGGGTGAGGACGGGTGTGCGGCCGGACCCCGGTCCGGAAGCCCGGCCGCATACCGATCAGCTGACGGACCGCAATGCGGTCGGCGACCCATCCGGCAGCCGGAACAGGACGTTCGGGTGGCAACACCACGCCATCCGTCACAGCGCCGGGCCCGGGTGAGCAACGATCAGCGTTCGCCCGCGGCCACGGTTGGCATCAACCCGCGGGCCGGGGAAAGTGGCCTCATGACGTGCATCGTCGGGATCACGGACGGGCGGACCGTCACCGTTGGCGGGGACTCGGCAGGCAGCGACGGATGGCATGTCGCGGTGCGGTCGGATTCGAAGGTCTTCCAGGTAGGCCCTTACTTGATGGGCTTCACGACCAGCTATCGGATGGGGCAGCTGCTGCGCTATTCCCTGACAATCGGCGAACCCGACACCTGGGACGTCGACCGTTTCATGGCCACCACGTTCATCGACGCCGTCCGCGAGTGCCTCTCCCGAGGGGGTTACGCGAGAACCGAGGACGGCCAGGAACAGGGTGGCCAGTTCCTCGTCGGCATCCATGGTCGCCTCTACGTCGTCGGAGACGACTATCAGATCGGGCACACGATCTCGGGCTATGCGGCGGTGGGGTCCGGTTACCTCGTCGCTCTGGGGTCGCTGCACTCCACGGCCAGGTCATCCGCCGGCAGCCGGGAACGTGCGGTGATGGCTCTGGAAGCCGCGGCCGAGCTCACCGAGGGCGTGCGGCCGCCGTTCACGGTGGTGCAGGCGGAGTAAAGCTCCACGCCTCGCGGGCACGGCATCCCGTCTCAGCGCTCCGGCCCGATCATTTGGTTACCGTGATCTGGTGCGGCGTGACGTACCGAGATCCTTCGCCGAGCTGACTGCAGCCCACTTCACGTACGAAGAGGTCGGCGGCACCCGTGGAGAGCCGCTGCCCCGAGGCTATGGGCACGTTCACCGGGACGTCAGCCTGGGGACCGGGCCGGAGGTCTTCGGGCGCGCGGCCGCCGCGCTGTTCGACTGGCGCATGCATCGAGAAGCTGGGCTCGCCGTGATCCGCTCCGGCGGACCGCCCGCGCCGGGGATCGTCGTAGTCCTTCGAGCCGGTTGGGGTCCTGTGCGGCTCACCATCCCGTGCCGGGTGGTCTACACCGTTGAGGAAGCTGATCGTCGCGGATTCGCCTACGGGACTCTGCCGGGTCATCCGGAACGAGGCGAGGAGGCCTTCATGGTCGTCAGGAGCGACACCGGGGACGTGCGGATCCAGATCCGGGCGTTCAGCCGCCCGGCGTCACTGCTCGCGCGAGCCGGCGGACCGTTCAGCCGCATGTTCCAACGGCACGCGACAGACCGGTACGTCGCCGCCATCCAACGCCTTGCCCGCAGGACTGCCGGCTGAATTCGGACCACTCCGCGAAACAATGGGTCCCCGAGTCCAGGCTATGAGTCGGTGCAGTCTTCGGCGTGGGCGGGACGTCAGCGGACGCAGACTGCCGATGGCGCAGTGCGGCGGTCGCCCGTCTGCGTCGGAAGTCCTCGGTCGAGGCGTGTGGCGAGCCGGTGCAGCACCCCGGCGGTGAGCAGTCGGAGCCGGCCGGGCGGCCGGTCCGGCACCACCGGGCTCCACGGTAGGGCCGAGGTCATGAGCCGCGTGCCCGCACCCTTGACCAGGGGAATCAGGGGAAGTTCCTGCATCGGGCGATCCTCTTCTCTGCGACGGGGAGCCACCTCAACATAGTTGCAGACGCGGGATATTGCAATCGCTGTATACCTGCTGAAGCGGTGTAGCCTGGCGAGCATGGCGGTACAGGAGCAGGGCGTCGACGACGCCGTGGCGTGCGCGCAGAACTGGCGCGCGTTAGCCGGTTTGCATGCCCGGATCGAGCAAAAGCTCGAGCGCGCCCTGCAGGCCGCGCACCGGTTGAGCGTCGTTGAGTACTCGGTGCTCGAGCTTCTGTCGCGTCAGGAACGCTGGCACATGCGGATGCAGCAGTTGGCCGACGCGGTCGTGCTAAGCCAGAGCGCCACCACGCGGCTGGTGGCTCGGATGGAGGAGCGTGGCCTGCTGGGCCGTTACCTGTGCGAGAACGACCGCCGGGGCATCTATACCGAGGTGACCGAGGCCGGCCTGCGGCTGCTGGCAGAGGCCCGTCCGACCAACGACCAGGCGCTGCGTCAGGCGATGCAGGACGCTGAGCAACTGCCCGAGTTCGCCGGGCTGGTGCGGGCGCTGCGCAGCCGGTCCACCTAGGCGGCCGGCGGACATACGGGCTGTGTCCGTGGACACGAATTCCGCGATCAGCCGTCATTTCCCGTCTTCCGCCCGTAGCTTTGATCGCTGCCCGGAAACCGTGAAAGGTGGAGTGAGCGCGCCTGTGACCGTCACAACCGACCTGCGACTGATCGACCTTCCCGAGATCACCGTCGACCCGCAGGCCCTGGCGCTCTTCAGCTCCCGGTCCGCCCCGCTGCGCCGCACGCTCGTGGACGTCTTCGACGCGACGGTACGCGCCCACGGCGGAGCCCCCGCGCTCGATGCCGGCGGCACCGTGCTGACCTACCGTGAGCTGGCCGGTGAGGTCGAGGCTCTGGCGGCGACGTTGCGCGGGCACGGTGTCGGCGCCGGTGACCGGGTCGGCGTGCGGATCTCGTCCGGCACCGCCGACCTCTATCTCGCGATCCTCGGCATTCTGAAGGCCGGCGCCGCGTACGTGCCGGTGGACGCCGACGACCCGGACGAGCGCGCCGAACTGGTCTTCGCCGAGGCCGGCGTCTGTGCTGTCCTCGGCGACACGCTGACCGTGTCGTTGCGCGGCACTCCCGCGGACCACCCAGGCCCGCCCGGTCCGGACGACGACGCCTGGATCATTTTCACCTCCGGTTCCACCGGCACCCCCAAGGGCGTCGCCGTCACGCACGCCGCCGCGGCCGCCTTCGTCGACGCCGAGGCGCAGCTCTTCCTTGCCGGCGACGACGCCGAGCCGCTCGGCCCGCACGACCGTGTCCTGGCCGGTCTGTCGGTCGCCTTCGACGCCTCCTGCGAGGAGATGTGGCTGGCCTGGCGCCACGGTGCCTGTCTGGTGCCCGCCGCCCGCTCCCTGGTGCGCAGCGGCGTCGACCTGGGCCCGTGGCTGGTCGACCAGCGCATCACCGTCGTCTCCACCGTCCCGACGCTCGCCGCGCTGTGGCCGGCCGAAGCGCTCGACGAGGTCCGGCTGCTGATCTTCGGCGGGGAGGCCTGCCCGCCCGAGCTGGCCACCCGCCTGGCCGTCGAGGGCCGCGAGGTCTGGAACACCTACGGCCCGACCGAGGCCACCGTCGTCGCCTGCGCGGCGCCTCTGACCGGTCAGGGTCCGGTGCGTATCGGCCTGCCGCTCGCCGGCTGGGAGCTCGCGGTGGTCGACGCGGCCGGCGAGCCGGTCGCGATGGGTGAGACCGGCGAACTGGTGATCGGCGGGGTCGGCCTGGCGCGTTACCTGGACGCCGCCAAGGACGCCGAGAAGTTCGCTCCGCTGCCGTCGCTCCGCTGGCATCGGGCGTACCGCAGCGGCGACATCGTCCGCGCCGAGCCGGAGGGGCTGCTGTTCCTGGGCCGCGGCGACGAGCAGGTGAAGCTCGGCGGGCGCCGGATCGAGCTGGGTGAGGTGGACGCGGCGCTGCAGGCGCTGCCCGGTGTCGCCGGCGCGGCCGCCGCCGTCAAGCGGACCGCCGCGGGCAACCAGCTGCTGGTCGGCTACCTGGTGCCGCAGGACAGCCTCGACCTCGCGGCCGCGACGGCACGGATCCGCGAGCAGCTGCCGGCCGCGCTGGTGCCGCTGCTGGCCGTGGTGGACGCGCTGCCGACGCGCACGTCGGGCAAGGTGGACCGGGCGGCGCTGCCCTGGCCGCTGCCCGCCGCCGGCGCCGGCGGGGCCGACGGGCCCGAGTTGACCATCACCGAGGAGTGGCTCGCCGGCGGCTGGGAGCAGATTCTGGGCGTACGACCCACCGAAGCGGACGCCGACTTCTTCTCCAGCGGCGGCAGCAGCCTGAACGCGGCGCAGCTGGTCGCGTGGATCCGGCTGCGGCACCCGCAGGTTTCGGTGGCCGACGTCTACCAGAACACGCGTCTGTCCCGGATGGCGGCGGTCCTCGACTCGCTCGGCGCGACACAGACGATCCGCCGTGAGGTCCGGCCGACGCCTCGCCGCGCCGGACTGTTCCAGGCCCTGCTGATGCTGCCGATGCTCGCGCTCGTCGGGCTGCGCTGGCTGGTCGTCGTGGCGGCGTTGAGCAACGTGGCCGGCTGGGCGCCGTACGTCTCCTGGTGGTGGATAGCCGCCGGCTGGCTGGCGCTGCTGAGCCCGCCCGGCCGGGTCGCGATCGCGGCTGCCGGTGCCCGGCTGCTGCTGCGCGGTGTGCGTCCCGGCGATCACCCGCGCGGCGGCGGCGTCCACCTGCGGTTGTGGGCGGCCGAGCGGCTGGCCGACCTGACCGGGGCGACCGGTGTCGCCGGCGCCGGCTGGATGATCACGTACGCGAAGCTGCTCGGCGCCCGGATCGGCCGCGACGTCGACCTGCACTCCCCGCCGCCCGTCACCGGTCTGCTGAAGCTGGGCCGCGGCGCGGCGATCGAGCCGGAGGTCGACCTGTCCGGCCACTGGGTCGACGGTGACGTCGTCCGGATCGGCGCGGTGCGTGTCGGGGCCGGTGGCCGGGTCGGCTCGCGGACCACGCTGATGCCCGGCGCCCGGGTCGGCAAGGGCGCGATGATCCCGGCTGGTTCGACGGTGGCCGGCGCGGTGCGGGCCGACTCCGCAGCGAAGGACAGGACCGATTGGCCGGCGCAGCGGCCCCGGCGCGGGTCCCGGCTCTGGGTGGCCGCCTACAGCGTCACCGCGCAGCTGCTCGGCCTGCTGCCGGTTCTGGCTGTGCTGCCCGCGCTGGCCCTGGTCGTCCGGCCCACCCTGGGCGCCGCGCTGATCATGGTCCCGGCCGCGGCCGTCGCCTACTTCGTCTCGTACGCACTGCTGATCCTCATGGCGGTCCGGCTGCTCGGCATCGGGGTGCGCGCGGGCTTCCACCCCGTGCGGGGGCGGGTGGCCTGGCAGGTGTGGACGACCGAGCGCCTGATGGGGATGGCCCGGATCGCGCTGTTCCCGATGTACGCCAGCATGTTCACGCCGGTGTGGTTGCGGCTGCTCGGCGCCCGGGTGGGTCGCGGCACCGAGGTGTCCACGGTGCTGGCGCTGCCGGTGATGACGACGGTCGACGACGGGGCGTTCCTGGCCGACGACACGATGGTCGCCACCTACGAGCTCGGTCACGGCTGGCTGCGGGTCGCGCCGGCCCGGATCGGCAAGCAGGCGTTCCTCGGCAACTCCGGGATCGCGGCGCCCGGCCGTTCGGTGCCCAAGCGCGGCCTGGTGGGTGTGCTCTCGTCGGCGCCGCGCAAGGCGAAGAAGGGCTCGTCGTGGCTCGGGTCCCCGCCGATGCCGCTGCGGCGCGCGGTCGAGGCCGGCGACGCGGCCCGCACCTATGATCCGCCGGCCCGGTTGAAGCTGGCCCGCGCCGCGATCGAGCTGTGCCGCATCGTCCCCGTGATGTGCGCCGGCGCCCTGGCCGTGCTGGTGGTGGCCGCGGTCCTGGCGGTCTGGCGGACCGCCGGCGTGCCGGTCGCCGCGCTGGCCGCCGGACCGGTGCTGTTCGCCGCGGTGCTGGCCGGTGCGCTGCTCGCGACCGCCGCGAAGTGGCTGCTGGTCGGCCGGTTCCGGGTCACGGAGCACGCGTTGTGGACGTCGTTCGTCTGGCGCAACGAGCTCGCCGACACGTTCGTCGAGGTGCTGGGCGCACCGTGGCTGTTCCGCTTCGCCACCGGCACGCCGCTGCTCAGCTTCTGGCTGCGCACGCTGGGTGCGAAAATCGGGCGGGGCGCCTGGCTGGAGACGTTCTGGCTCCCGGAGTACGACCTGGTGCGGCTCGGCCCGGGCGCCACGGTGAACCGGGGGTGCGTCGTGCAGACCCACCTGTTCCATGATCGGATCATGAGCATGGACGAAGTGATCTTGGGCGAGGGCGCCACTCTCGGCCCGCACGGCATCGTGCTGCCCGGCGCGAGCATCGGCGCACGCACCACTGTGGGCCCCGGTTCCCTGGTCACCCGCGGCGACGCGGTGCCCGCGGACAGCAGATGGATCGGCAACCCGATCGCGACCTGGAGATGACCTCGGCGGGCGCCGATCGTTCGTCCGACTCCTACCTGCCCGAGCACGGCAACGGCGGATACCGGGTGCTGCACTACGACCTCGACCTCGATTACCGGGTGTTGTCGAACCGGCTCGGCGGCAGGGCGGTCGTCACGGCCCGGGCGCTGCAGCAACTGTCCCGCTTCAGCCTCGACCTGGGCCGCTTCCGGGTTCAGGACGTCCGGGTGGACGGGCGCCCGGCCAAGTTCACCCACCGCCCGCACAAGCTCCGGATCAAACCGGAGAAGGCGATCGGGTACGGCGCCGTCTTCACCGTCGAGGTCAGATATGCCGGGAACCCCACGCCGATGCCCGGCCGGTGGGGTGACATCGGCTGGGACGAGCTGACCGACGGCGCGCTCGTCGCGAGCCAGCCGAACGGCGCGCCGTCCTGGTTCCCGTGCAACGACCGGCTCGACAACAAGGCCACTTTCCTGGTGAAACTGACGACCGCGACGCCGTACACCGCGCTGGTGACCGGTGACCTGGTCTCCCAGCGGCGCGGCGCCGGGACCACGACGTGGGTGTACGAACGCGACGAGCCCACGGCCCCCTACCTGATGAGCGTCCAGATCGGCCGGTACGAGACGGTGGAGCTCGGCGGAGGCGGCGTGCCGCAGCGGGCCGCGATCCCGCCCCGGCTGCGCACCGCCTTCCGGCACGACTTCGCCCGGCACGGCGAGATCATGGCGGCGTTGCAGGGACTGTTCGGGCCTTACCCGTTCCGGGAGTACGTCGTGGTGGTGACCGACGATGACCTGGACGACCCGGTCGAGGCGCAGGGCATGGCGGTGTTCGGCCGCAACCACGTGGACGGCCGGCGCACCCACGAACGGCTGGTGGCGCACGAGCTGGCCCACCAGTGGTTCGGCAACAGCCTGACGATCGCGGACTGGCGGCACATCTGGCTGAACGAGGGCTTCGCGACGTACGCCGAGTGGCTGTGGTCGGAGATCTCGGGTGGGCCGCCGGCCCAGGTCCACGCCGCCCAGTGGTATGCCTGGCTGAAGGCCCGGCCGGCGGCGGTCACCGTGGCCGACCCGGGCGTGGAGCGGATGTTCGACCCCCTGGTCTACAAGCGGGGCGCGCTGACGTTGCACGCCTTGCGTGGCCGGATCGGCGACCCGGCCTTCTTCCCCCTGCTGCGGTCGTGGACCGCCGAGCACCGGCACAGCACCGTTACGACGGCCCAGTTCCGCGAGCACACCACCCGCTTCACGCCCGCCCCGCTGGACGGCCTGTTCACCGCCTGGCTGGACCGCCCCGCCTTGCCACCGCTCTAGGCCCGCGGGCGGGCACGGCCATAGGCCCGCGCCAGCGTGTGGAACGCCTCCTTCGGCTCCCAGTGCCAGTCGGAAGCCGGGTCGCCGGGCCGGTCCCGGATCGGCTTGACGATGGCGTAACTGGCCATGTCGAGGTCGTACCGCGGCTCGGGGTGGTGTTCGGCCTCCGCGGTGAGGAAGGTGAACGCCGACGCCGCATACAGGTTCAGCGACTCGAACGCGTCGAGGACACTCGCCAGGTAATGGGCCTGCGTCCGCTCGCTACGCACCAGGTCGCCCCGGATCTCGGGCGGCTCGGTGGTGTAGTCGACGACCTTCCACCCCATGCCGCCCTGCTGCGGAGCGCCCCGGAACGTGCAGGTGCCGAACTCCATGATCGCCAACGGTTTGCCGGGCCGGATGTGGCGCCGGATGTCGCGCACGTAGTCACGACGGTGCTCGAAGTATCCGTAGTAGTCGAGCCCGACGATGTCGAACAGGTCCCAGTCGACGTCCTCGTCCTCCGCGGCCGCGTACGTCATCCGGCCCTGGAAGACCGCGCGGCCCACGCCGGCGGCCCGGGCGGTGAACCGGCGCAGCCGCCGGACCATCTCGACCGGATCGAAGTTGCCGCTCATCAGGTTCTCGACCCGTTCCAGCACCGTGTCGCCGGGAACGATGCCCGGAACGAACAGCACGAACTCGCAACCGACACTCAGGTGGACGCTCGCGCCCTGGCGGCGCAGCCGTTCGGCGAAACGGCCGGTCTCCGCGAGATGGTCCAGGATCTCCCGTTCCGGCCGGTCGCCGAGCGTCGGCTCCAGCCAGACGTGCAGCCCGCGCTCGGCGGCCTCGGCGGCGGTGGCGGTGAGCCGGTCGACGCCGGCACCGGTGACCTTCACCGCGTTGGCGTGCAGGTCGTCGCGGATCGCCCGGATGTCGTGCCGCATGCGGTGGACGCTCCAGGTGTCACCGACCTCGTACACGACGCCGCGCAGAGCCAGGCCACGCCGTGCCGCCCCGGCTGCGGCACTCGAGGCCGACAGCAGTGTCGCGCCGCCCGCGGCCGCGGCGATGCTGAGAAATTCCGCTCTTGTCACACCCATCTGACGCCTCCCGCTCTCGGATGCGTCCAGACTCGGTCAGGGCGGGACACCCCGGCGACGGCCGATGGTCTCCCTCGGCGCCGACCAAGGTATACGGCCTTGCTTCGCCACCACCGGGCGCAGAAGCGACAGCGCCTAGCTGTCAGCCTCCGCGGCCTCCCGCTCCTGGACGGCTGCATGGCGATGGGCCTCGGCCTGCCGCAGGTGTTCGGCGGCCCCCGCCGGATCCCGTTGCGCCGCCTGCTCGTGCGACTGCTCGGCCAGTTCGTGCCCGCGCGCCGCGCTGCGATGTGCCGCGGCGGATCGAGCGCGGCTCTCCGCCGCGAGGTCGGCGGCACGGCGAACCGAAGCCGGGTCCGCCACGTCGCCCGCCTGCCGCCGGCGCTCGATCTCCTCGGCGCGGTCGTGGGCCTCGGCCGCCCGGTGGGCCGCCGTCTCCCCGCGTTCGATCGCCTCGGCTGTCAGGTCGTCCCAGGTCCGCTCGTCCGGTTCCACCGCCGGCTCCTTTCGCTCGTGTTCAGCTTAGGGATCGCGACGGTTGCGTGACGGTCGCGGTTCGGCAGCGTCGCTCAGCTGTCCGGGCTGCCCGCCGAAGCAGCACGGTGTGACAGCAGTAAGGGTCTCCGCGGCGCTCTCCGCGGTGCTGCGCGCCGGCGGCGGCTCCCTCGGCGAGCGGGTCGACCGGGCGCTGGCGCTGCTTCTCGACCAGCTCGGCATGCAGCTGGCCGAGGTCAGCGAGCTTCGTGACGGCGAGCTGGTGGTGACATGTTCACGGTCGGAGCCGGCGGCGAAACCGTTGACCGCCGGCGCCGGCGCACCTCTGACGGTGGCCGGCCGGACCGTCGGCGCGGTGCGCGTGTCGGCCGAGCACCCCACACCGCTCGGCGCCCGCGGCGAGGTCGTCCTGCACACGGTCGCGGCCCACCTCGGCGCCCTGCTGGCCGAGCGCCCCGGGCCGGCCGGTGCGCGCCCGGCCGATGCCTCCGACGCCGAGACGGTGACCCGTCCGCTGCTGCGCCTGTTGCGGCAGGTCACCGGCATGGACGGCGTCTTGCTCAATCTGTACGACCGGGCGAGCGACCAGCTGGTGGTGACGTACGCCGAGGACCACGCGGGCCTGGGGATCGCCGAAGGCATCACCGTCACGTGGGACGAGTCGCTGTGCCGCCGGGCGCACCGCGACGGCGGGTTCCACCGGTGCCCGGCCGCATCCCCGGCCGGCATCGTCACGTGGCTGAGCGTGCCGGTGCTCGACCACGACGGCCGGATGATCGGCACCCTGTGCGGCGGGAGCCGCACCGGTGTCCCGGCCGGGGAGCACACCCTCGCGGTGGCCCGTTCGGTCGCCGGACTGATCGCCGACCAGCTCGCGCGCGACGCCGCGCACTGCCGTCGTCTCGATGTGCTGCGCGACAGTGCCGAGCGGGATCCGCTGACCGGCCTGGCGAACCGCTCCGGTGTCCACCGCTGGCTGGGCGCCGCCCGGCCCCGGCTGGCGGCCGGCGGCCGGGTGCTGATGGTGGCGTTCCTCGACCTGGACGGCTTCAAGAACATCAACGACACGTACGGCCACGGCGTCGGCGACGAGATCCTGTGCGGGTTCGGCGAGCGTCTGAGCGGGCTCGGCCGCGGCGACGACCTGAGCGGGCGGCTGGGCGGCGACGAGTTCGTGGTCGCCGCGCTGCTGCCCGCCGCCGCGGACCGTCAGGCGTGGTGTGAGCGGGTCCGCGCGGCCGCCGAGGTGCGGGTCGGTGAGGTGCACGCCGGAGCGAGCGTCGGCGTCGCCGCCGTCACCCGGCCACCGGCCTCGGTCGAGGATCTGCTGGCGTCCGCGGATCTGGCGATGTACCGCGACAAGCAGCACCGGCGCCGCCGGCTGCCGGGCCGGTTCCCGGCCGTCCGGGCCGGCGCCGACGTGGTGGGCGGCTGATGCCTGGCACGCGCGGGCCATGTTGGCGGCGGGGATCACGACACCTCATCCGATCGCGGCGCGGACCGATCATGCCTTCGTGTTGCGTCTGCCGACCGCCAGGGTCATGCCGTTGAGCCGCCCGGTGCTGACCGCCCTGGGCATCACCGTGTTCGCGGTCGTGATGTTCCTGGTGAACCTTTCGGCGCCCCGCGGACCGCAGTGGCTGCTCTGGCTCGCCCCCTGCGTCTCGGTGATCGTCCCGTTGGCGGCGTCGCTCCGGGTCGCCCGCATGCCGCAGTTCCCCTCTCCCACCCGCCGGTTCTGGCGCACCGTGGCGATCTGCCTGGGTATCGCCGGGGCCGGGGCCGCCTCGCACGGTTACGACACCATCAGCAGCGGTGCGAACAGCCAGCACATGTCGATCCTCACGGTGTCGCTGTACGGCACCACGATGGTCCTGCTGCTGTGGAGCCTGGTCCGGTTGCCGATGGGCGCCTCCGGCCGTGGCGACGTGCTGCGGATCGCGCTGGACGCCGGGACCGTGCTCATCGCCGGCGCCGCGTTCCTGTGGCACTACGAGGCCCGGCCGGCCCTGGAGACGGCCGGCGGGTTCGCCACCATGCTCGCCGTCACGGTCACTCTGCTGCTGGAGCTGGTGACCGTGTTCGCCCTCATGAAGGTCGCCCTGGCGGGGCAGGCGTACATCGCCCGCAGCGCGTTGCGGCTGCTCGCGGCGGCCCTGCTGGTCGGTGCGTTCAGCAGCGTGCTGCAGGGGCTCGTCCAGAGCCGCCCGCACCTGAACATGGTGCAGCTGACCCTGCCCGCCATCCTGGTCTGCGTGACGGCCGCTGCGGAGCGGCAGCGCACCGCCGTGTTCGGCCGGGCCCGCCCCGAGCGGGTGACCCGGCGCCCGTTCAGCCGGCTGCCCTATCTGGCTGTCGTGGCCATCGACGTGCTGCTGCTGACGTCGACGTGGACCGGGACGGACGCGGTGCCGACGGCGATCGCCGTCGTGGCGCTGACCGCCCTGGTGATGTGGCGGCAGCTGACCGCTTTCCGGGAGAACACCGACCTGGTGGCCCGGCTCGATCACAGCGCCACGCACGACCCGCTGACCCAGCTGCCCAACCGGACGTTGTTCACCGAGCGGCTCACCGCCGCGCTGGCGAACGGCGACGCCGGCCGGGGTGTCGCGGTGGCCCTGATCGACCTCGACGGCTTCAAGACGGTCAACGACACCCTGGGCCACGGCGCCGGCGACGCGCTGCTGGTCGCGGTCGCGCAACGCCTGCTCACCTGCCTGCGGCCGGGCGACACAGCCGCGCGGCTGGGCGGCGACGAGTTCGTCGTGCTCTTGGAGGACGTCACCGCCGACGAGGCCGAGCAGATCACCCGCCGCATGATCGACGTGCTCACCGAGCCCGTCGTCGCCGAAGGGCACCACCTGCTGGTCCGCGCCAGCATCGGCGTCGCCGGCGGCCGGGCCGGCGAGGAGGCCGACGAGCTGCTGCGCCACGCCGACATCGCGATGTACACCGCCAAGCACGGCGGCGGCAGCCGGGTGCAGCGGCATCGTCCCGGCATGACCGGCCCGGTGGCCGGCTCCGCGGTGCTGGGCGCGGAGTTGCAGCGGGCCGTCGCGGAGCGCCGGCTCTTCCTGGAGTACCAGCCGATCGTCGCGCTCGACGACGGCCGCACCGTCGGCGTGGAAGCGTTGATGCGCTGGTCGCATCCGACCCGGGGGCTGGTCTCCCCCGCCGAGTTCATCCCGGTGGCGGAACGGACCGGCCTGATCGTCGCGCTCGGCGGCTGGGCCCTGCACGAGGCGTGCCGGCAGTTCACCGTCTGGTGCGACGAGCACGGCGCGGACGCGCCGGACCGGCTCAACGTCAACGTGTCACCGCGCCAGCTGTCCGAGGCGGGCTTCGTCGGCGAGGTGGCGGCGGTGCTGGCCCGCACCGGGATGCCGGCGGACCGGCTGATGCTCGAAATCACCGAGAGCGCCGCGGTCGACCTCGCCGACGCGGTGGCACGGGTGCGGGCGCTGCGCGACCTGGGCGTCCGTGTCGCCCTCGACGACTTCGGGACCGGACAGTCGTCGCTGAGCCTGCTGCACGAGCTGCCGGTCGACCAGCTCAAGCTCGACCGGTCGTTCCTGCGCCACGGCGGCACCGGCGTGCCGATGCCGCAGGTGGTCCTCGCGCTGGCCCGCGCCGCCGGGTTGGAGATCGTGGCCGAGGGGGTGGAGACCGCCGAGCAGGCGGCGGAGCTGGCGGCGTGCGGTTACCGCTGGGCGCAGGGGTTCCACTTCGCGCGGCCGGCGGCGGCCGGCGAAATCGGGCGGCGTCTCGCCCGTACACCGGCGATCTGATCCCGCTCGATCGACGCTCGTGCGGCATCTGCAAAAAGAATGGGCGACGCCTTCCCATTGATCTGGTAATGCCAATTCGGTGTTGACACCCGTCGATCACAGGCATGTACTGGGCTGACCTGTTACCCACATCACAGGACGGAATTCCATTCCTGGAGGCGTCACGTGCGCGAACGGGTTCGAGGAAGCCTCTCAGCTGCGGCGACGACGGTCCTGATGGTGACTGCCGGCGGGTGCGCCGGATGGGGTGGGACGAATACCGGGTCGGGCGCCAACAGCATTGACGTGCTGATGGTCAACAACCCGCAAATGATCGACCTGCAACAGCTGACGGCGGATCATTTCACCGCCGAGACCGGCATCGGCGTCAATTTCACGGTGCTTCCGGAGAATGACGTCCGCGATAAGATCAGCCAGGAGTTCTCCAGCCAGGCCGGGCAGTACGACGTCGCCTCGCTGAGCAATTTCGAGATTCCGATCTACGCCGGGAGCGAGTGGATCGCCCCGCTCGACGGCTACATCGCCGCCGACGCCGGCTTCGATCAGGGCGACGTCCTGGCGCCGATGACGCAGTCGCTGACGGCGGAGGACGGCAAGATCTACGGCCAGCCTTTCTACGGTGAGTCGTCGTTCCTGATGTACCGCAAGGACGTGCTGGACCAGCAGGGCATCCAGATGCCGGCGAAGCCCACCTGGCAGCAGGTCGCCGACATCGCCGCCCGGGTGGACGGCAAGGTGCCCGGGATGTCCGGGATCTGCCTGCGCGGCCAGCCTGGCTGGGGGCAGGTCTTCGCGCCGCTGACCACCGTCGTGAACACCTTCGGCGGCACCTGGTTCACCGTCGACTGGCAGGCGCAGGTGGATGCGCCCGAGTTCCACCAGGCCACTCAGTTCTACGTCGACCTGGTCCGGAACCACGGTGAGATCGGCGCGCCCCAGGCCGGCTTCACCGAATGCCTGAACAACATGGTCCAGGGCAACTCCGCGATGTGGTACGACGCCACGAGCGCCGCCGGCACGCTGGAGGCAGCCGACTCACCCGTCAAAGGCAAGATCGGGTACGCCGCGGCGCCGGTCGTCCTGACGAAGAGCTCCGGCTGGCTCTACGCCTGGTCCTGGAGCATCCAGCAGGCCAGCGAGAAGAAGGACAACGCCTGGAGGTTCATCTCCTGGGCGTCCAGCCGGGAGTACGAGGAACTGGTGGGCACCGAGCTCGGCTGGTCCCGGGTCCCGGCCGGCAAGCGCGCTTCGACCTACGAGAACCCGCAGTACCTGCAGGAGGCCGGCGCGTTCGCCGAGCAGCAGCTCGCCGCCATCCAGAGCGCCGACCCGCGCAACCCGGGTGTGCAGCCCCGGCCGGCGATCGGGATCCAGTTCGTCGACATCCCGGAGTTCACCGACCTCGGCACGCAGGTCTCCCAGCACGTCAGCTCCGCCATCGCCGGCCGGATGAGTGTCGACGAGGCCCTGGAACGCGGTCAGGAGCTGGCCGACGACGTCGCCGAACGTTATCGGGCCCGGCAGGGCTGACCCTCGGCTCCAGCTCTCCACGGAAGGGGAACGGCGGCATGACTCTCGCGGTGGAGAAGACCGGCCGGGACCAGACCGAACCGCAACCATCGGCCTCGAGTGCCCGGCGGTTCGCCGGCTGGGGCCGGCGGGCGCCGCTGTTACCCGCGCTGATTTTCATGATCGTGGTGACCCAGCTGCCGTTCGTGGCGACCCTGGTGATCTCGTTCATGAACTGGAACGCCTATTACCCGGACGAGATCGGCTTCGCCGGCTTCGACAACTTCGCCCGGGTCCTCACCGACGTCAACATGCGCGACGCGGTGGTGACGACCATCCTGCTCACCGCCTCCGTGGTGATCGTCAGTCTGCTGCTGGGGCTCGGCATCGCCCTGCTGCTGGACCGCAATTTCCGGGGCCGCGGCGCGGTCCGCACGATGATGATCGCCCCGTTCCTGGTCGTCCCGGTCGCCGCCGCCCTGCTGTGGAAGCACGCCCTCTACAACCCCGAGTACGGCTTGTTCAACGGCGCCCTCACCGGGCTCTGGAGCCTGTTCGGCTCGGACAACCCACCGCAACCGGACTGGATCAGCAACGGGCCCCTCTGGTCGATCATCTTCGCGCTGGTCTGGCAGTGGACGCCGTTCATGATGCTGATCCTGCTGGCCGGGCTGCAGGGCCGCCCGCTGGACGTGATCGAGGCGGCCCGCATCGACGGCGCGACGACCTGGCAGATCTTCACCAACATGACGCTGCCGCACCTGCGCCAGTACATCGAGCTGGGCGGGCTGCTCGGCTCCATCTACGTGGTGCAGAACTTCGACCACGTCTTCACCATCACCTCGGGCGGTCTCGGCACCGCGAACCTGCCGTACGCGGTGTATCAGACCTTCTACAACGCCCACGACTACGGCCGGGCGTCGGCCGCGGCCGTCGTGGTGGTCGTCGGCACCATCATCATCGCCACCTTCGCACTGCGGACCGTGTCCACCCTCTTCCGGCAGGAGACAGGCCGATGACGTCGATCACCGATACCGGACCGGTCCCGGCCACCCGCACCGAGGCCGGCGAGCCGCGCCGCCCGCGCAAGCCGCGCAGCGGCCCGCTGCTCTCGCTCGCCGCCTGGGCGGTCGGTCTGCTGTTCGTGCTGCCGGTGGCCTGGATGGTGCTGACCTCGTTCCACAGCGAGGCGGATGCCGCGACGAACCCGCCGTCGGTGTTCGCCCCGCTGACGCTGGAGGGCTACCGCGAGTTCTTCACCGGCGGGGCCAACCCGTGGCCGCCGCTGGCCAACTCGCTGACCGCCAGCCTGGTGTCCACGGTCTTCGTGCTGCTGCTGGCCATTCCGGCCGCGTACGCGCTGTCGATCAAGCCGGTGAAGAAGTGGACCGACGTGCTGTTCTTCTTCCTCTCCACCAAGATGCTGCCGGTCGTCGCCGGCCTGCTGCCGCTCTATCTGTTCGCCCAGAACGCCGGCCTGCTGGACAACATCTGGCTGCTGATCCTCTTCTACACCTCGATGAATCTGCCGATCGCGGTCTGGATGATGCGGTCGTTCCTGATCGAGGTGCCGGTGGAGATGCTGGAGGCCGCCAGCATGGACGGTGCCGGCCTGGCACGTACGCTCCGCTCGGTCATCGCCCCGGTGGTCATGCCGGGCATCGCCGCGACCTCGCTGATCTGTTTCATCTTCAGCTGGAACGAACTGCTGTTCGCGCGGGTTCTCACCGCCACCGTGGCGGAGACCGCGCCGGTGTTCCTGACCAGCTTCGTGACCAGCCAGGGCCTGTTCCTGGCCCAGCTGTGCGCGGCGGCGTTCGTGGTGTCGTTGCCGGTGCTGGTCGCCGGCTTCGCCGCGCAGGACAAGCTGGTCCAGGGCCTGTCCCTCGGCTCGGTCAAGTGATCCGCGCCCGTCCCCCGACCACACGACCGACCACGACCGGGAGGGCCCGATGACCGCCCTGACCGCAGCGACCCTGCCCGACCTGCCCGCCGAGGTGCCGGGACCCACCTACGACCGGCGGCGGTTGCGCACCGGCATCGTCCATTTCGGGGTCGGCGGCTTCCACCGCGCGCACCAGGCGATGTACCTGGACCGGCTGATGAACGACGGCAAGGCCCTCGACTGGGCGATCTGCGGCGTCGGCGTGATGCCCGCCGACCGGCGGATGAAGGAGGTCCTCGACGCGCAGGACGGGCTCTACACCCTCGTCGTCAAGGCGCCGGACGGCACCCTGGAGCCCCGTGTCATCGGCTCCATCCACGACTATCTGTTCGCGCCCGACGACCCCGAGGCGGTCATCGGGAAGCTCACCGACGAGGCGACCCGCATCGTGTCGCTGACGGTGACCGAGGGCGGCTACAACTTCTCGCCCGTCACCGGTGAGTTCGACGAGTCGAACCCGGCCGTCCGGAACGACCTGCGGCCCGGTGCGGCCCCCACCACGACGTTCGGGCTCATCACGGAGGCGCTGGCTCGCCGCCGGGACCGCGGCACGCCCCCGTTCACCGTCATGTCCTGCGACAACATCCAGGGCAACGGCCACGCCGCCCGGCGCAGCTTCGTCGCGTTCGCGCGCCTGCGCGACCCCGGCCTCGCCGCCTGGATCGACCGGGAGGTCCGCTTCCCCAACTGCATGGTGGACCGGATCACCCCGGTCACCACCGAGCAGGACATCGCCGAGGTCAGCAGCCGGTTCGGGCTGGACGACCGCTGGCCGGTCGTCTGTGAGCCGTTCACCCAGTGGGTCCTGGAGGACGACTTCACGCTCGGGCGCCCGCCGCTGGAGGAGGCCGGTGTGCAGCTGGTCGACGACGTCGAGCCGTACGAGCTGATGAAGCTGCGCCTGCTCAACGCCGGCCATCAGGCGCTCTGCTACTTCGGCTACCTGGCCGGGTACCGGCTCGTGCACGAGGCCTGCCAGGACAAGCTGTTCGCCGGCTTCCTGCTCGCCTACATGGAACGGGAGGCGACCCCGACGCTGCGGCCGGTGCCCGGCATCGACCTGACCGCGTACCGGCACACCCTGATCGACCGGTTCTCCAACGCCGCGGTGCGCGACACCATCGCCCGGCTGTGCGCCGAGAGTTCCGACCGCATCCCGAAGTGGCTGCTGCCGGTGATCCGCGAGAACCTGGCCACCGGCAACGAGATCCATCGCGCCACCGCCGTCGTGGCCGCCTGGGCCCGGTACGCCGAAGGTGTCGACGAGCAGGGCGAGCCCATCGCCGTCGTCGACCCGCTGCGGGACGTGCTGATGGCGAACGCCCGGCGCCAGCGGGAGGATCCGCTCGCGTTCGTGGCGAACCGGCAGCTGTTCGGCGACCTGGCCGACGACGAGCGGTTCGTGGCGGCCTACCGGCGGGCCCTCGCGGCGCTGCACCGCATCGGCGCCCGCGCCACGCTGGAGCAGCTGGTCAGCACGCCCGCGCCCGGAGACGCCGGCTGACGGATCGCCGAGAACGCCGGGGGCTCGGGCGTGAGCCGGGTGGGGTAGGTAACCCGCCGAACGGCCGACGGCAATCCCAGAGGTACGGCGTATGAGACGGCTGCCTCACCGCGCCCGGTCCGGTGGTCAGCCCGCGTCCCGGCCGAAGCGGCGGCGGTACTCGCTCGGGGCCAGGCCGGTCTCGCGGCGCAGGAGCGATGGTGGAGCCGGCCGGAACGGTGACCGTCGGCGACCGGCACGAGGACGTGCCCGGCCACGTCGACGCGACGATCGGGCACGTGCTGTAGCCCGGCTGCTGACGTCAGAGACGTGCCAGCCAGTGATGTCCCGGGTGCACGCGGGCGAGCAGCCCGGCCAGGGCGGCACGCTGGGCCGAGGTCAGGTGCGGGACGGTCCCGTCGAAATCCGTCTCGTCCTTCGGCCGGGCGCTCTTGGCCTTGAACAGCAGCACCAGCTCCGGCGCGAGATAGGGAACGCCGTCCCCGGTGTGGTGGATGATCTCCCGGTACGGCAGCCGGATCGATGCGTCGCGCCGGCAGATCCAGGTGTCGCCGTCGTGCGGTTCCCGGAACACGTCGAGCAGGTAGTTGCCGGTGCCCGGGTCGCGTATCCAGGTCTGGTGGGTGGCCGCCACCTCGTCCGGCGTGGCGTTCTCCCAGATGCGGCCGCTGGCGACCACGTCGAAGACGTACCCGGGGAAGCGGCCGCGGATCTCCGGGAAGCTCGCGGCCGGGATCCCGATCTCGATGTCCCCGTGGTCGCGTGTCTGCTCGCCGCGGAACAGGTCCAACGCCCAGCCCGCCGCCACGTACCAGGGTGTCGCTGTGCCGGCCAGATGGTGGGCGACCTGGTGCGGGGTCCAGCAGGACGACCACCTGACACCCAGGGCGTCGATCTCCTCCGGTGTCAGCTCGATGCCGCCGGCCGGCAACTGCTCACTCACCGGAGGAACCTATCAGCGACCCCGGTTCCTTGGTCGTGGTTGGTCACCGGAGCTCAGGCCGCCGTGCGCGGAGGGCGGGTGGACTCCGGCCCGGTGAGCCGGAGTCCCCTGCGTCACCCGATGCGCTGCACCAACTTCGCCGCGACGGCGCCGACGACGCCGCTGACGACCGGCGTCGCGATGGCGGGCAGGCGCGTCCGCTTCATCACCCAGGCGGTGGCCACGGTGGTCACTACCGGCAGGGCGGTCTTCACGATCGTGTTCGCGTTCATCAGGTCTCGCTCCCCTGGATCGGCGGTACTGACCGGTTCATACCCACCGAGACGCCGTCGTAGGCACCTTGGAAGAGGTACGCACCGACGGCCACCTACCGGCGATCGCTGCTCCAGCGTGGGCCGACCTCGAGCCACTCCGCCGTCCAGTCGCGATCGCGTCGCCGATCCAGGACGCGGCGGCCTACGCGGAGCAGTGCGGCGAAGCCGCCGGCTGCGCAGAGAGCCACCGCCACGCCGACCAGGATCGCCTGCACCGTCGGACCATGAGCGGCCGGCGGTATCTTAGGGGTTCCGCTGTCGTTCACCCAGATCCCGACCCGCGTGCCGGCCCGGGCCCCCGGGTCGGCGTTGACGATGCCGTGGTGTGCCGCTCCGTCCGGCGCGGTCCAGGTAGCGCGTGCGGAGTGCGTCGAGACCGTGCCGTCCGCACTGGGCGTACCAGCGTTCTCGGTCAGCACTGCCCACACCCGGAACAGTTGTTTCCGTTCCGACTGCTGCTCACGCAGTTCGGACCGGTACGTGGCCGTCCCGGCCCACCAGCTCGCCAGGGGCGCACCCGCCAGGAACGAGAAGACCAGCACGAACACCATCAGACTCTCGATCCGGTCCGAGGTACGGCGCAACATGTTGCGCTGCCCGCGCCACCGACGCCCGATCATCTCCCGCACCCTCCTCCTCGCGCCTCGAGGCCACCGGAGCAGCAGACCGGCGGCACACCAGACGATGGCCGGGCGGCCCGGAACCCGCTTCATCCCCGGAAGGTGAACCTGCTTTCACGGGCGGCGCTCGAACGGGTGGCAGCGTCGTACACGTGCATCCGCCCCACGGGTGGCGTTCACCCGTCGCGGATGAGTTCGGAATTCGCCGGTGGTGCCACCATCGCGGCATGACCGGCAATGCGGCTCGGCGAAAGCGGCACCGTACGAGGACCACGACGGGCGCACCGGCGTGAGGGCACCTCCGTGGCGGTTCCGCCGGAGAACACGGCACGCCGGGGCGCCGGGATGGCGGGAACAGGTCGTCGAGGTGCAGGGGCGTCCCGTCTTCGTACGCGTCGGCCCCCGCATCGACGGCACCACTCCGGTCGTACACGTGCATGGTTTTGCGGTGTCCGGCAGCTATCTGATGCCGACCGCCGTGGCGCTCGCCCACCGTGCCACGTCGTTCGTCCCCGACCTGCCCGGTTACGGCCGTAGTCACGGCTGGGGCCACGTCCTGGGCATCTCGTCGCTGGCCTGGGCCCTGCTGGAGACCCTCGACGCACTTGGTCTGCCGCGGGCGACCCTGGTGGGCAACTCGATGGGTGGGCCGGTGTGCCTGGAGGTCGCGCACAGCGCCCCGGAACGGGTCGCCGGCGTCGTCCTCGTCTCACCGGCCGGCGGGGTGCACAATCAGCCCCTCGGGCGGGCCCTCACCCAGCTGGCCCGCGACGCGCTGCGCGAGAGCCGGGAGATGGTCGGGGTCGTGGTGCCGGACTATCTGAGCTTCGGGCCGGTGAACGCCCTGCAGCTGTTCAGCGAGCTCACCCGCTTTCCCTCGCTCGAACGCCTGCTGCGCACCCCGGTTCCCACGCTCGCGGTGCTCGGCTCCCGAGATCCGCTCATGCCGCCCCCGGAGCGGGTGCGGGAGATCGGCCGCCTGGCGCCTCCACAGGTGGAGATCGCCGTGCTCGACGGTGCCGCACACGCGATCAATTTCAGCCATCCGGAGGCGCTGGCCCGGATCGTCGAGCACTGGCTCGACGCACGCGAAAGCACCGGCGAGGCGAGCCGGCCCGGCATCGCACCGGGGCCGGGCGCAACCTGAGCAGAAAGGCCGATCAGGCCCTGCCGAGGAAGCCGCGCAGGACCGCCGCCATCGCGGTGGTGAGGTCGGCGCGGTTCGCCTCGGTGCCCGGTGGCGGGGCGGTGCGCGCGCCGGCGCCGGCCAGCCGGTCGAACAGCAGGCCGTCGATGCAGGCGACGAGGTGGCTGCCGGCCTGCTGCGGGTCGGGGACGCCGGCGGCCGCGAGCATCGCCGCCGACTGGGCGCGGGAGGCGTCGCCGTAGGCCAGGATCGTCCGGATCTCCGGGTGGTGGGTGGCCTCCAGCAGGCAGGCGTAGCGGGCGAGCGTGCGGTTGCGTCCGTCGCTCATCCATCCGTCGAGCACCCGGGCGATCAGAGCGGCCATCGCCTCGACGTCGGTGAGGACCGGGGCGGGGGCGTCCGCGTCGCCGGGCAGCCGGCCCGCCTGCAGGTCGAGCCGGTCGAGGTCGGCGATGCGGCGGACCACCGCTTCGATGAGCGCCTTGCGGGTCCGGAAGTACGCCGATGTCGTGCCTTCCGGCAGTTCGGCGCGGCGGTCCACGGCCCGGTGCGTCAGGCCGCGCATGCCCTCCTCGGCGAGAACATCGATCGCGGTGTCGGTCAGGAGCGCGAACCGGTCGGCCGGCATGGTGGCATCACCTCTTTCTACACCTGTAGTATGACTTCTACATCTGTAGAAGGAGTGATGATGGCATCCAGCGCAGTGGTGATAGGCGGGGGCATCGGCGGCCTCAGCGCCGCGATCGGCCTGAGCCGGGCGGGCCGGCGGGTGACCGTCCTCGAACGGGCTCCCGAGTTCCGCCCGGTGGGCGCCGGGGTGGTGCTGCAGGCCAACGGGCTGCGCTGCCTCGACGCGCTCGGCATCGGAGCGGCCGTGCGGCAGGGCGGCCGCCCGGACATGTCCGGCGGCACGCGCCGGGCGGACGGGCGATGGCTGGCCCGCGTCGAGGCCGGCCGGCTGGAGCGGGCGCTCGGCACCCCGGCGTACGGCATCCACCGGGCCGTCCTGCACAAGATCCTCCTGGACGCCCTGCCCCGCGACGTCGTGGTCCGGACCGGCGCCGAGGTCACCGCCGTCACCGCGGACGGCGACGTCACCTGGCAGAGCCCGGACGGCCCCGCACACATACAGGCCGATCTGGTGGTCGGCGCGGACGGCATCCGCAGCACCGTCCGCAAGAGGCTGTGGCCCGGCGTCGCCGACCCGGTGCGCATCGGGGTGACCGCCTGGCGCGGGATATCCCCCGTCTGGACCGAGGACCTCGTCGTCGCGATCAGCTGGGACCCGGGTGCCGAGTTCGGCATCGTGCCGCTGGCGGACGGCCGGGTCTACTGGTTCGCCGCCGTCAACGCCGCACCGGGCAGCGCACCGGCGGAGATCGACGCCCGGTTCCAGCACTGGCACGAGCCGATCCCCGCGCTGGTCGCCGCGACCACCACCGTCCTCCGCGACGAGCTCTCCTGCCTCGACGAGCCGCTGCCGAGTTACGTCAACGGCCGCGTCGCCCTGCTGGGGGACGCGGCCCACGCGATGACGCCGAACCTGGGCCAGGGCGCCAACCAGGCGCTCGAGGACGCTGTCGTGCTCGCCGCCGTCGCCGGGCAACCCGGCGGACTGGCCGCGTACGACCGGCAGCGCCGCCCGCGCAGCCAACAGGTGGCGAAGGCCTCGCGAATGATGGGCAGGTTCGGTCAGCAGTTGGAGAACCCGCTGGCGGTGGCGGCCCGCAACACGCTCATCAAGCTTGTCCCGCCGCGGCTGGCTCTGCGCTCGATGGCCCGCCACGCCGACTGGCACCCACCGGCGTGACCGGCCTCGCTAGCGGACGTCGGCGGTGACCATGCCGGTCCCGCCGGTAGGAACCTGCGTGACCACGACGCCGGCCGGATCGAGGAAGCCGGTCGGCCCCAGCCCGAGGCGGACCCCATCCCGGTCGCCGGTGACGTCGGCCGACACCACCCACATGCCGGTCTCGCGGGCCCGGCACGCCCGGATCTCGTTGTGCCGGTGCTGCCACCGCAAAGCCGTCTCGCGCCGCATCATGTTCTGCGCCGGCACCAGCAGCACCTGCGCCCCACCGGCGGCCACCGCGGCTGCCGCCTGCGGGAACTGGGTGTCGAAGCAGATGTTGACGCCGAACCGGACGCCACCACGCTCGAAGACCGGATAACTGTCACCCGCGGTGAACACCGACTCCCCCGCCGTCAGGAACGTCTTGCGGTACCGGCCGGCGACCCGGCCCGCGTCGATCACCACCGCGGTGTTGTAGTACCTGTCGCCGGCCCGCTCGATCATGCCGAACACCAGCATCTGCGGGACCTCGGCCAGCCTCGCCAACACCGGGTCGAGGCCCCCGGAATCTATGTCGAGCGCCTGGTTGCGTACAAAATGAACGGTGGTCAGATAGCCCTGCAGAAAGCCCTCGGGAAACAGCAGAAGATCGACCCCCGCAGCGGTCGCCCGGTCGGCGAAGCCGCGAACGATCCGCACTGCCTCGTCCACGTCCGCGAAGATCTCCCGCGTCTGGCACGTGCCGATCCGCATCGGACCAGGCTAGCGCCGATCCGTCACGCGTTGACCGCGGCGGCCTCGGTGAGGCCGGCCAGACTCATCAACTGGGCCGCCGAGAGATCTTGTCGGAACAGTAGGGTGCTCGAATGCCGAATCTCGCCATCGATGCGGACCGCGCCGAACACCAGGCCCGGCACCGGCTTGCCCGCTGGGTCGCGGTGGTGTTCGTGGCACTCGTAGTCGCTGCGGGGCTGGGCTCGGCCGGCGCGTGGCTGGGATGGCGGGGCGCCGATCCGTTGCCGAGCGATCAACGGGCCAGTGAGATCGTCGCCGAGGTTCTGCCCGGTGCCGCGGTGGGTGGGACCGAGCGGTGGGACGCGATCTTCGACGACCCGGCGCCGGACTGGACGACCCGTCTGATCAGCGATGACGAGTACGACGGCGGGTCGGTGCTGGTACCGGTTCGTGTCGGCGACATCGCCGCGGTCCGTGTAACGCTGGAGCGGGCCGGGTGGCAGGTCCCACCGGACGTCCGCAGTGAGCGGGTCTCCGACGCCGAGACCGTGGAGTTTGTGACCGCGCGCCGCGACGGAGTGGAGCTGGCGGTGTTCCACAGCAGTTGGAACGGCGGTGAGGGGGTCGTCTTTCAGCGTCCCGAGCCGGCACCGGCCCGGCCGACGGCACTGGTCGGCGGGGTCCTCGGGCTCCTGCTCGGCGGGTGGGCGGCGGTGAGGTTCACTGCCCGGCACGTCGGGCGCCGGCCGTGGAACGCGCCGGCCTGGAGTGGGGGCGCGTTGCTGGCGTTGCCCTCGATCGCGGCCATGTCGGAGCTGGTCTCTCCCACCGGGGCGATCCCGCCGGACGTGCCGGGGGCGCCTTGGGAGGGCTACATGGTCTTCAAGCTGTTGACGATCCTCGGTCTGATCGGCTGGGGATATGCCGTTGTGTCACGGCTCCGTGCAAGGGCGGCAGGGTAGGCGCGTCTCCGCATGGCTGGTGTGTGTCCGCAGCTTCCAGCAGCAGACCGCCGGTAACGGCCAGGCGTCTCTCAGAATTCCTGGTACATCAGGTGCAGTCCGACCCGGCCGAGGACGGGATGCGCGAAGGCCTCGGGGACGGTGCCGAGAATCCGGAAACCGTGCCGCTCGTAGAGTCGTACGGCCGAGTGGTTGGATTCGACGACCGCGTTGAACTGCATTCCCGCATAGCCGGCACTCCGGGCCCAGTCGAGCGCATCACGGCACAAGGCGGTACCGGCGCCCCGGTTCCGGGATCCGCCGGCCACCATGAAACTGGCCGTGGAGATGTGCGATCCGGGGCCCGGACGGTTCGGCCCCATCTTCGCCGTGCCGAGGACCCGTCCCCCGTCGACCGCGACAACGGTCCGGCCCGGCGGGCTCTCGACCCAGATGGCACGCGCCTGTCCCTCGCTCATGTCCGGGTCGTAGGGGAACGTCTCCCGCCCGCTGACCACCTCATGGATGATCGTCCACACCTGCGGCCAGTCGGCATCGTCGAGCTCGCGCACCTGCATCGCCGGACTATAGATCCCGCGCCACATCGCAGCCAGCAGTTATCGGGCCCGCTGTGGTGTGATCGGATCGTGCGGGTGACGATGGCGACCGACGCGGGACACCCGGGCCGGGCCAACGAGGACTTCGCCGGCGCCGTGCCGTCCGGCCTGGTGCTGGTCGACGGCGCGGGTGGGATCGCCGGCGCAGAGAAGGTCTGCCGGCACGGCGTGGCGTGGTACGCCACCCGGCTCGGCGGCGCCCTCCTGAGCGCGCTGTCCCAGGACCGGAGTCTGCGGGACGTCCTGGCCGAAGGCATCGGACGGGTCACCGACGAGCACCGCGACACGTGCGACGTCCGCGACTCGATCAGCCCGTACGCGGCCGTGGCGATGCTCCGGTTCACCGGCGGGAGGGTCGAGCACCTGGTCCTCGGCGACGCGACGGTGGTGGTCGGCCGGGCCGGCGCCGAGCCGTTCGCCGTCCACGATGCACGCGAGGTGGTGATCGCCCGGTCCTTCGAGGCCCGGCTGAAGGGCGTTCCGCGGGGCAGCGACGAACACCGGCGGCTGCTGCTGGAGTTGCGGGCCCGGCGCAACCGCCCGGGCGGCTTCTGGGTGGCCAAGGACGACCCGCAGGTCGTGGACGAGGCGTACACCGGCAGTTGCCCTGCGCGCGAGGCGACCGGAGCGGCGCTGCTCAGCAACGGGGCGAGCCGGCTCGTCGACACTTTCCGGCTCACCGACTGGGCCGGGTTGCTGGACCTGCTGGCAACCGGCGGGCCCGGCGAGGTCATCCGCCGGGTCCGGGAGGCCGAGACCCGCGACGGCGTCGCCACCGACGACGCCACGATCGTCTACCGCCACGGAATGCGCTGACGCTCACCTAGGAGCCGGGTTGCAGCCAGGCCCGCACCGTCAGCACGGCGTCGGCGAATGCCTCCGGCGCTTCCTGAGGAAGGTTGTGACCGGCGTCGACCAGCCGATGCTCGTGGCGGGCGCCGAACATGGGCGCGTGGTCGGCGGTGCCGCCCGGTTTGAGGGTGTCGGTGGCGCCGTCCAGCGTCACCGCGGGCACGGTGATCTTCGGCCGGGTGGCGAGACGGGCTTCCAGGTCTTCGTACACCGGAGCGCCCGGGGCCTGGCCGAGCGCGTGGCGGTACGCGTGGACGACGACGTCGACGAAGTCCGGGTTGTCGAACGACGGCGCGGTCCGGGCGTACGTCGCCTCGCTGAACGCCCATTGCGGGGACCACTGGCGCCACAACATCCGGCACAGTTCCCGGCGGTGAGCGGTCAGGCCCTCGCGGCCGCGCTCGGTCTGGAACAGATGCTGGTACCACACCGCATGCTCGATGGCCGGGTCGAACGCGTGCCGTTGACGATCGACGTCGATGATGTCGTAACCGGCCATCGACACCAGGCCGGCGACGCGCGCCGGCCACGACACGGCCGCGACGCAGGACGCGAGGCCACCCCAGTCGTATCCGGCCAGAATGACGCTGTCCAGTTCCAGCGCGCCGGCCAGGGCGATCAGGTCGGATCCGAGGGCCGCCTGCTGCCCGCTGCGCATGGTGTCCGCGGAGAGGAACCGGGTGGGGCCGAACCCCCGGAGATACGGACGGACCACTCGGGCGCCGCGAGCGGTCAGAGCCGGAACAACAAGATCAAAGGCATGGATGTCGTACGGGAAACCGTGCGACAGAATGACCGGCCAGCCGTCTCGCGGACCGTCGTCCAGATGGGCGACCGACAACACACCGGCATCCACGCGACGCACGACGTCACGATCTGCCGCGCCTTCGGACATGCCACGCATGCTAGTGCGTCGCCGTGCGGCCTTGCACGGGCGATCCGGCATGCTGTGGTTCATGATTCTTCCCGCCATCGCCGCCGGCCGACGACATTCGTTGGGGCTGCGCGCTGACGGCACCGTGGTCGCGGCAGGCGACGGCGCCTCGGGTGAGTGTCGCATCGACGACTGGGTCCGGATGGTCGCGGTGGCGGCGGGCAACGTGCACACGGCGCCGAACACCGGGCGGTCCCACAGCGTCGGCCTGCGCGCGGACGGAACCGTGACGGCGACCGGGTGGAACGGTGACGGCCAGTGTGACGTCGCGTCCTGGCTCGATGTCACCCTCGTCGCCGCAGGCTGGCGCCGCACCCTGGGGCTGACCGGTGACGGCACCGTGCTGGCCGCGGGAAGGCTTCGCGAGGGAGCATGCGACGTCGGCCGGTGGCGCGAGATCGTCGGATTGGCTTGCGGGGACTGGCATTCGGTGGGCCTGCGCGCCGACGGGACCGCCGTCGCGGTCGGCAACGATCGCCGCGGGCAGTGCGGGGTCGGCACGTGGCGCGACATCTCCGCCGTCGCGGCCGGGTACCTTCACACGGTCGGTCTGACCAACGACGGACGAGTCGTCGCGGCCGGGGACCGATCGGCGGGCGCCTGCGACGTCAGCGACTGGCGGGACGTCGTGGCGGTGGCGGCCGGGAGCTACCACACCGTCGGCGTCACCGCGGGCGGCCGGGTCCTGGCCGCGGGAAGCGCCGATTCCGGCCGGTGCGACGTGGGCGGCTGGCGCGGAATTGTCGCTGTGGCGGCCGGGTCCACCCACACGCTCGGGCTGCGCGCGGACGCAACGGTGGTCGCCGCCGGAAACAACGAGCACGGCCAGTGCGATGTCGCCGGCTGGGACACGATCCGGTCGCCTGACTGACACGACTCGGCGGGGACGGCCGCCGGGCGGTGTCACGCGCCGGTGACGCCGTCTGCCAGCTCGCGCAGGATGTCGAGGTGGCCGTTGTGGCGGGCGGTCTCCTCGATGAGGTGCAGGAGCACGAACCGCATGGTCGCCGTCCGGCCGTCGCTCATGGTGCGCTGCGAGCGGCTGTCCAGGTCCACCCCGGCGACGAACTGACGGAACCGCCCGGACTGGGCGTCGTACTCGTCGAGGAGCTGGGCCAGCGGCACGTCGAGCGCGATCCGCATCTCCCGGTCCGGGTCCTCGTCGGTCCAGGGCGCCTTGTCCTCCTGGCCGCGGAACACGACCTCGAACCAGTAGTACTCCACCCATCGGACGTGACTCACCAGCCCGGCCACCGTCGTCAGCGGGGACGTCGGCAACGGCGCCTGGCGTGCCTTCTCGTCGGACAGGCCCTCGCATTTCGCCCGGACTGTGGCTCGTGCGTAGTCGAGCATCGCGGTGAGCGTGCTTCGTTCGTCCCACGCCGCCGGCATGTCCGTCCGTGTCATCCGGCAAGCGTGTCGATCTTCAAGTGCGCTGTCATCCCATTTAGCCGCACCGCGACGCCTGCAGGTCACTCGGTGGGATGATGCTTCACGACGCCCGGCCGGCGGCCGGTGCATCGCCGGTGTCACCTCGCCGGCGCACCTGCGGCACAGCTGCTCGGCCCCCTCGCCGGCCCGGCTGAGTGACAGGTCGGGCTTCCGAATCGGGTACTGACCGGGCGACAGGCTCAACGTTGCGCGGCCGAGCCGGTTACGGTTGGCCACTATGACGACCTACTCCGGTCCGGCGAGGCTCACCCTCGTCGACGGCACCCACGTGTCCGGCATGGCCTCGCTCAGCACCAATCAGCGCGGCGGGGCCGACGGCTGGGGCGGCACGTTCCGCCCGGACCAGACAAGTGCGAACCTTCGCGACGCGACCGACGGATTGCAGCTTGAGCTTCCGTACGACCAGATCGGCACTGTTGCCGTCACCGGCGTCCGGAAGCTTCTCGCCACCCAGATCCTCGTGTCGCTCTCCGGCAGCGGCCCAGCGCCCTTCTGAGATGGCTCGCTCGGGCCGGCGGTACCGGCCGGCCCGAGCGATACCGTCAGACAGCGCTGACCGGCGTACGTCCCACGCAGGTGGCCCCGGTGCACCCGATCCAGTGACAGCCCCGGCCCGGGGCCGCACGAAGCCGGAAGGTGCCCGTTGATGAGCCGGAACGACGCTTTCTGCCGCGAGGACCGCTGGTAACGGCGACGACCGGGCAACGCCTCAGGCTCTCCTCCGGCTTGCCGCCGCCGGGGTACGCAGGCGGGCCGCGGCCAGCCACGCGGTGGCGGCGGCAGCCAGGAGCAGGGCGATGTTGAGCCCGATGTCGGCGAACTCGCCGCGGGAGACATGCGTCACGATGCCGCCCACCTGAATGAGGGTCAGCCCGGCGGCCGCGGCCACCGACAGGCGCGGCAGGATGCCGGTCAGCGGCGGCAGGACGAGACCGGCCGCGCCGAGCACCTCGAGCACGCCGATGGCGCGGACGACAGGCATCGGGACCCGGTCGACCCAGCCCATCAGCGGGAGAAGCTCCTGCTGGGTGAGCAGGATCTTCATGCCGCCGGCATAGAGGTAGAGGGCCGCCAGCAGGGTGGCGATGATCCAGTACGAGCGGGTCGGCGCCCAGGCACGATCGAATGGCATGTGCCGACCCTGCGGCAGGTGCTTGGCCGGCGTCCAAGTCCGCTTCCGTACCACCCATACCGAACCGGTATCGTCGCTGGTGATGGAGCTTCGCCTGCTACGTTACTTCGTGGCCGTCGCCGAGGAACGGCACTTCGGGCGGGCCGCGGCGCGGCTGCACATGACCCAGCCGCCGCTGAGCCGGGCAATCAGGCAGTTGGAGACCGACCTCGGCGTGGTCCTGCTGCGCCGCTCGGCTCTCGGTGTCGCCCTCACCCCGGCCGGTGAGACCCTGCGCGCCGAGGCGTCCGCCCTGCTCGCCCAGGCGGACCAGGTCCGCGCCCGGGTGGCCGCGGCAGCCGGCGACACGACCTTGACGATCGGCACGCTCGGCGACGGTGGTGACGGCGTGAGCCGCCTGGCCGCCACCTTCCGCCACCACCATCCGGCCGTCGCGATCCGTTTCCGCGAGTCGGATTTCAGCGATCCCACCGCCGGCCTGCGGACCGGCCTGGCCGACGTGGCGCTCACCCGGCGGCCGTTCGACGAGACCGGCATCACGGTGCGGGTGTTGCGCTCCGATCCGGTCGGCGTCGTCCTGCGCGCGCAGGACCCGCTCGCCCGCCACAGCACCGTGAGTCTGGCCGACCTGGCCGATCGCCCGTGGTTCCGGCTCCCGGACGGTACGGATCCGCTCTGGCGCACCTATTGGAACGGCGCGACGCCCGTCGGGGGCCGGCATCCGGGGCTGGTGGTGCGCACGGTCGCCGAATGCATGCAGGCCGTCCTCTGGAACGGCATGGTGGGGGTCGCGCCGTTGACCCACGCACTCCCCGACGGGCTGGTCCGGGTCCGGCTGACCGACATGCCGCCGAGCCCACTGGTGGTGGCGTGGGCGAGCGCACGGGAGGACCCGCTGATCCGCTCGTTCGCCCGGATCGCTGTCGCCGCTTATCAGTAGGCGAGCCGGCGAAGTCCGACACCGATCGCATTGCGGACGGGACTTGACCGCTTGTCGCCATAGCGTCGGCCTCATGACGACGACATTGGTCACCGGCGCAACCGGAAACGTCGGCCGCCACACCGTGGCTGCTCTGGCGCACGAGGGACACGCGGTGCGGGCGCTGACCCGCGATCCCGGCAAGGCGGACCTGCCGGGCGCCGAACTGGTCCGTGGCGACCTCACCGACCCGGCCTCGCTGGCCCCGGCTCTGGACGGCGTGGAGGCGGTGCAGCTCATCACCTTCGCCGGCGAGGAGCCGCTGAGCGAGCAGACGAGCGCGGCTGTCGTGAAGCAGCTGCGAGCCGCAGGGGTGCGGCGGGTCACCGTGCTCAACGGCGGGGGCGACACTCCGCTGCAGACGGCCGTACAACAAAGTGATCTTGAATGGACCGTGCTGGTGCCGGTGGAGTTCATGTCCGGCGCGCTGGACTGGGCGCCCTCGATCCGGGACGAGGGCGTGGTGCGGGCGGGCTTCGTCGAGCGCCGCAGCGCGATGGTGCACGAAGCGGACATCGGTGCGGTCGGCGCCGCGGTGCTGGCCGCCGGCGGCTACGGCGGGCAGGAGCTGCCGATCACCGGCCCGGAGGTGCTGACGCCGCCGGACATGGTGCGGATCCTCGGCGAGACGATCGGCCGGGAGGTGCGGCTCATCGCGCTCACCGAGGAACAGGCCAGGGATCAGTGGCGGGCCGAGGGCTTCCCGGACGAGGTCATCGAGTTCTTCGTGTGGGCGCACGGCAGCACACCGGAGATCGGCTACACGGTGGCGCCCACCGTCGAGAAGGTGACCGGCCGCCCGGCGCGGACGTTCGCGCAGTGGGCGCGGGAGAACGCCGGCCAGTTCCGCGAGTGAGGATCACCCGGCGGGAGGCCTGGGGAGATCGTGTGGAGGTTTCGTGACAGGTCTTCCGCCGGAGCGGCCGGTGCCGCAGGGTCTACGCCATGCCTGCTGGGCTGCCGGCAGCCGACCGGGGGGAAGTCGAGTGGCGCTTCGCATCAAACGGTCCTGGGGAGTCGCCGTGGCCGCCCTGGCCGTGGCCGCCACCGTCGTCGTCGCCACCACCCGGAACCATTCGGAGGGCGACTACGTCGACCACCGATACCGCGCCCACCGCACGGCGCTCGCGGAACTGGCTCAGGAATACCGTGCCGGGCGCCTGGACGGCAGCCTCACCCTGCCGCCCGACGTCCGTTCCCTGTCGCCGTCCGGATTCGCCTACGCCGGACAAGACGTTCTCTTCGTGCAGATGTGGCAGAACTGGCGAGCCGAATCGGGCACCGGTCTCGCGTATCTCGCCGCTCCACCCACCACCGGGATGCGCATCACCACTGCCTCGGGCGACTTCGGGTCTCCGCGCCGGGAGGTGGGAGACGGCTGGTGGTGGGTGGAGTAGGCGCCTTGTTGTTCGAGGTCAGACCGCCGGGTGAGTCATCGTGTACCAGGTCGGAACGATCATGGTCAGCGTCATCAGGACGAGGACCGTGAGCGACATGAGCACCCGCCGGACGGTGAGCGGCGCCGGTGCGACGGGCCGCCGGCCGAACCGTGCCACCGCGATGAATGCCGCGACGCCGCCCAGCACGAGGTTCACCGGCACCAGCGCGTATTCGCCACGCAAGACGTGGAAGCCGGCGGCGAGAATCATCGTCAGGGCCAGGCCGGCCGCGGCGAGCGGCGTCAGTCTCGGCCTGACCCTGACGACGGCCGGCAGGATCAGGCCGACACCGCCGAGCAGTTCGCAGGCACCGATGAAGACGATGAGGGGTTGCGGCACCGCGCCGAACCAGGCCACCGACTGGGGCGCCCGCGCATAAAGGTCACCGTCGTACAGCAGCACCTTGCCGAATCCGTTGCCGGCGAAGAAGAAACCCCACAGAATCTGCAGCGCCCACAGGACGCCGTTGAGGGTCAATCGCGGTTCACGCCGCTCAGTCTTGATTTCGAGCCGATTCACACCGAGGTACGAAGTCATTGCCGTCTCCCTGTCCGATGGCTGAGGAACACAGCGTCTCGCCCGGCGGTACGGATCCACATCCGTGGCCACCACGGAATCACGGCCGGTGTTGTCCTACGCGGGCGTCCAGACGAAGCGGATGTCGGGCGCCTTCTCTTCGTTGCCGGATCCGTCAGTTTCCTCGGCCACGGTGAAGCCGTGACGCCGGTAGAACTTCTGCGCACGGAGGTTGGAGGCGAACGTCCACAGCTGAAGCCCGTCCGGGCGACGCGACTTCGCGAGTTCCACCAGCTGTGAACCCAATCCCTGGCCGGTCACCGCCGGTTCGACGTAGAGCTGGTCGATCCAGTCGCCATCAAGAACGAGGACCGCCGGCGTACGACCTTCGCCGCTCTCGGCCAGCCAGACCTCCCGCCCGGGGATGACGACGGCGCCGACCCATTCCCGTACCTCGTCGTCGGGGTGAACCGCCGCCGGAATGGCGCCGGCGGACGCACGGCGGGACCGGATCAGGATGTCCGCCACCGCCGACGCGTCGCCCGCCTCGGCACGTCGGAAGCTCGTCGGTCCCAGCAGCCCTGCGCTCGAGGTATCCATGGCCAGGATGATTTGCTGCTCGGAACCGACGGGCAAACGATTTACCCGGCCGGACGCGACCACCGGGGCGGCACCGGAGTCGCGGGGCGCAGCTGTGGCAGGGCATAGTGGCCCGCGGTGTCATCGATCGGCGTTGCCGCCCTGGAATGAGGTATTCGGACGTGACGACGCGCGCACAGGCCCGGCGGATCCGAGCGGCCGCGGCAGCAGCACTGGCCGGGGTGGCGCTCACGGTCTCCGCGGCGCCCGTGACGGCTGCCCCGCCGGCCATCAAGATCGTGAGTGTGTCCTCGGAGAACGTGGTGTCCGGCGAGTCGGTGCGCGTGCGGTTCCGTGCCACGAACAACGGGCGCGGCAAGGAGACGGTCTTCGTCGCCGTCTCCGGCGGCCTCGACTGCACCGCCGGGTGTTCGGCCTCCCCCGTCATCGGGCCCGGCCGGAGCGAGACCTTCGACGCCACGGTCGTCGCGCCCAAGGTCCACCCGAGCGAGGTGAGCGGCCGCAACCTCGCGGTCTCCGTCCGCATCGGCACGCAGACGGCGTTCGACCACAAGATGATCTTCGTGCACGGCGCCGCCAAGCCGTCGTCCGCCGTGAGCCGGGTCTCCGGCCGGGTCCGCGACGACGACGGGAAGCCGGTCGGTGGCGCCAGCGTGACCGTCCAGGACAGTGCCGGACACGACTACCGCACAACCAGCGACCGGAGCGGCAGGTTCTCGATCAGATCGAGCGGCAGCAAGCCGATCGCCGCCGGCCTCATCACGATCGAAGGGCGGAAGAAGGGCTATCACACCGCTCGCGCGACCACGCAGGGTGCCGCAGGCAGCGCCGCGACCGTGCGGCTGACGATGGCCGTTGTGGCCGAGCCCGCCCGGACGTCACCGTCGCCCTCCGCCGAGACGAGCCTGCCCGTGGCGACCGTGGAGCCCGGCCCCGAGGAGAACGCCGCCGCAGCGGCGCCGGCCACCATTGACGAGGTCGGCGACAACGGTGAAAGCTCGCCGCTGTGGATCCTTCTGGG
This sequence comes from Actinoplanes sp. 13, assembly GCF_056134165.1. Lineage (NCBI taxonomy): Bacteria > Bacillati > Actinomycetota > Actinomycetes > Micromonosporales > Micromonosporaceae > Actinoplanes > Actinoplanes sp. 13. The sequence goes on along the minus strand of NZ_JBVYOQ010000007.1, from coordinate 176,748 downwards.
CGGGCTCCTGGTCGCCGCGGGGCTGGGCGCGCTCGTGCTGGTGATGATCCGCAGGCGGAACGCACCGGCGTCCGCGGTGGGCCTGGCCGATGCCCCGACCGCCCTGCTGCGCATTGTGCCGCCGGGTCCGCGCACGACCGGGCAGGATCGTTGATCTCGTGACGGACCCGGCGACGTTCCTCCTCGGCTGCCTGCATCGGGCCGGGTTTCGCGATGTCGTCACGGTCGAGCCGGTGCCGGGCGGGCTGGCCGCGCTCGCGGGCATAGCAACCCGCCGGGACGCGCCGCCGGTGTTCGTCAAGGCCTTCGCCGAGACACCGGACGACGACGTCTTCGCCGCGGAGGCCGACGGGCTGACGGCTCTGCGGGATCTCGGCGGCGTGGCGACACCCGAGGTGGTCCGGGTGAATCACGAGCTTCTCGTGTTGTCGGTGCTGCGGCCACGGCCGCGCGATGCGGACTTCTGGGAGCAGTTCGCGCATGCGCTGGCCCGCCTGCATCTGAGCACGATCCACCCGCGCTTCGGGTGGCACAGCGACAACTGGCTGGGCCGCCGCCGCCAGATCAACACCTGGGGCACGGACGGTTACGCGTTCTTCGCCGAGCACCGGTTGTTGCGGTGGCTCGGCGAATCCCGCGTCGAGGCGGCCCTCGACACCGGTGACCGGGCGGCGCTGGAGCGGCTGTGTCAGCGCCTGCCCGACCTGCTGCCGGACCGGCCGGCCTGCCTGACCCACGGCGACCTGTGGACCCAGAACCTGATGGCCGCCCCGGACGGCCGGCCGGCGCTGATCGACCCGGCGGTGTCCTACATGTGGGCCGAGGTCGACCTCGCCCACGTGTGGTCCACCTCGCCTCCGTCCGAGGCGCAGCGGTTCTTCGCCCGCTACGCCGAGCTGACCTCCCTCGACGACGGCTGGCCGGCCCGGATGCCGATCATCCAGCTGCGGCAGCACCTCGCCGTGCTGGCCCAGTTCGACGACGACTGGGGCGCCGCCGACCAGATCCGCGCGACCCTCGCCCCGTTCCGGGCGCGGAACTGACATCTCGCCGCGTTCCTGACCTCCGGCCTCGCTGAGGCCCTACCAGGGTTCGGCGCCGTCCTCGCTGAAGAAACCGGCGGTCGGGCCCTCGGCGGGCAGCGTCGCGAGCCGGATCGCTGCGATCGCACCCTGCTCCGCGGTACGCGGTCCGGCGTGCCCGTTCATGTCGGTGGCGCAATATCCAGGATCAGCCGCGTTCACCTTGATCGGTGTGTTCCGCAGCTCGTTGGCGTAGGAGACGGTCACCGCGTTCAGCGCGCTCTTCGACGAGTTGTACGCCAGCAGCGGGAACTGCGCGTACGGTCCCCGCGGGTCGCTGGTGATCCCCAGAGAGCCGAGGCCGCTGGACATGTTGACGATGCGCCCGGCGGCCGACCGGCGGATCAGCGGCAGCAGCGCGTTGGTCACCGTGACCACGGCGTACACATTGGTGGCGTAGGTGCGTTCCAGCAGCGCCACCGGCATCCGGCTGGGCGCCTGCCCGCGTTCCAGCAGAACGCCGGCGTTGTTGACGAGGATGTCCAGCCGGCCGTACTCGCGCTCGATGCGCGCGGCGGCGGCAGACACCGAGACCTGGTCGAGCACGTCGAGCTCCACGGCCACCGCGGTGATCCCCTCGGCGGCGAGCTTCTCGGAAGCGCCGGCTCCCCGTGCCGCATCCCGTGCCCCGACCAGCACCGTCGCGCCGGCGGCGCCGAGCCCCCGGGCGATCTCGAATCCGATTCCTTTGTTGGCCCCCGTGACGAGGGCGATCTTCGGCTCACTCATGGTGCTGAGCCTGCGGCCGGCGCGCCGCGATGTGCAGAGACGAGCTGAACCGCGGACTGGCGGTCCCTGGTTGCCGACCCGTCCGCCGGTGCAGGATGACCGGATGGATCGCCGCCAGTTCGCCGAGTTCCTGCGCAGCCGCCGATCCCGGGTGCAGCCGGGCGACGTCGGCCTGGCGAGCGGCCCCCGGCGCCGCACCCCCGGGCTGCGGCGCGAGGAGGTGGCCGGGCTCGCCGGCATCTCGGTGGACTATTACGCCCGGCTGGAACAGGCGCGCGGCCCGCAGCCGTCGCGGCAGGTGCTGTCGGCGCTGGCCCGCGCGCTGCGGTTGTACGACGCTGAACGCGCCCACCTGTACCACCTGGCCGGTGAGGTGCCGGCCGCCCCGGACGGCCCCAGCCCCGACGTGCCCGCCGGTGTCCTGCACCTGCTCGACCGGCTCGACGACACTCCGGCGTACGTCATCGATGTGAAGTATCAGATTCTGGCCTGGAACCGGATGGCGGCCGCCCTGATGGGCGACCCGTCATCGTGGCCCAGGGAACGCCGCAACATCATCTGGAACCTGTTCACCGGCGAACACTCCGCCGCCGCGCTGGCCGACCCGCACTCGGCTGCGTTCGCCGCCGAATGTGTCGCCGAACTGCGCGCCGCCGCCGCCGAATTCCCGCAGGACCCGGGCATTCACCAGCTGATCGCCGAGCTTTCCACGGCGAGCCCGGAATTCGTCCGGCAGTGGGAGCAGCTACAGGTGTGCGTGCGACGTGGGACCACCATCAAACACATCAACCATCCGACGGTCGGGGAACTCACCCTCGAATGCGAGGTGCTGGACATCGCCGGCCACGGCCAGCGCCTGATCATCTACAGCGCGGCACCCGGCAGCCCGGCCGCCGAGGCACTGAAACTGCTCGACGTCCTCGGGATCCAGTGGGCGACCTCGGACTGACCCGCTGTCGCTCAATTGCATGTCATCCCCCGCTACGCGGGAGACGGCTGGACCCGCAAGGCCGGGCCGCCGCAACGCGAACGGTCGCTTCTCGACAGCCACGCGCGAGCGATCAGAAACGCCATGGCATAGGCCGCTCGTCATCCGCGGCTCGGGCTGATCAACTCAGCGGCAGGTCGACTCGGCGGCCGAGCCCGAACTCGGCGGCTTCATCGTCGGTGACCATGGCGTACGACCCGGGAGGCACCCGGTCCAATGTCGCCAGCCGTGACGCCGCCCGGAGCAGCGATGCCTCGTCGGTTCCGGTGAGGAAGAAGACGTAGGCATCGCCGTGCGTCTCGCCGTCGTCGTAGTCCTCCGCTCCGTCAGTCTCCTGGTCGAGATCCGCCAGGAAGTCCTCGACATCGTCGATCCAGGGCAACTGGTATTCGCCGGGAGCGACCCCCGGCGCCGGCAACAGCGGAACGTGAACCTCAACGATCAGTCTGGGCATCACGCCATGGTCCCGAACAGGCTCTCCACGTTCAAGATCACCGGCGACACCGACCATGTCGGCCGGCTCAGCACGGTCTCGCGATCCGGCGCTCGTAGCCACCATCGCGACCCCAGCATGCGGAGCGCCATGCAGCAGCGATAGCCCTGGCCCTGCGCCGTCGCAGTGCCGTCAGACGCCGTGCGAACCGAACCGACAGCGCCATCCGGTTTGCAGTCGGCCCGGGCTTCGTCGGCCTGTGTCGGCCTCGAGTGGGTCCGCGGTCGGCTCAGGTGGATCTACGGGCTACTCCCGGCAGGGTTGAATGCCATTTCCACGCTTCATGTAAATTCGATATACCTCTCTGAGGCTCGACGGCAAACTTGCTGAGCCTTGCCAATTAAAACCCTGGATCATTCGATCGCCTGCGGCATCGGAAAGCCCCGCGATCACCGTGAACGGCTCGCCCGGTTTTTCTCCAGGAGTGCCGAGAGTGACGTTCTCAGCAATCCATCGATGCCGTGACGGCTCCGGCACGGTCGGAAAGAAGTAGTACCTGGGCTCGTCGCTCAGAACAACAAGCCACAATGTCCTGGCCCGTGGGACATCCCCGAAACCGGTGAAGGTCGCGCAAAGCGGTAGCCTGTCGACTTGGTCGATGGTGATAGGAGTGGTCCGAGCTGGAGACCGGGTTGGTTGCTCACCCCACATCGGATAGCCGCGTTCTTCATCGATGGTGGTCCAACGGGTCTCCGCCGACCACGCCTGATGCGGCCTGTGCCGACAACATTGATCAGACATCCGAACCCTGCCGTGATCAGCCGCGGCGCCACGGCCCTATCCTCGGGAGCCGTGCGGTCGCGCTCGGAGAACTCGATGTTCGTGATGATGGTGATCCTGCTGGGGTCTCCCGCTGTGTGGTACTTCGTCGGCCGGCTGGAGGGCGCGACGATCATCGGCACCGACCAGTGGCGCAACGGGCTGATGGCCGGCGGCATCGGTGGCGGCCTGGCCGCCGTCTGCTGGCTGTGGCGCACCGTCCGGCACCGCAACGACGGTCTCGTGCCGTGGCAGTGGATTACCGTCGGCCTGCTGCTCGTCTCCGCGGTACATCCGCACTCGGCCTGGCCCAACGCCCGGCGCGGGCTGCCGACCCCGCCGGTGGACAGCGCCGAGAACGTCGCGATGATCGTCTACGCGATCATCGCCCTGGTGTGCAGCCTGCTGGTCGGTCTGATCCGCATCATCACCGCTCCGGACAACTCGACGGACCCGTCCGTGCTGAAACGTACGCGGACCCGCCCGCGTCCGGCCCCCTCCAAACACAAGAAGAAGCAGCAGCGCCGCTGACGAAGGACTTCCTGTACCCCTGCTGTTCCGCTGTGGAAGTCGGTAGCCGGTTACGTCCTTGCCTGCTTGACTTCGAGGCATGATCAGTGACGTGAGGCTCCGTGAGTCCCTGGCGGATTTGTGGGGGCTGTCAGCGGCAACGGTCGAGGTACACAACGGCGGGATGAATTCCGCGACGTGGTTCGTCACCGCCGGCGGCGAGCGTTGGGTCGCCAAAGCAGTCGTGCCGGCCTCGCGACGGTCGTTCGCGGCCGGCCTCACGGTCTCGGCCGCGCTCGATGATGCGGGGATCCCCGCCGGGGCGCCGCTGGCAACCCGCGACGGGGACGGCGTTGTTGATCTCGATGGCATCCCGCTGGCCTTGCTGACCTGGGTTCCGGGCGAGGAGCTGTCGGGCTCTGATCCGGACGATCAGCAGCTCATCGGCGCGACGCTTGCCCGAGTCCACCGGACGCTGCTCGATGTATCGGTTCCCCATGCGGAACGGTTCCATTGGGTCGACCCGCAGGGCGAGCATCTGGACGTTCGACCGTGGGTACGAGCGGCCGTCGCCGCAGCTGTCGCGGCCTACGACCAGCTCGGCCCTCGAACGCTGTCGTGGGGCCTGCTGCACACCGATCCCGCACCGGAGGCGTTCCGGATGGACAACGCTCAGGGTGTCTGCGGTCTGATCGACTGGAGCACCGCCATGATCGGTCCATTGCTGTATGATCTGGCGTCGGCCGTCATGTACGCCGGAGGGCCGGACCACGCCGGCGCTCTGATCGAAGCCTATCTGGAACAAGCAGTGGTGCCGCGGGCCGAGGTCGAACGGGCGATGTGGGTGATGCTGCGCTTCCGGTGGGCGGTGCAGGCCGACTACTTCGCCCGCCGCATCGCAACCAACGACCTGACCGGCATCACCAGCACCGCCGACAACGAACGCGGCCTCGCGGACGCTCACGCCTGGCTCAGCCGGCTGGACGACATGGCTTCCGCGCCGTGAAGCAGCACGCGTGGCACCATCGGCGCCCAGCCGACATCCTCGTCAAACAAACGCGTCGCCTCCATCTTCAGCGCCGTGAGCTCATCGCAGCGCCGCTGTGAGGTCGGCAGCGATCTCGAAGGCCGGGGCCGCCCTTTCGGTCTCGTCCGCGTTCAGTGTGATGTGCTCGACGCGGGCCAGCATCTCCGTCGCGGTCTCCCGGTCGTGGAGCGCCATCGCCAGTTCTGCCCGGTACACCAGAACCTCTACGTGCGTGACAGGGTCGTCGTCCTGCGGGCGAGCCAGCGCGCTGTCGAGAATGCGGACTGCCTGCCTGGCGTCGCCCTTGGAGTCGGCCAGCACGACGGCGTTCGCCAGCGCTTTGGCGAGTCGTCCGGCGGGTGCGGGTACGGGTGCCGGCGTGGGCATCGTGGCGGGGTTCTGGAAGACGCGGATCCAGTTGCCGCCCGGGTCGATGATGCTGAACCCGCCCATCCCGTCGGCGTTCTTTCGAGCCCGAGGCCGTGTCATCCGCGGCGTTCCGGACACCAGGACTTTGCCGTACGCGGTCCGCATGCCGGCAGCGAAAGCCCCGTGCAGCCCCGCGATGTCCGAGGTGAGCACGATGCAGGAGCCGTAGGACTGCTCCGGATCGAACCCGGCGATCTCGAAGAACTGCAGATTCAGGTCTTCCCGTTGCAGTCCCACGCAGGCGTAGGGCTTGCGTTGCCTGTACGTGGTGCTGAAGCCGAGAACCCCGTAGAAGGTTTCGATGTCGTCAATCGACGCGCAGGGCAGCAGGGGAACGGTTACCTCGTTGGCCATGGCTCCTTCCTAGGCGTTGCGGATGGTCCGTCGCACATGGAAATAGCCGATCATCGCCTGCTGCCATCCGATCGGCCGATGCAACCGCAGTCGCGTGCCGCTCGGCGACCGGGGCGTCATCCTTGTCCGGCGCCGGCCACGAGCAGGTTGGGGTAGCGAGGTGTGTACCGGCCGGTGACCTGGAGGACGAAATTCTTGAGCATTGCCACCGGGAGGCCGGTGCGCACCTTTCCGCGGGGGTTGCCGTCGAGGTCGGTGGGTTGGAGGATGCCGTCTCGCCTGCCGAGGCTGATGCACAGTGCGTCGTCCTTGACGCGTAGCGGGACCGGGGTGCGTCCGGCCAGGCGGGCGGTGATCGCGTGAAAGGAGCACGCGGCGGCCAGTCCCCCGGGCCCGCAGCCCATGCGCAGCACCCGCCCGTCCTGGGTGTGCGCGGCCGCGGCGTCCCCGACGCCGTAGACCTCGAGGTGGGATTGCGAGCGCAGGGTTCCGTCCACGACCATGCGTCCGCGCTCGTCGACGGCCAGGCCGGCCTCGCGCGCCAGTTCCGGGACTTTGAAGCCGGCGGTCCAGGCCACCGCGTCGGCGTTGATGTGATCGCCGTCCGCCAGCACCAGACCGTCCGCGTCGACCTTCGCGACGTCGGCGTTCTCCCAGACCTGGATGCCGAGGCGGTCGAGGTCCCGGTTCAGGTGTTCCCGGCCGTGCTCGGACAACCCTTCGCCCAGCGCTCCCCGGGAGACCAGTCGCACTGTGCGGTCGGGACAGGTCTCGGCCAGTTCGGTGGCCGTCTCCAGACCGGTCGGCCCGGCGCCGACGACGGCGACTGTGCCGGCGGTGCGCATCTGATCGTGCAGCCGGCCGGCCTGCTCGGCGACGGCCACGGAACAGGCGTGCTCGGCCGCGCCGGGGACAGTTTCCGTGTCGGCGTGGCTGCCCACCGCGTACACCAGCAGGTCGTAGTCGATCGGTGGGACGCCGCCTGCCAGCTCGACCCGGCGTTCCCGTATGTCGATGCGGGTGACCTGATCGATGATCAGCCGGATGCGGCTGCCCCGGAGGAGGTCGCGCAACGGCAGGTGGTGAACGTGCTTGCCGGAGGCGAGCTGGTGGTTGCGCATACGTTCGACGAACCGGTCGCGGTTGTTGACCAGTGTGACGGTCGCGCCGGTGCGCTTGGCGAGCAGCTGGGCGGTCGCCAAGCCGGTGTATCCGGCGCCCAGGACCGCGATGTGCGGGGTCTTCATGAACGTGTCCCTTCGTCGTCAGGCACCGGATGAACGGGCGAGGGACGCGATTCGTGACAACAACCCGGGAAGCGATCAGACTTTCTGCTTCTTGAGGAAAGCCAGCTTGTCCGGGTTCGCGATGGTGCGGATGACAGCGATACGGTCGCCCGCGAACTCGACGACGGTGACGCCGGACAGCAGGCCGTCCAGGTACAGCACGACGGCGGACTCGCCGTTCACCACCTCCGGCGTCATGCGGATCCGCGGTGAATACCTGGTCAGTGCGAGCAGGTGCCGCAGCACCTCCGCCCGGGCGACCAGCGGACGCCGCGCCGCCGTCGCCTTTCCGCCACCGTCGGCCCAGGCGACCACGTCCTCGGCCTCGGACGCCTCCCCCAGCATCCGGTAGGCCACCCCGAACAGGCGCCGACGGTTGGCCTCGAACCGTTGCAGCCGCTCGGGAGTCATGCCCCGACCATAGCCAGCGGCAGCATCCTCACATGCCGCGATCCGGGCGCCCGGCGCGGGCGCAGTGCCCGGATGAACGGTCAGCCAGGGTGCGGAACTTCGCGCGGTTCGAACCGCGAGCGCGCGTGCTGAATTCCGCGCAGACCGACAATCACTTCTGATTCTTCTTGAGAGTGTGGAATCGTGGCAGCGCGAACAGTTGTGCCGTCATCCGATCCGGTGAAGGTCCCCTCGGTCCGGCACCCACCGAACCTTTTCCGCCTCGGTTGGATCAGTGAAGACCAAAACGGATTCATCGAGACGCCGCCATACGAGTCCACCCGACCAATCCTCATAAGACTCCCCCGCCACAAGAAGCAGTTGCTGGTCCGCAACCCGGAGACGCACCTCGGCAAGAGTGTTGTCGTCCAGGTGAACCGAAACTTCCTGGACCTCGCCGGTAGGAAGCTCGGTCAGAACCCGACGCCGGTAGCCACGGCCCCAGTCGTCCCCCTCGCAAACCGCTCCCTCTTGCGCCCACAAGCCGAATCTGGTGTCGTCCTGGTAGGTAGTGATGTTGACGGAGGCGCCCCTAGCCTTTGTCACATCCAGCACAAGTAGCTGCAAACAGGGCACATCGGCGCCATCGTATTCAGGATCCCCTTCGTCGCCGCCGCGTACCGCCATCTCGACGCCCTGCCATGAGTCGATGACCTGATGTCGCAACGCCAAGAACTTGGCCGCCTGGTCGCGTAGCCAATCACTGATCATCGACACAGTGTGTATCGCTGTGTCGAGCAAACCGCGCCGGGGAGGCGGCCACATTCTTGAGCACACCCGGCCTCCGCCCATGCCGCGATCCGCGCATGATGACCCAGACGATGGTGGCCGAGCTACCGGGGGACGGCGGTGTCCCAGGCGTCCTCGAACCGGTGCGGGCCGAGCTGCCACCCACGCACAACGGTCAACAGCGCCACCTCGTTCGCTGCATCGGCACTGCGCAGAAGCGTCGACCCGACGTCGTAGTCGAAGCCGTCAATCAGGTATGCCGGCGCTACGCTCATGCCGGCCGCCGCGAGGGAGCGCATGGAGTGTGCTTGATGGTCGCCTAGGCTCGTTCGGGTGCAACGCGATCTCGTCCTGCGCGGACTGGCTGAGAATCCGGCGATGCCGGCCGATGTGCTGGTACGCCTGCTGCGCGATCGGCCGGAGCAGGTTGCCGAAGGGCTGAGTGCCCGCACCGTACTTCCCCTGGCGTTGCAGCATGAGATGGCCGGCCACGTGATGCGCCGGGTTCGACTCGCCCTCGCCGGGCATGCGGAACTGGCTCCGCCGATTCGGCAGCGGTTGCTCGACGATCCCGACTGGTGGGTGCGAGTACGGAGTTTCACCAGAAGGAAGCAGTGGCCGCCGCTGCCCGACGAGGTTCTGGTCCGGCTGATGACGGATCTGCTCGACCCGCCGGAAGACCTGCCGTTCATGGATCACGAGCTGTTCGAGGAGATGTTCTTCGCCGACCGGGACCGCGTCTTCATCGCTGCCCGCCACCCTGACCCGCGGGTACGCGCATTCGCGACGCCTTACGCCTGGCGGGACGACCTGCGGTTCCTCGAGGCCGACCCGGATCCTCGGGTGGCGGCGGCCGCGGCAGCGTCGATCGCGGAACGGGAGCGGGTCATGGAGCCGGCTGACCTGCCCGACCAGCACTGTCACGCATTCTGGTGGGTGCTGCATCGGCCACTGTCCCGGGCGCTCGCTGAACAGGTGGCCGGCGGCGACGACATCGAGGCTGTCCGGTCGATCGCCACCAACCCGACAATCGCGCCCGGCATCGTCGACATGCTGTCGCACCACCGTGATGTCGAGGTCCGCGCCGGGATCGCCGGCCGTGAGGATCTGTCTGCCGCGCAGGTCGCGGCCCTGGTCGCCGATGCCGGTCCGGCCGTCCGTGCGGTGGCCGCCACCCGCACCGGGCTCACCCGGGAGCAGGTCGCCGCGCTCGCAGCCGATGCCGACGACGCCGTCCGCCTGGCTGTCGCGACTCACGCGTACCTGTCCGAAGAAGAACGGGCAGTCCTCGCCGGAACCACGGATCTGGAGCTGGAAGATGCCCGGCGGTGGGCCGGTTCGGAGAATCCGCGGCTGCGCCGCCGGGCGGCGCAGCGCCCGGACCTGCCCGGCGAGACGGTCGCCGCTCTGGCGGCCGACCCCGACGCAGAAGTACGGGAGAACTTGGCCCTGCATCACCCCCAGGCTCCCGGTGACCTGCTGCTGAGCTGCTTCCTCGCCAACCAGGAGCTGGACAGCCTGCTCGACCTGCCGCAGTTCCCGCGATCCGGGCTGGCGCGCCTGGCTGATCACACCGATCCACACGTGCGGCTGCTGGCGGCCCGCGACCCGGACGCCGATCCGTCGGTGATCACACATTTGACCACCGACCCGCACCAGTGGGTCCGCAGGGCCATGGCGCGTTGTCCACGCCTGCCCATCGACCGGATCACCGCCCTGCTCGACGACGCGGAACTGGCCGCGGACGCCGCCGCCAACCCGTCACTCGCATGGGGGCCGATCGTCGAGAGACTTTCACCCGGGAGCTGACCGCAAGGTCGCACCACCGTTCATCCCTCACCGTTTCGCTTCGGCGAGTTCCAGGACTTCTTCGATCTCCTGGAGTCCGCGCTCGACACGGCCCTTCACCACGTCGGCCATGGCGTGGGGCAGAACGTCCGTCAGCCAGACGAGCCGGCTCCCGTCGCCCTTGTCGCCGCAGACCGTCGTAATCAGTGGCGCGTTCCCGGGCGTCAATCACCCGTTCGGCCCGTCGGGGACGCCGGCTGCCCCGGCACTCCAGACAGGCACTCGCCGAAGCACCGGCGGGTAAGGACGGAGGCGGCGCCGGGCTGCGGGCCTGCATCGCAGAGGCGACCAAGACCGAGATGTCGTCCTGGACGTGCATGGGCGGCGAGCTGAAGGGTGCCGCTGTCGTCAACGGCGCAACCCGGATCGTCGAGCGAACGGTTGCGGTGGACTTCGCCGTCACGCCCGCAGAACTTCCCGAGGTGATGGCACTGGCAGCTGAAGGCTGGGAGCTGGCGCCGGATGCGCCCTTTCTCGCTTTTCTGCCCGCGGTGTGGCCCGGTGAACTGTGCACCTGGGTGCCGGACCGGGCGACGCGGTACAGCGAGAACTGGTCGGCGGACACCAAGATCGAACGGGTGGCATGGACCGCCGAGGTCCGCGCGGCGGTGGAAGCCGACGAAGTAACGACCCTGGCCGACGCGGGAATCGGGGCGCCACCGTCAGGCCGGCTGTGGTTGCTGCGACCTCCCTCGGGCTTCGAGTCGATCGGCGACGTTCTGGCTGCGGCAGATGAGCTGGCCGACCAGCGCGACGTGGCACCCAGCTGCTCGGGCGAATACGTCGCAGTCGTTCGTGACACGTTGGTCAGCCGGTAGGTCCTTCGCACGCCGAAGCGCACACCGCGGCACCGGCACGTCGCTCTCGGGGTCAGCCCCGCGCTGCGCCAGAGACTCCCACCCCGCTCGCCCGTCAAGGGTCGCGGCGGTGCAGGACCAGGGCGCCGAGTCCCAGCGCGCCCACCGCCCACGCCGCGATCACCCCCAGCGCCGCCCATGGCCCGAGCGGTAGTGCGGCGGTGTCCACCGTGGTGGCCAGAACCGGCACCGCCGTGGCCGGGGTCAGCCGGAACAGCACCCGCTGCCAGTCCGGGTCGGGCACCATCTGCAGCAGCATCGGCATCAGGTAGAGCAGCGCCAGGACGACACCCGTCGCCGCTGCGGCGCTGCGCACGGCCGCCGCCACCCCGAGGCCGAGCAGGCCGATCAGGATCAGGGCGAGGACCGACTCGGTGGCGGCCCGCAGCAGCGTGGCACTCGGCGGCAGGCCGATCACCGCGGTGCCCACGCCCAGCACGGCGGCCGGCGCCACCATTACGGTCAGCAGGGCTGCCTTGGCGGCGAGCATGTCGAGACGGCGTGGGACGGCGAGCAGCGTCATCCGGATCAGGCCGCTGCCGTATTCCGCGGCGAGCATCCGGACGCCTGCGGCGGCCACGGCAGCCTGACCGAGACGGACACCGAGCAGGCGTAGCTGCACCGGGTCGGCCGCATCCCGGCCGAGCAGCACACCGCCGGCGGTGAGCAGCACCGCGAGCACCAGTGATGTGGCCACAGCGGGACCGCCGGTGCGCAGCTTCGCCCACTCGGCACGCCATGCCCCTCCCCCGGCTTTCACGACGCGCTCCGCCGCAGGCGCCAGGTGGCCGCGGCGACGGCGGCGAGCGCGTAGAGCGCCAGCACAGCCAGACCCGCCCACGGTGCCAGCGGGTAGTAGCCGTCGAAGACCGTCTGCGGCCGGGTCACGTGCGGGTAGGCCGGAATGCTCTGCTGGATCGCGAACGCGGCGCCGGGGGTCAGCCGCAACAGCCAGGCGCCGGTGCCGGGCGGCAGGACCGACGTGACAGCCAGCATCGGCGGCGCGATCAGCAGGGCGGTCACCGCGACGACGGCGGGCACGGCTCGTTTCAAGAGCGATCCCAGGCCGTACGCGAACACGCCTGCCAGCGACAGCAGCAGCGCCGTGCCGAACGCGATCCGCAGCAGGGTCGGCCAGGGCACGGGCAGCACGATCACGTCGTTCGCCCGCAGCATCGCCAGCGCCATCGGCAGCGTCACCCCGGCCGCCACCAGGCCTGCCGCCAGCGACGCGGCCCCGACCACCGCGGCTTTGGCGGCGGACACCCGCACCGGGCGCGGCATCGCGACGAGCGTGGTGCGAATCATGCCGGTGCGGAACTCGGCCGTCCCGCACAGCGCCGCCACCACGATGAGCGGCAGCAGCCCGGCGAACACCCCGGTCAGCACCCGTTCCACGGCCAGGCCGCTCTCGCTGTCCGGGCCGATGTCGCCCGAGCCGGCCACGGTGATCACGCCGTCGGACTCGGTGTGGCCGGGCGGGTGGGTCTGCTCCCACGTCGTGCGGTAGTCACTGTGGCCGACCAGCGTGCTGTCCCACCCGCCGGATGGTGTCACCTGGGCGAACCGGGCGGTGGCCTGGGTCCAGCGGGCGGCGACGGCATGGCCGCCCTCGGCGCGCTCCTCGACGGTCATGCCGCTGGGCGAGGTGACGAACAGACCGATCCGGACCATGGCGGGCAGGTTCTCCAGGCGTACGGTCTCGATCTCCCGCCAGGCCCGGCCGTCGGTGGAGACGGCACCGGTGATCCGGTCGCCGGTCCGGGTGAGGCGCAGCCAGGCTCCGGCGATCGGCGCGGCCTTGTCGCGGGTGAAATTCGACTGCATGCGTACGCCGTGCGCGCCGGTGACCATCACCGAGGCGTAGGCCGAGCCCGGCCTGGTGCCGTCCTTGACCATCAGACCGGCTTTCGCCCACGGCACCACGCCGCGCACGATCGCGTCGTGGTTCGGCGGCGGGTAGGTGATGGTGCCGTCCAGGCCGTCCACCTTCGCGGTGATCGAGCCGTCGCCGTCGAGGGCCCGGTGCACGAAGGTGAACTTGTCCTCGACCGCCCGGCCGGTCGCGTCGGCCGGCGGTGCCGGGCAGGCCACCTCAGCCGTCCCGGCCATGCAGCCCATCCGCGCGCCGGAGGCCATCAGGCCGCCGAGCACCGCCACGAGCAGCGCCGCCGCTGCCAGGCCCCACACCCAGCCGCGCACGGTGCGGAACTTCAGCCATTCGGCCCGCAGGATCATCGGATGCCCCCGGCGCCCGCGGTGAGTTCCAGATATGCGGCCTCCAGCGACGTGTACGCCCCGATCAGGTCGTCCACGCCCGCGTCGGCGATGACCCGGCCGTGCCCGGCCACCACCACGTGCCCCGCCATGTCCTGCAGCTCGCTCATCAGATGGCTGGAGACCAGCACCGCGCGGCCCTGCGCGGCGAGGTCGCGCAGCAGGTCGCGCATCCACACGATTCCCGCCGGGTCGAGCCCGTTGAACGGCTCGTCCAGCAGCAGCACCGGCGGATCGCCGAGCATCGCGGCGGCCACCCCCAGGCGCTGCCGCATGCCCAGCGAATACCCGCCGGCCGCGCGCCGCCCGGCCTCGGCCAGACCGGTCAGGGCGAGCACCTCGTCCACCCGGCGGTCGGGCAGGTCCTGGGAGCGGGCCAGCCACCGCAGGTGGTTGCGGCCGGAGCGGGCCGGGTGCAGCGCGTGCGGATCGAGCAGCGCCCCGGCGTGCCGCAGAGGGTGGGTCAGCTCGGCGTAGCGGCGGCCGCCGATCGTGGCGATCCCGGCGTCCGGCCGGTCCAGGCCGACGATCGTGCGCAGGGTGGTCGACTTGCCGGCGCCGTTCGGGCCGACGAAGCCGGTGACGTGGCCGGGGTGCACCACGAAAGTCATCCCGTCCAGCGCGACGGCCCCGCCGAACCGCTTGCGCAGCCCGTCCACTTCGATGGTTGTCGTCATGACGGGAAGTTCTACGGACGCCCGCCTAACCACAGCGCGACGGAGGCTGTCATACCGCTGTCACGTCGGGCCCGGCATGCTGTGCGGATGGGCGTCCGGCTGCGTTTCACCCTTCTGTACGGCGTGCTGTTCCTGTTCTCGGGCGCCGCGCTGCTGACCATCACTGCGGCGTTCGGTGTGCGGTCGTCCCGGCCTGTGGGCGACTCTCTGGGGCCGGCAGCGGCGGCGCAGTTCGAGGTCGCCTCCGCGGCACAGACCCGGCAGATCGTCGTCGGCGCGATGGTGGCGATGGCCGTCATGCTGCTGCTGTCGCTGCTGCTGGGCAGGACGGCGGCCGACCGGGTGCTGCGGCCGCTGCGCACCATCACCGCGGCCACCCGGCGGATCACCGCCGACAATCTGCATGCGCGGCTCGCCGTGGCCGGGCCGGCGGACGAGGTCAAGGCGCTCGCCGACACGATCGACGACCTGCTCGGCCGGCTGGAGGAGTCGTTCGCGGCGCAGCGGCGGTTCGTCGCCGACGCCTCGCACGAGCTGCGCACGCCGCTGGCCACGATGCGGGCCGCGATCGACGTGGCGCAGGCCAAACCGGCGCCCCCCGTGGAGGTGGACCGGCTGGCGGGCCGGGTCCGTGCCGAGCTGGATCAGCTGGAGCGGCTCCTGGAGGGTCTGCTCGTGCTGGCCCGGGCACAGCACGGCGCGCTCGACGGTCGTACGCCGTTGTCGATGTTGTCGTTGATCCCGGCGGGAACGCCGGTCGAGGGGGACGACTTCGTGACGGCCGGCGATCCGGTGCTGCTGGCCCGGATGGTCGCCAACGTGGTGGACAACGCGACCCGGCACAACGAGCCGGGCGGGTGGAGCCGGGTGACGCTGGCACCCGGCACGCTCGTGGTGGAGAACGACGGACCGGTCCTCGACCCGGAGCAGGTGGCGACGCTGGGGCGCCCGTTCCGCCGCCTCGGGGTCGCGCGCACCGGATCCGGCACCGGTCTCGGGCTGGCCATCGCGTCGGCGGTGGCGGCGGCGCACGGCGGGTCGTTGCGGCTGCGTGCCCGGCCGGAGGGTGGCCTGCGCGTGGAGGTGCGGCTGCCGTGAGAGTGCTGGTGGTGGAGGACGCGGTGGCGCTCGCCGAGGTCGTCGCCGAAGGCCTGCGGGACCAGGGCATGGCGGTCGACGTGGCCCTCGACGGGCTCGCCGCGGCCGCGAAGCTCGACATCAACACGTACGACGTGGTGGTCCTCGACCGGGACCTGCCCGGCCTCAGCGGCGACACCCTCTGCGAGATGATCACCGGCCGGGCCGAGCGGGCGATGGTGCTCATGCTGACCGCGGCGGGCTCCGCCGACGACCGGGTCCGCGGCCTCACGCTCGGCGCCGACGACTATCTCGCGAAGCCGTTCCACTTCCCGGAGCTGGTGCTGCGCGTGCGGTCGCTGGCGCGGCGGCGACCGGTGGCACAACCCCGCACGCTCGCCGCCGGCGACCTGGAGCTCGACCCGATCCGCCGCGTCGTGACCCGCTGCGGCTCCAGGCTGAACCTGTCGGTGAAGGAGTTCGCGGTGCTCGAGGCGCTGATGCGGGCGGCGCCCGGCTATCTGAGCAGCGAAGCCCTGCTGGAGCAGGTGTGGGACGAGCACGCCGACCCGTTCACCAACACGGTGACGGTGACGGTCGGCCGCCTGCGCCGCAAGCTCGGCGAGCCGGCCGCCATCGTCACCCTGCCGGGCGTCGGTTACCGCATCGCCGTCCCTTAGTGCACGACCGCGACAGCCGCCTCCGGCCGCACGGTGGCGAGGCGGTGCGGCTGGACCACCAGGAAGTAGACGAGGGTGGCGGCCAGCATGCCGCCGAACACCACGATCGCCATCGCGACCGCGCCGACGCCGAGCACGCCCACCAGGGGCGCGGCCAGCGCGCCCACACCGAACTGAACCGCGCCGAGCAGCGCGGCGGCGGTGCCGGCGGCCTCGCCGTGGCGGGACAGCGCCAGCGCGGGGGCGTTCGGCATGGCCAGGCCGACCATGGCGAGCACCAGCCAGAGCGGGATCAGGATGCCGGGCAGCCCGCCGATCCCGGTGGCGGCCAGGACCAGGAAGACCAGGCCGAACCCGACGCCGGCGAGCAGGGCGCCGCTCATGATCTGCTGGGGCGTCCGGCGCAGCAGCAGCCGCACGTTGAACTGGGTGGCGCCGATCAGGCCGACCGCGCCACCGGCGAAGACCAGCGCGAACTGCTGCTCGCTCATGCCGTACCCGTCCTGGAAGACGTACGACGACCCGCTCACATAGGCGAACAGCGCGGCCATCGCCAGCCCGGCCACCAGGATCAGGCCGACGTACACCCGGTCGGTGAGCAGCCGTCCGTAGTCGCGGGCGGTGCCCAGCAGACCGCCGTTGCGGCGCCGGGCAGCCGGCAACGTCTCCGGCAGGGTGAGCGCGGAGACCGCCATGATGGTGACGCTGATGACGGTCAGCACCACGAAGACGCCGCGCCACGACGTCCAGTTCAGCACCAGGCCACCGATGGTGGGAGCCAGGATCGGCGCCACCCCGACGACCAGCATCAGCCGGGAGAAGAGCCGGGCGGCGGCCTTGTCGGTGAACAGGTCGCGCACCATCGCCATCGCGACCACGGCTGCCGCCGCGGCGCCCAGGCCCTGCAGCACCCGCAGCGCGCCGAGCAGGGCGACGTTCGGGGCGATCACACAGAGCAGGGAGGCGAGGACGTGCACCGCGATGCCGGCCAGCAGCGGGGTGCGCCGGCCGAACGCGTCGGAGAGCGGGCCGATCAGCAGCTGACCGAACGCCAGCCCGACCAGCGTGCCGGTCAGGGTGAGCTGCACGGCGGCGGCGCTGGTGCTCAGGTCGCTGGTGATCGTCGGTAGCGACGGCAGGTACATGTCGATGGTGAGCGGCCCGAGCGCGGTCAGGAGGCCCAGCACGAGCACGATCCGGAAGCGGCGCCCCGCGGGCAGGCGCTCTCCCGGAGAGAGGTCGTTGTCGGGTGGGGTCACGGTTCGAGTCTCAGCCACGATGGCGACAAGTCGGCGAACACCAGGGTTCTTCCAGGTACGGCGAATTGGTAATGGTGCTCACAGATCTGGCGAAGTGGCCTCCCAGCAGGCGGTATCTCGCTTGCCGGACCGGGGCCGGCACCGGCACCGGCTCACGTGGGCTTCCGGTGGTGACCGGCCAGCCCGCATTCGTAACCCAGAATCACCGCCTGCACCCGGTCACGCAGGCCCAGCTTGGCGAGGATCCGGCTGACGTGCGTCTTGACCGTGCTCTCGGAGAGCACGAGGGCCGCCGCGATCTCCGGGTTCGACAGGCCCCGGGCGATGAGGGTCAGCACCTCACGTTCGCGTGCGGTGAGGGCGGCAAGCCGCTCACCCGGAACCGGTTGCACCGAGGCGCTGCCGAGATAGTGCGCGATCAGGCGGCGTGTCACGCTGGGCGCCGCCACCGCCTCACCGAGCGCGACGACCCGTACCGCTGAGATCAGGTCGGTGGCGAGCGCGTCCTTGAGCAGGAAGCCGCTCGCGCCGGCCCGCAGGCCGGCGAGCACGTACTCGTCGAGATCGAACGTCGTCAGGATGATCACCTTGGCGTGATGCGCGCCGGACCGGATGCGGCGGGTGGCCTCGATGCCGTCCACGCCGGGCATGCGCACGTCCATCAACACGACGTCCGGGCGGGTACGTGCCACGACTTCCAGCGCCTGTGCTCCGCCGGCGGCCTCCCCCACCACCTCGATGTCGTCCGTCTCGTCCAGCACCAGCCTGAAGCCGGTTCGCACCAACGTCTGGTCGTCGACCAGGACCACCCGGATGCTCAACGCTGCACCGGCGGTGCAATCGTCAACGGGAGAGTCGCACGAAGCCGGAAGCCGGTGCTGTCCGGCGCCCCGATGGTCAGGGTCCCACCGAGCAGGGCGACCCGTTCGGCGATGCCGCGTAGCCCGTTGCCGCGCTCGTCCGCGCCGTCGGACAAGCCGACGCCGTCGTCGGCCACCTCCAGCCGCAGGCACTCCGGACCGAACTCCAGCAGCACCCGCGCCGCGGCGCCGGGGCCGGCATGTTTCAGCACGTTGGTCAGGGCCTCCTGCACGATGCGATATCCGGACAGGTCGACCGCCGCCGGCATCACCTCGGGCACGCCTTCGATGTGCAAGTCGATCGGCATCCCGGCCGACCGCAGCTGGTCGACCAGCGCGGGCACCGCACTGATCCCCGGTTGCGGGGCCAGGGGCGTGTCACCGGCCGGGTCGGTGCGGCCGGCACTGAGCAGCCGCCGCATCTCCGCCAGCGACGACCGGCCCGTCTCGATGACGTGCTGCAGGGCGGTGGCGGTGCGTGCGGGATGCCGCTCCAGGGCGGCGGCGGCGCCCTGTGCCTGCACCACGATCACCGACATTCCGTGCGCGACCACGTCGTGCAGTTCCCGGGTGATCCGGGCCCGCTCGGCGGCGATCGCGAGCGCGGCCCGCTGCCTCTCTTCCCGGGCACGCTCGGCGGTGCGCTGCTCGACCGCGGCCAGATGGGCACGGCGGCTGCGCATGCCGTCGCCGACCGCGTAGGCCGCGAACAGCAGCAGCCACATCTCCAGCACCGCCTGGCCCGTGTCGACGAGGCTCTCGACCCAGGGCGGTGGCGCGGACACGACCAGCTTTTCCACGGGAACCACTCTGGTCTTGCCCTGAACCTGCTCCTGAACCTGCTTCGCCGACTTCATCGCGCTGCTCTCGGTGGTGTGAAAGCGGCTGCCCAGCATCGCCACGTACGCCAGCAGCATGGTCAGCGCCAGGGCGACCAGGGAGAACCGCCGGCGCCGGGTCATCGCGGCAACGGTGTACAGCACCAGCGGAAGGGCCAGGTCGATCAGCTGGAACTTGGTCTCGATCGCCAGATGCCCGAACGTCCCGGCGCCGGTGAGGATGAGCGCCACGACCGGACGCTGTTGTCTGAGCAGCACGCCGACAACGATCAGCGCGGTGCAGACCCACCACGGCGAGCCCGTCGGAAGGTTGGCCGCGGCCAGGTAACCCGCCGGATCGCCGGGCTTCTTCGCCGCCAGCGTCCCGGTTACGAGCGCCGGCCCCAAGGTCGTAGACAGCAGGGCCAGGGCCAGGGCGGCGTCGGTCAGCAGACGGCGCGGCACTGACCTCGACATGTCCCCATCGTAGGAAGGGAAGGGGCCCACGGCGTCAGACTCAGGTGCTACATCGGAGGTACCGGCGGCACCGGCGAATACCGACCCCGGCTTGACGATCGGGTCCCGTCCAGCGACCACCGTCGAGCTATGAACAAGACGACGTCCACCATTGTCCTCACCGCACTTCTGACAGCCGGGATCGCCGGATGCAGCGGCGGCGGTTCCCCCGGCTCCGCGAATCCGTCGGTCTCCGCCTCGGCGAACCGGCAGCAACTGCTCGCCCTGGCCCAGGACTGGGTCAAGTGCATGCGCGACAACGGCATGCCCAGGATGCCGGACGCGGAGGTCACCTCGGAGGGCTACCTCGCCTTCCCGCCGCGCGACGGCTACGAGTGGAAGGCCGACCTGGACAACCATCCGGGCATCATCGACAAGTGCAAGTCGTTCGAGGACCAGTACCCCCCGAACGCGTTCCGCCCGAAAGAACAGGTCTCGCCGGAAGACCTGCGCAAGCTGACCGAGTACGCCAAGTGCTTCCGTGAACACGGCGTCCCGGAATTCCCCGACCCGGACAAGGAAGGCGTCTTCGACTTCACCGGGACATCGCTGGCCAACGGCATTCCGCAAAGCAAACGGGAGGCCGCGGAGGAAGCCTGCAAGCACATCTGGGACGGCCCGATCAAGGTCACCGGCGGCGGAGACAAGAAGTGAACCGCGGACGCGCGACCGGCGCGGTTCTCGCGGTCGCCGTGACTGCCCCCCTGGTTGCCGGCCTCGCCTACGCCGCAGGGTCCGAACCGCGTGCCGCCGAGACACCGTCGGCCGAGGTGGCGACCGCCACCGCCGAGGTCACCAAGGGCACGCTCACCGAGCGGACGCAGCTCGACGGTGTGCTGGGGTACGCCGGGTCCTACACCGTCGATCACCAGGGCGCTCCGGGGGTGCTCACCGCGGCGCCTCGCCCGGGCGCCACGATCGGTCGCGGCGACGTCCTTTACCGGGTGGCCGACGGGCCCGCCCGCCTGCTGCTGGGCGCCGTCCCGGCCTATCGCGACTTCGGGTCCGGCATGAGCCCCGGCCCGGACGTGCGCCAGCTCGAGAAGAACCTGGTCGCGATGGGGTTCGACCCGTACCACCGGATCACCGTGGACCGCAGGTTCAGCGCCGCGACGGCCGCGGCGATCCGCCGGTGGGAGGCGTCCTGGGGACGGCGGCCGTGGCAGCGTACCGGGCGGCTGACCCACGGTCAGGTGGTCTTCCTGGCCGCTCCGCTGCGGGTCACCGAGGCCCAGGTCAGGGTCGGCGCCGCGGTAGGGCCCGGGACGACGGTGCTCGCCGGCACCTCGACGGCCCGGGCGGTGATCGCCCAGCTGGACACCTCCCAGCGCGGGAGCGTGCGGGTCGGCGACCAGGTCGAGGTCTCGCTGCCGGACACCGGCCCGATCACCGGCCGGGTCACCGAGGTCGGGCCGGTGGCGTCGGTGCCGGCCGGAGAGGACGACACCGATCAGCAAGGGCCGCCCGACCCGGACCTGGCGACGGTGCCGCTCACCATCGCGGTTCGGCCGCCGCAAGGCTTCGGCCTGGACCAGTCGCCGGCGGGCGTGGAGATCGTCACGGCGACCCGCCCCGACGTGCTGCTGGTTCCGATCGCCGCCCTGCTCGCCCGGCCGGGCGGCGGCTATCAGGTACGCCTGGCCGACGGGCCGATGGTCGCCGTAGAGCCGGGCGTCTTCGACGAGAGCACCGGCCGGGTCGAGATCACCGGTGGCCTCACCGTCGGCCAGCAGGTGGAGGTGCCTGCCTCATGACCGCGGTCCTGGAACTGATCGACGCGCGCAAGGTCTATCCCGGCACTCCGCCGACGGAGTCGCTGCGCGGGGTCACCCTGACCGTGCACAGCGGTGAACTCGTGGCCGTGGCCGGCCCGTCCGGCTCGGGCAAGACCACGCTGCTCAACCTCGCCGCCGGCCTGGACCGCCCGTCCGGTGGCTCGGTACGGATCACCGGCCGGCCGGTCGAGAAGCTGTCCGACCGCCGGCTCTCCGGCTTGCGCGCCCATCGCCTGGGCGTCGTCTTCCAGCAGTTCTTTCTGCTCGAACGGCTCAGCGCGGTGGAGAACGTGGCGACCGGTCTGCTCTACCGCGGGGTCCCGGCCGGTGCTCGCCGCCGGGCCGCCCGGACTGCTCTGGAGCGGGTCGGCCTGAGCGATCGGGCGGACTTCCCGGCCGCGCACCTCTCCGGCGGGGAGCGGCAGCGGGTGGCGATCGCCCGGTCGCTGGTGGGGCGGCCCGCCGTGGTGCTTGCCGACGAACCCACCGGCAACCTGGACTCGGCCACCGGGGCGGGCATCATCGCCCTGCTGACCGAACTCAACGGCGAAGGGGTGACCATCGTGGTGATCACACACGACGATCGGGTCGCGGGCGCCATGCGGCGTCAGATCGAGCTGCGCGACGGCCTGGTCGTGCGTGACAGCGGGCGTGCGTCGTGAGATCGCGGCTCCTGATCGCCGACCTGTTGCCGGTGAGCACGGTGGGGTTGCGGTCGCGGCCCGGCAGGGCGGCGCTGTCCGTGCTCGGGGTGGCGATCGGCATCGCGGCGATGGTTGCCGTGCTCGGCGTCACCCGGTCCAGCCAGTCCGACGTACTGGCCCGCATCGACCGGCTCGGCACCAACCTGCTCACCGTCGCGAACGGCAAGACGATCGGCGGCGAGGAGGCCGAGCTGCCGGTCACCGCGGGCACCGCTGTGGCGCGTACCGATGGGGTGCTCGCCTCGGCGGCCACCGCGACGCTGGACGTGCCCGTCTACCGCAACGATCGCATCCCGTCCGGTCACACCGGGGGGCTGTCGGTGCGGGTCGCCGACCCGCACCTGCTCGACACGCTCGACGGCACGCTGGTGGACGGCCGTTTCCTGGACGCGGCACTGACCCGCTACCCGGCGGTGGTGCTCGGGCATTACGCCGCCACCGTGCTGGGCATCCGCGACGTCACCGGCCTTCCCCGGATCTACCTCGGCGATCACTGGTACACCGTGGTGGGCGTCCTGGCGCCGGTCGAACTCGCGCCCGAGCTGGACACGTCGGCGCTGATCGGCGGTCCGGCGGCGGCCGCTCATTTCGCCTATGCGGGCAGTCCGACGAGGATCTTCGTGCGAGCGCGGACCGAGCGCACGGACGAGGTGGCCGGGCTGCTGAGCCGGGCCGCGAATCCGGCCCACCCCGAGGAGGTCGCGGTGAGCCGGCCCTCGGAAGCGCTCACCGCCCGCCTCGCCGTCACCGGCGGCACCACCGTCCTGCTGCTCGGCCTGGGCGCGGTCGCTCTGCTGGTCGGCGG
Source organism: Actinoplanes sp. 13 (assembly GCF_056134165.1). Taxonomy (NCBI): domain Bacteria; kingdom Bacillati; phylum Actinomycetota; class Actinomycetes; order Micromonosporales; family Micromonosporaceae; genus Actinoplanes; species Actinoplanes sp. 13. The sequence continues at coordinate 153,759 of NZ_JBVYOQ010000007.1, read as the reverse complement.
GATCGGCATCGCGAACGTGCTGGTCATCTCGGTGCTGGAACGGCGTGGCGAGATCGGGTTGCGCCGCGCGCTGGGTGCCACGCGGCGGCATGTGGCGGCCCAGTTCCTGGTGGAGTCGCTGCTGCTGGGCGCGGCCGGGGGGATGGCCGGGGTGCTGCTGGGCGCCGCGGTGACCTATGCGCTGGCCACGGCCCGTGGCTGGCAGACGCTGGTGCCCGCGTCCGCGGTGGGTGCGGCTCTGGCGTTGGCCGTGGTGATCGGCGGCTTCGCCGGCCTCTATCCGGCCATGCGTGCCGCCCGGCTCTCACCCACCGAGGCGCTACGCGCGATGTGACCCGTCACGGGCCCGGTCTGTGACGTAGCGGCATCGGATACCGGATGTCCACACCTCAGGTGCGGTGTGCACCGGCCGATCTCACGGGGAGATGCACGCAGGCCGACGAGAGGCACCAGTGGCGGAGATGATCACCGAACCGGACGTTTCATCGTCAGGCGCGGCGTACGACCTTGAGATGCCGACGCTGGCGACCGCCCGGGCGGCCCTGACGAGCTACTACGGTCCGCACGCTGAGGACGTCTGGCAGACCCTGCTGTTCAGTTCCGGGCTGACCGGGCAGGAAACCGGCAGCGCGGCTTTCGGCAGGCTCATCTCCTGCATGCAGGCCGCCGCACCGATGACCCGGCTGTGCGCCCGTAGCCTCGCGGTACGCGCCGCGGCATACGAACGCCTCGTGAAGCGGCACGAAAGGAACGGGACACCGGCATGAACGTCCACCCGAACCGTTATGAGGTCCTTGCCGGCATCGACCTCGACGACCCACAGTTGCGCCGGCGTCTGGACGACATCGCCCGGCGTACTGCTGAGCGGCTAGGCCAGCCGATCGCCCTGGTCAGTATGGTGCTCGACACCTCGCAGGTCTTCCCCGGCTCGTACGGGCTGACAGGATGGCTGGACGAGCTGGCCGGCACCCCGATCGAGTGGTCGTTCTGCGTCAACGCCGTCAACTCCGGAACCGCGTACGTCGTACCGGACGCCAGCGTCGACGCACAGCAGTCGGCCAACCCGCTGGTGACCGTCGACGGCGTGCGGAGCTACGCCGGTGTCCCGATCGTGGTCGACGGAGCGATCCTGGGCGCGCACTGCGTTCTCGGCACCGACCCTCGCCCGTTCAGCGACGCGGACCTCGCCGAGCTGCGCAACGGCGCCGAGGAGATCAGCCAACTGCTGCGATCGTTCCCCGTACCGGACCCGGTCCGGTAGAGCTGGACGCGACCTGCCCGGCTCACGCCACGTCGGGCCGGGTCATCAGCGGCGCTCGCAGGTGCAGCGCCAGGTCGGGTCCGGTCAGCGGCACGGTGCTCCAGGTCGCGGTGGCCGTGTCGCCGTCGACCGCCAGCCGCACCTGGTGCGGGGTGGTGATGACGAACAGCTCGGCGACGAAGGTGTCGCCCTGCCACGCACCGGACGCGACAACCGGCCGGCCGAGGGGGGAGCTCTCCCGCCACCGGCCGTGCCCGATCTCGATGTCGCCGATCGACTCACAGCGCAGCCGCCACCCGCCGCCGGACGGCTCCACCAGCACCGCGGAGCCCGCCGGTAGCGCCGAGTCAGCGGCGGCCGAGACCGTCGCCCGCGCCGAGCGGCCCGGCTCGGCCGATCCCGCCACCAGCGGGAACGACAGCTGCCGCAGCCGGTCGGCGAGCATCTCATCGTCCCGCACGTTTGCGGGGTGGTCGATGCCGGGCGCCAGGAACTTCCCGATCGCGTGGGGCGTGGCCGGCGGCTGCGGGCTGTGGCTGGTCACGACCACGACGAGGTCCAGCGACGGGATCACCACGCAGTGCTGGCCGAAGGCGCCGTCGGCGTAGAAGCCGTGCTCCGAGATCCAGAACTGGTATCCGTAGCCGCGCGCCGAGTCCTCCTCGACCGGCGCGATGTCCGAGTGCGCCCGGGTGGCGAGATCCACCCACTCGGACGGGACCAACTGCTGGTCTCCCCATCGGCCGCCGCGCAGCAGCAGCTCACCGAAGGCGGCGACGGCCTCGGTCGTGAGGTGCAGGCCGTGGAAGCCGAACACCTTGCCGCTGGCCACCCGATCCCATTCGGCGTGATCGATCCCCATCGGCCGGAGGAGTCGTTCGTCGAGCAGGTCCCGCAGATCCCGGCCGGTGACCCGCTCGACCATGCGGGCCAGCAGGAAGGTGGTCGCGTTGTCGTAGACGAACCGGGTCCCCGCCACCTCGGGGAACGGCCCCCGCAGGAAGCCCTTGACGAGGTCGTCCGGCTCCCGCTCCCAGGCCTCGGCGAGGCTGTCCGTGCCGCGCCCGACCGTCATCGACAGCAGGTGGTGCACCGTGATGCGGCGGCCCTGCTCGGAGATGTCGTCCGGCACCTGGTCGGGCAACACGTCGACCACCCGATCGTCCAGCGAGAGCAGCCCGTCCGTCACGGCCAGCCCCACGGCGATCGAGGTGAACGATTTGGTCACCGAGTAGAGCAGGGTCGGGCGATCAGCCGAGTACGGCGTCCACCAGCCCTCCGCGACGACGTGCCCATGGCGTACGACCATGATCGAATGACCCTCGACGGCGCGTTCCCCGAACCAGTCCAGCAGCGCGCCGATCGAGCGTGACGACATTCCCTGGGCGGCCGGAGTCGATCGTGGCAACATCCGCGCACGCTAACAACTGCACCTTCGGCAGTCGCCCCGTTTTCGGCGCCGGTTCGCTTGACAGGCAAGTCACCGCTTGCCTATAAAGGTCTCGTGGACGAGGAAGCCGACCTGTTCAAGGCGCTCAGCGACGCGACCCGCCGCACCATCCTGGACGAGTTGACCGAGCACGACGGCCAGACACTGTTCGAGATCTGCGGCCGCCTCACCATGAAGCACGGTCTGGCCTCCTCCCGCCAGGCCATCTCGCAGCACCTGGCGGCGCTCGAACAGGCCGGCCTGGTGCACACCCGGCGGCAGGGCCGATACAAGTTCCATCACCTCGACACCAGCCCACTGCGCGCGATCGTCGAGCGGTGGCCCATCGACCGAGAGGACCCCAACCCATGATCAGCGTCAAGCTCACCAGCGTGTGGGTGGACGACCAGGCCAAGGCCCTGGCGTTCTACACCGAGAAGCTCGGCTTCATCAAGAAGACCGACGTGCCCACCGGCGACGCGCGCTGGCTGACTGTGGTGTCCCCCGCCGACCCGGACGGGATCGAGCTCCTGCTGGAGCCGGCCGGCCACCCGGCGACCAAGCCGCTCAAGGACGCCCTGGTCGCCGACGGCATACCGTTCACCCAGTTCGCGGTCGACGACATCTACGCCGAGACCGAGCGCCTCAAGGAACTGGGCGTCACCTTCACCCAGGACCCGATCGACTACGGCCCGGTGGTGACCGCCGTCTTCGACGACACCTGCGGCAACCTCATTCAGCTCGCCGCGATGAAGTAACCCGGTCACCCGACGAGGCGTCATTCACGATCTGTGGGGTACGCCCCGGCCATGACCGCACAACCGCAGGAACACACCAGCGACGACGACGTCACGGCCGACCAGGGGGACGCGCCGGTGCTGCCGGCCGGCGACGACGTGCGCGTCGGGCCCGATCAGTCCGACGAGCCCGAGGCCGGCGCGACGGAGCCGACCGACTGACCTCCCCGTCGAGTCGCGGTGTGCCAGGTCGCTCGATCGTGCGGTCGCCGCTTGTCGGGTGTCTCCCACGGGACGAAGATGGACTTCAGCCGACTGACGAGCTGAAGGTCTTCTCATGGCTTATGCGGTTGACGTCGAGATCACAGCACAGGGCACCGTCCGACTCGCCCTCACCGGATCCTTGATCCTGGTCCGGCACGATGAGGCGCTGGCGCAACTCGATCCGGCGCTGAAGGCGGATCGGAGCACGAACGTCCTGGTCGACCTCGGCGGAACCACGTCGATGGACTCATCGGGCATCGCCCTGCTGTTGCTGGTGCGACGCCGGGCCCGGCGGGCCGGCAAGGCCTTCAGCGTGGTGGGCGTCCAGCCCGAGGTGATGAGGCATCTGTACCTGGCGGGCTTGACCCTGTTGCTCGGACTGGAGCCGTCGGACGACGTCCGCCGTCCGAGCGCCGAAGAGCGGCCTGCAGCCCCGCCCGAGAGTCGACGCGCACCGGTCGAGGTCCTCGACGAGCGATTCGACACCACCAGCATCGCGACGATCCGGGCGCAACTGTCCCGTTACGCCGCCGCGAACGGCATCTCCGACCAGGCTCAATACAAGTTGCTGCTCGCGGCATCCGAGGTCATGGCCAACTCGGTACAGCACGGTGGGGGCTCCGGCCGGATCACGGTCACTCGCCTGGGTGACCGTCTGCTGCTGGAGGTCAGCGACAACGGCCGTGGCATCCCCCGGCGTTACCTCGGCGAACGCCCACCGCCACGGCCCGGGCGCATCGGCACCCTCGGCCTGTGGATGACACGCCAGGTGTGCGAGCGGGTCGACATCGACACCGGACCCGGCGGTACGACGGTGCGGCTGACCTTCGCGGTGTCCACCGCCGGAGGGGGACCGGACCCGGACCCGCCATCGTGAACGGCATCGTGTCGCAGCACGCTCAACAGGAGCTGCTTCTGAAGGCGTACCGGAACCTGGGTCGATCGTTGACCCTGCACCGCAACGCCACTGCCGCGGTGCGCCTGGCCGTACCGGCGCTGGCCGCAACGGCGATGCTGGTCCTCGCCTTCGACCGGAAGCGAGTGCAGTGGTGGACGGCACGGGAAGGTGACCCGGACCGACATGACAACGGGGCCGCGGCCGACCTTCCCGGCTGGATGCGGGCCGACCTCGACCGTCCGGAGAGCACCCGGGTGCTACCGATGCCGTCAGGTCGGCGGTCTCTGCCGGACGGCACGGAGCACGCCGGCCACGGGGCGGTCGTACGGTTGGCGTGTTCCTACCAGTGCCAGGGCGTCCTGGTCCTGCTGCGCGACACCGACCAGGCGGCGTTCACCGAAGACGATCGATTCCTGGCGGCAGAGTTCGGCGCCGTCGTCGGCCGCGCGGTGACCGCGGCTCTCCTCTACCAGGACCAGGCCCAGGTCGCCGACACGCTGCGGGCGGCGTTGCTGCCCGCTCCGATGCCGCACGTCGCAGGCGTCGAGCTGGCGGCCGTGTACCGACCGGCACGCGAGGCCCTCCGTATCGGCGGCGACATGGTTCACGTCGAGCGGCTCGCGAGCGGCGGCGCGTTCTTCGTTCTGGGCGACGTCTGCGGCAAGGGCATCGAAGCGGCAGTGGCGGGAAACCGATTGCGGCAGTCCCTCCAGGTGTTGAGCCGGATCACCGAGCAGCCCCTCGACATGCTGACCTTGCTGAACGACGCGACCTTCGATCCCGACGCCGCAGCAGCAACCCAGTTCGCCACGCTGCTCCTGGGCGTCGTCGAGGCGATGCCGCACGGCGGCGCCCGGCTGCGCCTGGCCGGTGGCGGTCACCCGCCACCACTGGTGGTCCGCCGCGCCGGCATGGTGAACGCGGTCCATGTCGGCGGCATGATGCTCGGCGTGGACCATCCGGCGACGTTCGCCGAGGCGGCGATCTCGCTCGCGCCCGGAGACACCTGCGTGCTCTACACCGACGGGGTGATCGATGCCGAGGGCGGCCCGCGAGGGCGGGCATTCGGACTGGAACGCCTGGTCACGCTGGTGGCCGAGTACGCCGACATGCCGGCCGCCCTGGTGGCGGAACGGATCGAACAGCGCACCGGCGACTGGCTGGCCATGGCCGACCACGACGACCTCGCGGCCCTGATCATCCGGGCACCTCACCGGCGTTGATCCGGCGTGCAGGGTTGACCCTGACGCAGCGTCAACCCTGCACGCTGGATCCGTTGCGGGACGGAACGGAGACGCCATGATCGGTAAGACCTCGACCTCGTACTGGACCGGCATGGTGCCGGTGGACGACACGGCACTGGCCGTCACCGATTCAGGTGGCTCCGGGACGCCGGTGATCTACCTCAACGGCCAGTTCGCGACCCAGGGCTACTGGCGGCGGGTCATCGCCGAACTCGGGCCGGACTGGCGGCACATCACCTACGACGAGCGGGCCCGTGGGCTCAGGTCCCGGCGGTCCGCGGACTACTCGTTCGAGGCCGCCGTCCGCGATGTCGATGCCGTGCTCGACGCCCGCGGTGTCGACCGGGCGCTGGTGGTCGGTTGGTCGTACGGGGCCTTCGTCGCCGCACACCGGGCGAGCCGCCACCCGGACCGGACGATCGGCGCTGTGCTGGTCGATGGAGCGCAGCCGCACGACTGGCTCACGGACGAGATGGAGCAAGGGATCCGGAGGGTCTTCCGTCGCCTGCATTGGCTGACGGTGCCACTGCGCGTAACGGGGCTCACGCCGCGAATGACCGCGCTGGAGATGGCCGAATGCAACATCGAAGTCGGCAAGCTGGCGCGTGAACGGCAACTCGGTCCGGTGATGGACAGCATCACCGTCCCGACCCGGTACGTCCTCGCATCCGGAACGTCGTTCGGCAGCAGAGGGGACGGACAGGAGAAGATCCGCGCCGCCGTGCCCGCGGTGGCCGAGCGCAACCCCCACATCTCGATTCACGCCAAGGTCGCGAGCAATCACGGCGCGATCCTCCGCAAGGACTTCCGCGCGATCGCCGAGGCGGTCCGCGGCGTCGCCGGTTGAGGCAGTCTGGGACCCATGCTCACGATCAGCCAACTGGCCTCCTATGCCGGGGTGACGGTGCGAACAGTCCGGCACTATCACCAGATCGGCCTGCTCGCCGAGCCCGAACGCGACCACTCCGGCTACCGCAGCTACGACACAGCCGCCGTCGTGCGGCTGATCCGGATCCGCGTGCTGGCGGATGCGGGCGTGCCCCTCGCTCGAGTGCAGCAACTTCTGGTCGCCGGCCCTGACGAGTTCGCCCGAGCTGTCGAGGAGATCGGCAAAGCCTTGAGCGCCGACATCCGCCGCCTCCAGAGCAACCGCAGGCGGATCGCCAAACTCGCCGCCGGCGATCACCTGGCTCTTCCCCAGATCGTCCTGGACTACCTGGACCGGCTACGGGGGCTCGGCGTCGGCGAGGCCTACATCGAGCTCGAACGGGACGTCTGGATCATGCTCGCCGCGCAGGCTCCGCTCAGCATCGACTCCGTGGTCGCCGAGAAGAACCGCCATCTGGACGAGGACCCGGACATGACGCGGCTCTATCGACTCCTCGGCTCCGCGCCGAACTGGTCGCCGGAGGATCCGCGAATCGTCGAACTCGCCGACCTCGTCGAGGACCTCCGCATCCGCGCTGTCCGCAGCGGTGAGCTGGAGATCGGCGGCCCCGATCAGGGGGATCCGCTCACGGCCCTGCTGGACGCGGCCATGTCCGAGTCCGCACCGGTCGCTCGACGGCTGCTGGCGATCCTCGAACAACGCGGGTGGCGTGGCTGGACGCGGCTGGAACGAGTCCCCGACGGACGGATCTCCACTTCGTCCTCTCGAAGAGTCACGGGCGCCACGCAAGAAAGCTTGACCCGCGGCCCGGCCACGGAAAACTGAACCCGGCACACAGGTGGAGCCACTTCGGAGCGGGCGATTCTGGCGGTCGTCGCGACACTGCGAGTGAGCGACTACGAGGCTGAACTCAGCGATGCCGCCGCAGCGACTCCAGCGGCGGACCACCGACATCTGCGTCGGACCCCCGGATCACGGCACATCAGTGCGCCACAAATCGGCCGCCACTCCCCGGCTCGATGACGGCGACGGTCAGCACGATTGGCAATCCTTGTCCAGCTGGCCGAGGAGCAGCACAACGACGCGATGTTCAGCAGGCCGGGCCGGGACCGGGTGGTCGCTGACGAACATGGCAACTTCGTAGCCGGAGTGCATGTCGCGCACAACCGGCCGTTGGATCCGGCGACCTATCGGCGGCCGAGGAGTACGCGTCGCCGTCCCGGGCCGTGGCCGCCGGAGCGACCCGGGCCCTCTAGGGCACGCCGCGGCCCTCGAGTTGTTTCTTCACATCTCCGGGCACCCGCACACCGCGAGCACGCAGATCGACGATGAAGCGGGCAGCGAGTGGGTCGGGCTCCCCCGGTGTCACCGCGACCAGCTGGCGGGCCCATCGGGGCGAGAAGGAGCGGACCACGCCTGGGAAGCCGGCGCTGACGGCACTGACCGGAGTTATCGCGATGCCGAGTCCGGCCGCCGCGAGCTGAGGTGCGGCGGAGGTTACCGACGTCCTCAGCACCGGCTTCAGGCGAAGTCCGGCTGCGCTGAGCGACCGATCGAGCCAGCTGCTCAAGCCGTTGTCCGGCGCGAAGTGCACCAACTCAGCACCGTCGAGCTCGGGAAGTGCAACCGAGCTCCGCTCCGCCAACCGATGTCCCTTCGGCGCCGTCAGCACAATTTCCTCCTCAGCGAGAACCGTGGAGGTGTACCGGCCGTCCACCGGACCGGGTAGCACCCATAGGTCGGCCTCCTCGCCGGCGATGGATGTCAACAGGCCGTCCGGCACGACCGCCTCCCTGATGCCGATCACCACGTGCGGGTGGTGCTGGTGCCAGGCGCGGATCACCGGGGCGAGCAACGGCACGGTCAGGCTTTGCGCGCAGACCAGGCGCAGCGATCCGCCCTTCGCCTCACCCGTGGCGCGGGCCGAGCGCACCGCTGACGCGGCCGCGTCGATGGCTCGCCGAGCGTCCGCGACGGCCGCGCGACCGGCCGGGGTGAGCGAGACGCCACGCGATTCCCGGCGCAGCAGAGGTGTACGGGTCTCGCGCTCCAGCGCGGCGATCTGCTGGGACACCGCCGGCTGCGACGAGTGCAACAGCCGGGCCGCCTCCGTGATCGAGCCGGTGTCCGCGACCGCCACCAGACACTCCAGCGCACGCAGTGTAGCCATTCGCAAATCTTATCGGAGGCCCCCGAAAGGCAGATTCTTCTGAGGGAAGCAATGCGGGTGGCCGATTGCTGGAACAGGCGGAAATCATCACGAACGAGGAGTACGACATGGCACAGGCTTTCATCACGGGCGGTTCCGGCTTCATCGGCCGGAGACTGGTCGAGCGCCTGCTGGCCGAGGGGCACGCAGTCAAGGTTCTGGTCCGCAGCGCCGCGTCCGCCGATGTCGTGACCGCGCTGGGCGCCCAGCCGGTGCACGGCGAGCTGACCGATCCCGATACCTGGCGCGCCGCCGTCGAGGGCAGCGAGGTGCTGTTCCACCTGGCTGCGGAGACCGACATCACGGCTGAGCGGGAGCGGCAGGAACTGGTCACGGTGGGCGGCACCCGGGCCGCCCTGCAAGCAGCCCAGCAGGCCGGGGTGGCCCGTTTCGTGCACTGCGGCAGCGAATCCGCCCTTCTGGCCGGTGAGCCGCTCGTCGATGTCGACGAGAACGCGCCGTTGCGACCGGATTCGGAAGCCGCGTACTGCGCGACGAAAGCAGAAGCCGAGGCGTTGGTGCTGGCCGCGAACGCGCCGGGCTTCGCCACCGTGTCGATCCGGCCGCGGTTCGTGTGGGGACCCGAGAGCTCTCTGGTCGAAGGTCTCGTCCAGGCGGCCCGCAACGGCGAGTTCGCCTGGATCGAGGGTGGCCGGCACACCACCGACGTCACGTTCGTCGACAACGCGGTCGAAGGCCTCATCCGGGGATGGCTGCGCGGCCGGCCGGGTCAGGCGTACTTCGTCACCGATCAGCACCGCGTGACCCTCCGCGAGTTCCTCGAGGAGAACTTCGCGATCTACGGAGTCGACGCCACGATTCCCGACATGGACGCCGGCACCGCTGCCCGCGTGATCCCGGTTCCGGCGCGCTGGTTCCTGGAGCAGACCTGCACGTTGCGCACCGACAAGGCCGTCGCCGAGCTCGGTTATCGGGCAATCGTCACGCAGGCCGAAGGCCTGGACGCCGTGCGAGACACGGTCACCCGCGCCGCCTGAACGACGACAGCGCCCTCGCCGCGTTCGCGCCGATCTCGCCGGCTGGCGTCGACCAGGAGGGCCGGCAGACGGGCGCGAACGCGGCCCGCCCGCTGCTGGACCGCATCGGCCGGCGCGACCGGCGCACCGCCCAGGTCAAGCTGTCACCCACCCTGATCGTCCGCCGCACCACCGCGGCCGTCGACACGGCGTAGCCCTGCCGAAGCGTCAGGCAGACCGCTGCGCGGTGTTGCCGCCGCGGAGGCGGTCCAACTCGGCGAGGTACATCGCCTGCATGCGGTCATAGTGCCGGACCAGCAGCGCGACGTCCTCGACGCTGTAGCCCTCGATGAGCCGCTCCGCCCGCTCGGCGAACCGCTCGTACGGCCGCTCCAGCTCGGCGATCCGCTCCGGCCGCAGGGCGACGATCACCCGCCGCCGGTCCCCCGGATCACGTTCGGCCGTGACGTAACCGGCCTCCTGGAGCCGGCGGAGCATGCTGGTCACGGCACCGGTGGTGAGGTTGGTGCGCTCGGCGACCTGCCCGGCGGTGGCGGATCCGACGTCCGCCAGGAAGTCCAGGCACTCCAGGTCGCTCACGGTGAGACCCAGCCGGTCCGCGACGGCGTACCGGAACACCATGGACAGCCGCGAGGCCTCCCGCCCGGCGCGCATGAGGTCGGCGATCGCGGAGGCACGGGCCGGCTCGTCGGACATGCCCGCAATCATGCCTCCGGCACGGTGACCCGGTGAAGCCGAGGTAGCACGCGGGTCAGCACCCAGTGCGGCGCGGCCGCGCCCCCGGTGAGGCGGCGCATCAACCCGGCGGCGGTGTCGACGGCGCGGAAGGCGTAGGGCACCATCTCGTCCTGGTATGCGGCGATCGCCTCCTCCACCGGCGTGCCGCCCGCGTGGGCCTCGACGAGCCGGTGGCCGAGCAGGGCGGCGTCGCGGAGCGCGGTGTTGCCGCCGTGCGCGCCGAACGGCGGCATGACGTGCACGGCGTCGCCCATCATCGTCGCCCGGGGCACCGCCCACTGTCGGGGGCGCCGGCCGGTGGCGAAGAGGTTGAGGACCGTGGCGTCCAGCTCGGCCGTGTCGACCAGCCGCCGGACGAGCGGGTGGAAGTCCGCGCTCATCCGGGCGGCCAGATCCCGCAGCGCCAGCAGGTTCCCGCGGACGCCGGCGGGCACCTCTTCCTGCCGGAGCAGCAGCCCCCACATGACGTAGTCGTCGCCGGTGGGGGCGTAGCTGCCCGGGGCCAGGCGCGCGAACGCCTCCCGCGGCCTCTCGCCGAACCGCATGGAGGTGAAGAAGAAGGCGCGGCCCGGCCGGTCGGCGATGGCCAGGACCCCGCTGGTGCGCAGGGCGTCGGGGATGACGCTCTCGCCGTTGCGCCGCAGGGGTGACCGGCCGTAGATGCCCGCCATCGGGGTGTTCGCCGGGTCCGCGTCCGGTACGAGCTGGGCGCGCAGCGCCGAGCCGACGCCGTCCGCACCCACGACGACGGTCGCCGCGACAGCCCCGCCGTCGGTGAACCGCAGCCGCAGCCCGGTCGCGCCGCCGCTGTCCACCGCGGCGGCGGCCTTGCCGTAGTGGATGCGCCCGTCCAGTCCGGACATCAGGATCGACCGCAGGGTCAGCCGGTCGACCTGGCGAGTCGCGTGCGGCTCGTCCTTGAAGGCGATGGTGAAGGCGTCCCGCAGCCGGCTGTCGGTGAAGCGCAGGTGTCCGCCGGGCTCGTCGCCGGTGGCCAGCGCCAGGCGGTACAGCGGGCGGGACAGGCTCGCACGCAGCGCTTCGAGGCCGTACCGATCGAGAATGATCCGGTAGCCCTGCTGGCGGACGAAGGGGCCGGGGTCCCGCTCATAGACGTGCACGTCGATGCCGGATCGCATCAGATATTGGGCGAGACAGAGGCCGGAGAGGCCGGCGCCGGCGATCGCCACCGAGAAGTCGGTCGATATGCCCATGCGATTATCTTAACGACTAAGATGATTGAGGCAAGGTCGCCGGCACACTCTCGGGGCCCCATTCGTGCCCTCCTGAGCCGCTACAGTGCCTGTGTCCGAATCTTCCAACGTCGATAAGGGGACACCGTGACCGGGCCTGACGCCACGCCTTCGGTGATCGACTCTTCGGTGCCGCATCCGGCCCGCCGCTACGACTACTGGCTGGGAGGCAAGGACAACTTCGCCGCCGACCGGGAATCCGCCGACGCGATCGAGGCGAAGTTCCCGGGAATGCGCGCCGGTATCCGCGCCAACCGCGCGGTACTGCGCCGGATGACGGAGTTCCTGGCAGCCGAGGCCGGCCTCCGGCAGTTCCTGGACATCGGCACCGGCCTGCCGACCGCGGACAACACGCACGAGGTGGCGCAGCGGATCGCCCCGCAGAGCCGTGTGCTGTACGTCGACAACGACCCTCTGGTCATGTCCCACGCCCGGGCCCTGCTGACCAGCAGCCCTGAGGGCGCCACCGACTACATCGAGGCCGACCTGCGCAAGCCGGAGGCGATCCTGGCCGCGGCACGGGAGCGGCAGGCGCTGGACCTCTCCGAGCCGGTGGCGTTGATGCTGATCGCCGTGCTGCACTTCATCCCGCCGGGCTCCGGGCAGGCCCAGGAGATCGTGCGCACCCTGGTCGACGAGCTGCCATCCGGCAGCTATCTGGCGGCGACCCACTTCACCGTCGACTTCATGCCGCCCGAGGAGCAGACCCGCTACCAGAAACTGCTCGACGCCGGCGTCAGCGACATCTGGCCTCGTGACCGGGCCGCGTTCGCCGCCCTGTTCGACGGCCTGGAACTGGTCGACCCCGGCATCGAACTGATCAGCCGGTGGCGGCCCGACGTGCAGGCCGACGACACCGACCCCAGTCGCATCAGCATCTGGGGTGCGGTGGCCCGCAAACCCTGAACCGTCCGCTCACGAGGGCGGGTGCACGATGGCGGCATCGGGGACCCGCCCTGCGGTGAGCAGAGCGTCCAGCTCGCCCAGCAGCACCTCGAGGTCGTCCGGTCCGGTCAGGTCGTAGTGCTTGCTGACCGCTCGATCATCGGCGACGCGAAGGGCATCGAGCTCCGCCTCGCCGCTGATCCAGAGCAGCACGTTGCCCATCCAGGTCGCCGACTCGAACTCACCGGCGACCACCGGTTTGCCGTGGTTCGGGGCGACCGGGCGGATCCGCCATGCGAGCCCCAGCCGTTCCCAGGTCCCGGCCCGGGCCGCAACGGCCGGCCCCAGCGCCTCCAGCGGGAAGTTCACGATCGGCACTATCGCACGGCACGTCCCCTCGTGCCGTGCCCCGCCTCAAGGGGGCGCCGCCTCAAGGGGGCGCCGCTTCGGCCAGGTAGGCGACCGCCTTCTGCGGGTCCAGCAGCCATGCGGTGACGTCGTTGGGGTCGTCGAAGCCGCTGGCGAAGCGCCGGGCGACGGCGTCGCTGGTGGCCGCGGTGCCGAGTACCTGCTGGACGTGCGGCGGTAGCGGCTGCAGCATCGCGTTGGTCCAGACGGTCACGGCGCGGCCGTGCGCACTCCAGAAGGACTCGAACGTCGCGGTCATCCACTGCTCGTCGAACGGCTGGTCGCCGCGGTCCAGGATCCGCCGCAGGTAGTGCTGGGCGGCTTTCGCCGCGGTGTTGCTGCCCTGGCCGGTGATCGGATCGTTGGCGATCACCACGTCGCCGAGACCCAGCACCACGCCGCCACCCGGCAGATGCGCCACGGGCCGGCGGACGGTGGGCGTGTAGCGGCCGGTCAGCGTCGCCCGGTCGTCGGTGAGGCGGACGTCCGCGCAGCGTTCGTGCACCCAGGGCAGGTACTGCTTGATCAGGCCGAGGCTGAGTTCCAGGTGCTGGTCGTCGTCGGCGCCGGCGAGCACGTCGAGCGGGCCGCCCGGGATCGCCTCCCAGAACAGCGCGTGGCAGGGGCCGCTCGCGGTGAGCAGCGGGATGACGAACAGCTCGCCGAGACCGGGGATCGCCTGGAACGCCACATGCGGTTGCGGCCACGCCGGATCCGGTGCCAGACCGTGGACGTACGCGACAGCGAGGCTGCGCTGCGGTGCCGTACACGGGGAGCGCTGCGGATCCCGCTCGAACATGGCCACCAGGTCGCCCCTGCCGGCGGCGACGATCGTCAGGTCGTACCCGCTGTCGCGGGTGTAGGCGTCCAGGTCGGCCGGTATCACCGCGCCGTAGACGACCTCGATGCCGCGTTGCTCGGCGTCGCGCAGCCAGCGCGACATCTTGATCCGCTGGTCGACGGAACGGCCGGGCCGATCCAGCGGGGCCGAGAACTGCAGCGCCAGGGTGCCCGGCGGGGCGCAGAGGGACAGTCGCAGGCCGTTGATCGGTGGGGCGAGGCCGGACCAGTGGTCCAGGTCGTACGCCCGCTCCGTCTCCAGCGCCAGGTCGAACATCGCCTGCGTGGACGTCGGACGGCCGCCGTGGATCTGTTCGGGGGTGCGGGCCGAGCAGATGGTCACCCGATAGCCCTCGGCGTGCAGCGACAGTCCGAGCTGAAGGCCGGCTTGACCGGCTCCGACGATGAGCACGTGCCGCAAAGGTGCCTCCGCGTGGCAGTCACCGGTGGCCGGATGGAGCGGCCGGTGCTTGCGGTGACCGTACACAGTTACCTGCGGATATGACCATGGGTGAGTATCTGAATACGTAGTGATATGACCGGAAAGAGATAGACAAGCAATTGCCGGGCACCGATGGAGATCTACACCGCGAAGGTGCCCGACGACCCTTTTCCGAGTCAGGGCCGCGACGGCTGCGTGGAGCCAGGTCGAGGCTGGTGCGCTGAATGCTGGGGTTGCGGTGCGCCGTTGATCGTGGCGGTCAGCGTGTCTCGAGCGACTTGAGAGTCAAGCGCGTCCAGGGCGCAGCGTCGATGGGTGAACCGGTTAATCGGCTCGTCCGTTCGTCCGGCAGGATGGCTGTCATGGCAACGATTCTGATTACCGGCTCCAGCGACGGCATCGGGCGGCACACGGCGGAGGTCCTGGCGACGGACGGGCATCAGGTGACGTTGCACGCCCGCACCGAGCGCCGCGCCGAGGACGCGCGGAAGGCCGTGCCCCAGGCGCACGGTGTGGTCGTCGGTGACCTGGCGTCCCTGTCGCAGACCCGGGAGCTGGCTGCCCGGGCGATCGAAGCCGGCCCGTTCGACGTGGTGATCCACAACGCCGGCATCGGTGGTGGGCAATCCGCTCCGGAGATCACCGAGGACGGGCTGGAGCGCATCTTCCAGGTCAACACGCTCGCCCCGTACCTGTTGACCGCGCTGATGCCGGCACCGGCCCGCCTGATCTATCTGACGTCGGGACTGGAAGCGGACGGCCGGGCACGCCTCGACGACCCGCAGTGGCAGACCCGGCAGTGGGACGGGATGCAGGCCTACAGCGACTCCAAGCTGTACGACGTGATGCTCGCCTTCGCGGTGGCCCGGCTGCGGCCCGGCACCCTGAGCAACGCGGTCGACCCCGGCTGGATCCGCACCCGGCTCGGCGGCCCGGACGCCACCGACGACCTGCCGCAGGGCGCGGACACCCAGGTCTGGCTCGCCACCTCGGACGAACCGGCGGCCACGGTGACCGGTCACTACTTCAAGCGCCGCACGGCCCTGCGAGCCAACCCGCAGGCGTACGACGAAGGCCTGCAGCAGCAGCTGCTCGCCCTCTGCACAGACCTCACCGGCGTCAAGCTCCCGGCCTAGCCACCGTCCGGGGCCGTCGGCGAGCGGGGTGAAGAACGGCTCCCATCCTTTGATCATCCGGTCGGTTCCGTTCCACCTCCATGGGAGCGGAACGAGCCGACGAGCGCCGGTCGAGGCCGCCGTTGGATGCTCCATGATCCAAGACCCGGCCGCTGCGGCTTCGGTTGCTTTCGCTCGCGCCCACGTGGGTCAGCGATCGCCCGGCCGCTGTTACCAGGCCGCCGATCGGGTCTATGCCGACTCAGGGACAGAGGTACTCCATAGCTACCTTCATTCAGCGAACGCTACGTGCTCGTCGTCCCGGCCTCGGCTCGCAGGGCCGCCGAACGTGTGGGGCGCGATGTTCGCTCCCTGGTGCGGTCGCGCCGGACCAGGTAGGGCACGATGGGTCGGGTGTCGGCTTCCCCAGCCAATCAGAACCCGGTTCTCGTGCCCGACCTTCATGCGTGCCGGGCGGCAGCTCGCGCGGTGCAGGCAACAGCGTTGTGGCCGCAGGTCAGGGACGCGGTGCGCCCGCCCGGGGTCGGCATCCACCGGTCCCGGCCCCCGCTCGGCGTGCTGCTCTACGGCGCGGCCCGCGACGGTCGCCTGGTCTGGCGGTCCGATGGGGAGTTCGCCCTGCTGGAACCACCGATCGCCCGGAGCCGGGAGTGGGCCACCAGCGACGCCGGGCGCACCTGGCTCAGCCGCCTGGACCGCTGGTGGGATCACCTGGTGTTCGGCGTTCCGCCGTTCCTCCTGCTCGCCCTCAGCATGCCGACCTCGTTCGTCCCGGAAGTGGGCGTTCTCCTGGCGCTCCTGCTGATCTGCGCCGCCCTGCTGTACGTCCTGGCGCAGATGACCTTCGGGCTCATCGGGCGATCCGCCAGGCACCTGCGCGGCACGCCCGACGACAGCGCCCGGAGTCTGCACTGGACCGTGGTCCTGATGCACCTGACCGACCCGGCGAAGGCCGATCGGCTGCTGCGGGCCGCGCTCACCCGGTCGCAGGACCTGACCAGGGCGAACATCCGGCCGGACGTGGCGGAGGGCAGCCACGCGTTGATGTGCTTGGAGCGCGGGATCACCACCGGGCAGGCCCGGCGGGCTGTCGTGGTCGCACCGGTGGCGACCGGTACGGACCCGGACCGGCCCGGCGTCTACGCCGTGCTCGACGGCGGCGAGTTCACGCCACCGGATCCGGGGGCGCACCGCCCGATCAGCTTCATCCCGGTGCTCCTGCTCGGCACGGCGCTCGTGGTCGGCGTGGCCGGGCAGCTCACCGCGGCCGCCGAGGCCACCGCGTGCGCCGGCGCGCAGGACTGCGCCGGCCGGCCGGCGACCTGGATCGACGCCGTGACGTGGCTGCTCAACCGGATGGTCCTGGACGATGCCGGGCTGACCCCGGCCACCACCCAGGCACGGATCTTCGGCTGGCTGATGCTGCCACTCGGCCTGGTCGTGCTGCTCTGCCTCGTCGTCGCGGGCCGGCGGCGGGCAAGCATGTTCAAGAAACGACAGGAGAGGACGTACGCCCACATGGACGCAACGATCAACCGGCGCATCCGCGTCCTCGTCCTGACTGTGCTGGACGTGGAGCGCGACGCGGTCATCAGCGCCGTCGCCGCCGCGAACGGCCGGCCGCCCGAGCCCGACACGGAGGCCGGCTATCCGATCTTCCGCCTCGGCCGGCTCGGTGACCAAGGCACCGAGGTGCTGCTCGCCCAGGCCGCACAAGGCATCGTCACCCCGGCCGCGATGTTGCTCACCGCGGAACGGCTCATCCCCGCCGTGAATCCCGACTACGTCATCCTCGCCGGCATCTGCTTCGGGCTGTGGTCGCGCGAGCACGACCACGGCGCACAGGAACTCGGCGATGTCGTCGTCTCCGAGTATGTGCAGAACGTCGACCACCGGAAAGTTACCGACGAGGACGGCCGCGAACGGATCATCTGGCGCGGCGAGCGGGTCCAGGCGACCACCCCGCTGCTGCTGGCTTTCAAAGCGGCGACCCAGGGCTGGACCGGGCGGCCGGTGCACTTCGGCCCGGTCCTGTCCGGCAGCACTCTGGTCAGCAGCAAGGCGTTACGCGCGGAACTGCGCAAGGAGTTCGAGGAGGCATCGGCCGGTGAGATGGAGCTGACCGGCGTCTACGCGGCGAACGCCGGTCGCCGCAGCGGCTGGATCATGGTGAAAGGCATCTCCGACTGGGGCTCCGGCGAACTGACCGACGGCACCCGGCGGCCCGCGGCCGAGGCTGCCGCCTCGTTCCTCGTGCACGCGCTCACCTTCGGCACGCTGCCGGTCCCCCCGCGCGGTTGACCGTGATGCGGCGGAAGACGGTTCGGTGGCTCATCGTCTTGGGTGCTGGGCTCGGCGCGCCGGCCGTCCGCTACGGACGGACCGGCTCCCGGTCGCGGTGCCGGAATATGATCGTTGTTCCACGGCCGTGCGACAAGCCCGGCTGACGAGGGACGGCGGTTGACGTGTTCGCGCTGGTGGTTCGCTTCGATTGCCGGGATGAGGCCGCCGCCGCGCGCTTCGACGAGTTGACGGCGGCCGCCGTCGAGCAGATCACTGAGCGCGAGCCCGGCACCCTGTTGTACGCCACGTCGGCCGTCGAGGGCGAGCCGCTGGCCCGGGTCTTCTACGAGGTCTACCGGGACCGCGAAGCTTTCCAGGCGCACGAGGACGCCGAGCACGTCCGGCGCTTCCACAAGGCGAAGGACCCGCTGCTGATCGCCACGCGCGTGGAGTTCCTGCGTCCGGGCCCGGCCAAGGGGTGAACGCGGTGCCGGCGCCCCGGGCCGCCTCCAGCTTCCGCAAGGTGACCAGTCGGTCCAGCGGTTGCATGATCCGCCCGGCCGGGGCATGCAGCCAGGTGAAGCCGGTCCGGGGGTACCGTCGGTGTAGGTCAGCGTGGCGGTGCTGGAGACTCCGCTTGGTCGGCCGGTCGAGGAGCCGAGCAGGCCGAGACTCGAACCACGTGGCGGCCAGGCCGCAGGGCACCCCGGCCCGTGCGGCGAATGCCGGAAATGCCGGGAGGTCAGCCCGGCTCGAGGAGGCAACGGCAGAGGAATCCTGGGTGCCGGCGGATGCCGCGGAACCGGGCAGTTTGTCGATGGCATTGAGCACCGCCCCCGGCGCGGGGATCGTCGGCGGCCCAATCTCGGAAGGGATTGTTGAGGTCGGTGGCAAGCCAACGGTCGGTCTTGGCGCCGGCCAGGGACAGCTCCACGCCGGTTCGCCGGAACCGCGCCCGCCGGCAAGACATTCAGCAGGGCGGGCTCGTCGAGCCGTCCGGGCGGTGCGGTCCACCGCAAGGCGAGTGTGTGAACGGCGGTAAGCCCCGCCAGCGTGGCCGCGGAGATGACTCCGCCGCCGGTCAGCGACACCGTCCGCACTTGGTGCAGGCCGCGGGGCGCCCGTGTGATGTCACGGCGAAAGCCCGGACGCAACGGCGCGGCCGCCCCATTTGAACCGCTCGAAGCTCAGGATGTTCACATCCACCGTCTGCTCCCCCGGATGGAGCTCACAAATTCGGCAGGTGCCGAAGCCCGGTCGCTCCGCGAAGGCGTGGGAAGGCAGCAGGCGGGCCACCGTGTAGGAGCCGAGGGCCGAGCGGAGGTCGAGCCTTCGACTGGTCAGGCTGGCGAGAACGTCTCCGTCAGGCCGCGCACAGATGGCGGCGACGGATCGTACGGCTCGAACAGCATGTCGGGGGTACCGGCCGGGTCGGACGACATGACCGCATCCTGGCACGCCCGGCACCGATGAGTTCGTGCTTTCTGCGGCGTACTACTGGGGACCGCACCTCACGAATCCGAAGGAATTCCCATGCCGACCGTCCAAGCGATCATCAGCACGCCGGACATCGAACGCCAGCGCGCCTTCTACGAGCGGCTGCTCGGCGCAGTTGAGACGAGCCGCTTCCCCGCCGACGGCCAGCCGTTCTTCGTCAGCTTCACTCTCGGCGATTCCGCGTTCGGGCTCGTCCACGAGGCCGGCACCGACCTGTCCGCGCCGGCGCGCTTCGTCCTGAGCGTCGAGGTCCCCGACGTCGACGCGCTGCTGGAGCAGGTCGAGGCCGCGGGCGGGCGGGTGCTGGCCCCGCCGACCGACATGCCGTGGGGCCAGCGGGTGGTCCATCTCCACGATCCCGACGGCAACATGGTCAACCTGACCCGAACCCTGCCGGCGGATGCGCCTCAGTCGAAGTGAACGCGCATCAGGCGGCTGGCGGCCCAGTCCTCCGGTCGAGTCGGTCTGATGGTGCCGGGGTCGTGCGGCTGGTTGAGGTCGTCGACGATGGCTGCGATCGCCGCGGCCCGTTCGGTGGGATCGGTGACCGTTGTCGCGTACGCCGGTAGGTCCGCATTGATGCCGTTCTTGAGGTGGAAGGTGAAAGCGGGGTTCGCTCGCAGGTTCGCGTACCAGCCGGTCGCACCTCCGCCCGCTCCGTCGCAGAGATAGGTCGTGCCGTTGGCGCGGTAGAAGAAGATCTCGATGCGGCGCGGTCGTCCGGTGCGCCGCCCCGTGGTGGTGATGTCGACGATTCGTTCGCGGGTTCCGGCCGCGGGTGTGATCTCGATGGCGCGCCTGATCTCGTGCGGCAGGTGGGCAAGTGGATCCGGCGCGCCGCGCTGATCTGCGGTCGTCATGCGGCTTCCTTCTGCAGAGCGGGACCGAGGAGGAGGCCCCCGTCGATGACGTACTCGGCGCCGGTGATGAAGGACGCGTGCGGCGAAACGAGGAACAACAGCAGCGCGGTGATGTCGGCGGGCAGGCCCAGTCGCGGGACGGCGAACGGCTCGGGCGAGTAGAAGTCGGCTATCGGGGCGGCGCTGCCGGCTGCCGGCTCGGTGATGAACGGGGTGGCGACAACGCCGGGGTGGATGGCGTTGACGCGGATGTTGTCGCGGCCCAGTTCGAGGGCAGCGGTCCGCGTGAGCCCGCGGACCGCCCACTTGCTGGCGACATAGGGCGCGTACAAGGCCGTACCGCCGATTCCCATGGTGGAGGCGATGTTGACGATCGCTCCTCCCCCGGCGCGCCGCAGCGCCGGTGCGGCTGCCTTGATGGCGAGGAAGGTGCCGGTGAGGTTGATGTCGAGGATCCGGGCCCAGGTGGCCTGTTCGGTGGACTCGATGAGGGCCGGCGGGTTCTGCACCCCGGCGTTGTTGACGAGGACGGTGAGCGCGCCGAAGGCCTTCTCGGTCTCCGTGACGGCGGCGGCCCACGACTCCTCCCTGGAGACGTCGAGGCGGACGAAACGCGTCCTGGCTCCCAGCTCGGCAGCCAGGTCCGAGCCACGCTCGACGTCGATGTCACCGATGACGACGTTGGCGCCTTCGGCGTGCAAGGCGCGAACGTGGCTGGCTCCCTGCCCGCCGGTGCCACCGGTCACGAGGACGGTCTGGTCGGTGAATGGGGGCATCTGATCCTCCGGATGGGAACGAGACGTCAACCGGCGAACCGGTTGGTGAGTCGCACGACTCACCATGCCGAAGCTACGCCGGCTCCGGTGGTGAGTCAACCCACTCACCTCGCTATTCTGGACGCATGACCCCAGTGCCGTCCGCCTATCACCAGCGCGTGGCAGCGGAGAAGCGCTCGCTCCTCGTGCGAGCCGCCACCGAGCTCTTCCTCGAGTTGGGCTATGACCGGACATCACTGGCCCGGGTGGCCGAGAAGGCCGGGGTTTCGAAAGCGACGCTGTTCAAACAGTTCCCGACGAAGGCGGCCTTGTTCGATGCCATCGTCGTCGACTCCTGGGCCGAGAACGACGGCGCCGACGTGCCGCCCGCCGGTGACCTGACGGCCGGTCTGACGGTGCTCGGCCGGCGCTACGCGACGCTGGTGAGCCAGCCCGAGATGACGGATCTGTTCCGCATCGTCATCGCCGAATCGCCACGCTTTCCGGAGCTGGCTAAAGCACAGTTCTCCCGGGGCAAACTGCCGTATTTCGAGACCGTTCGCGCGTACCTCCTCGCCGAGCACGACGCGGGGACCGCGGAGATCGCTGATCCGGAGATGGCCGCTACGCAGTTCCTCGGGATGATCTCCAACTACCTGTTCTGGCCGAGTCTGGTGCTCCCGGACTGGACGGTGACCCCGGCCCGCACGATCGCGGTCGTGGACGAGGCCGTCCGCACCATGGTTGCGCGGTACGCGCGGCTGCCGGCCGCCTGAAGCCACGCGGTCACCATCGGCTCAGGCGACCGTCTGCCACCAGGCTTCGATCTCCGGCGGGTTGTCCACGTTGATGCGCTCGCCGGGCCGCGGGATCGCCAGCCGCACGTCACGCGCCTTGGCCTCGCGCCAGGTCCGCTCGGCCGGCTCGGACCAGCGGTGCGGTGCCAGGTCGAAGGTGGCCCAGTGCACCGGGATCATCAGACCTCCGCGGACGTCGAGGTGGGTGGCGACGCCGTCCTCCGGCACCATGTGGATGTCCGCCCAGGTCTCGGCGTACGCGCCCACCTGCACCAGCGTGACGTCGAACGGGCCGTACTGCTCGCCGATCGCGGCGAAGCCGGGGAAATAGCCGGTGTCCCCGGAGTAGAAGGCACTGCGGGCCGGTCCCTTGATCACCCAGCTGGCCCAGAGCGTCTCGTCGCGCCGCAGCCCACGGCCGGAGAAGTGCCGGGCCGGTGTCGCGACGAGGTCGAGGCCGGCCACCCGGGTGCTCTCGTGCCAGTCGAGCTCGACGATGCGGCTGCCGGGCACGCCCCAGCGCGACAGGTGAGCGCCGACGCCGAGCGGCACCACGAACGTGACGTCCTTCTGCAGGGCGGCGAGTTGCCGGATGGTCGCCGAGTCCAGGTGGTCGTAGTGGTCGTGGGAGATGACGACAGCGTCGAGTCTCGGCAGCTGCGAGAGCGAGGCCGGCGGCTCGTGCAGCCGGCTCGGGCCGGCCAGCTGCGACGGCGAGCAGCGGCGGCTCCACACCGGGTCGAGCAGGACCCGGTGGCCCTCGATCTCGAGCAGCGCGGTGGAGTGCCCGTACCAGGTGACGTGCAGACCCTGCGCGTCACCGGCGGACCCGCGGACCAGCGGGATCGCCTGGCGCGGGCGGCGGTCCCGGCTGCCGGTCAGCGCCGCGCGGACGATCTTGGGCATCTCGGGGAGGTGCAGGGAGGTGTCGGTCGGAACGCTGTTGTGGAACCTGCCGGCGGAGTACTGCGGGGAGGCGTCGAGCCGGGTGCGCCGCGAGGTCGTCATACCGATAATGTAGGCGGTGATAACAATGTAGTCAACGCTTACATCACGGTAGGGTGGTGGCATGACGGCTCGCCCCTACCACCACGGAGACCTCCGCGCGGTGTTGCTGACCCTGGCCGAGGACACCTTGCGCGAGCGGGGTCCCGGCGAGCTCTCGCTGCGCGAGCTGGCCCGGGCCGCCGGGGTGAGCCCGGCGGCGCCCAGCCGCCACTTCAAGAGCAAGCAGGCACTGCTGGACGCGCTGGCGCTGGCCGGTTTCGAGCGCCTGACCTCGGCGCTGACCGAAGCCCAGGAGAAAGCCGGCGACACGTTCGCGCAGCGGCTCGACGTCCTCACCCACGCCTTCGTCGGCTTCGCCGTGGGCAACGCCGCCCTGCTCGAGCTGATGTTCGCCCGCAAGCACGACCCCACCGCCCCCGCGGAACTGGTAACGGCGACACACCGTTTGATGGACGTCGTGACCCGGGTCATCGAGGACGGGCAGCGCCGGGCCGAGGTCCGGGAGGGCCCGGTGGACGTGCTCATGGTGCCGTGGGTCGCCCTCATGCAGGGCCTGACCACGCTGGCACTCAGCGGCGGCCTCTCCGCCGGCCAGTTCGAGCAGAGCCTCACCGAGACGGTCGCCTTCGCCCTGCGCGGCTACGCTCCCTGACCCGGCGGTCAGCAGAACCGGGGCAGGTGGTGAGCCAGCTGGGCGCGCCACGACGGCCAGTCGTGCGGGACGTCATGACCCCACAGATCAATTTCATGGCGTACGCCCTTGTCGCTCAGCCGTTGCGCCATGCGCCGGGTCGATTCCAGGGAGCCGGTGGTGTCCTCCCATTGGCCCTGCCCGCAGACCAGCAGGATCGAAAGCCGTGACCGCAGCCAGGCGAGGTGGTCGCCGTGCAGGTTCGCGACGTACGCCGCGGGGTTGTTGAAGTAGACCGCGTCGCCCGCCTCGCCCCATCCGCGCCAGGTCGTGGGGTCGTAGTTGCCGGAGAAGCAGAGCGCCACCGGGAACAGGTCGGCCCGCTTGAAGGCGAAGTTGAGGGCGTGGAACGCGCCCAGCGAACAGCCGGCCGTGACGATCTCCGCGGCGTCGCCGCTGTCCGCCCGGATGTGCGGGACCACGGCGTCGAGGATCCACGACTCGTACGCCCCGTGCCGCCGGGCGCGCTCCTCCACCGGGAGATCGGTTGCCGACCAGGTCCCGGCGTCGAACCCGTCGACGCAGTACAGCTTGACCCGGCCTGCGTCGATCAGCTCGCCGACCGCCGCCACCATGCCCTGGTCGGCGAACTGGTGCGCCTGACCGTACTCGCTGGGAAACACCAGGACCGGCCGGCCGTAATGCCCGTAAGCGGCGACCGTGCCGCGCACGCCGGCCGGGGTCCACAGATCTGCCGTGTAGTGGCGCATGCCGGTCATCCTCCCCCGCTGTTGCCGGTGGGTGTCATCCTCAGCGTGTGGAGCTGTGGCGGAAACTGGTCATCCTGTGTTCCATGTCCTTCATAGCTCTGGGGCTGGTCGGGTCGGGGCTGATCGACGGCTACCACAACATCGCGATCCGGGCGGAGGGGGTGGAGACGACCGCGGCCGTCCGCGGGCTGAACCACGACGCGATCCTGGTGGAGTACCGGTGGGAGGGGCAGATCCGGACCGCCTGGACCGATCGGGTGGCCGGCGAGCCGCCGGCCGTGGATCGCTTCGTGCCGGTGCTCGTCGACCCGGACGACCCGGATTGGGTCACCATGCCGGAGTGGGTCGACCGCGCCCCGCCGAGAATTCTCGGCAGGATCGGATCCGGGCTCCTCATCGCGCTGGGAGCCGCCCTGCTGCTACGGCACATGCTGCGCGAGGAGGAGCCGGACCGCCCGATCCTGCGGCCGCGCACCAAGCGGCGGCCACCGGACCGGCGGCGAAGGGTCAACCGGCAGCTCAGACGGCGTCCGCGGTGAGGCGCCGTACCACGCTCATCACGTCCGCCCCGGCGGCCGGCACGCTAGGCGTACCCGGCACCGCACCCGTGATCCGCGCCGAGCCGCTGCCGATCCCGCACCCCATCACGATCAAATCTTCGGTACGGGCTACCGACGTCACGCCGTGCGGCAGCAACGGCCGGCGCGTCGTGCGATCGTCCGCTGCCCCGGTTGCCGGCGTGTGAGCCCGGGCCACGATCGAGAAGCTTCCGGGCGTTGCGAGTCAGAAGTCCAGGTGCTCGTATTCGACGCTTCTCAGCCAACTGGTCAGCTCCGCGATGTGGTCGCGGGTGACGCCGTGGGCGACCCATTCGTTCTGCTGGTCGAGCTGGAGGAACCCTTTTCCTGCGAAGGCGCGCCGTAAGTAGTCGGTGAAGGTCAGGCCATGCACTTCGTAGCGGACAAGCGGATCCGCGCCGGCGTGGGGTAGCCAGACAGAGTATGGGGCGCCGCCGCTGATGTTGGCCTTGTGGAGGTAGTCGGCGGCGATGGTGATTTCCAGCGGTCCGGCGATCTCGGGATGCAGTTCCGCCGATTCCTCCTGCCACTCCTCGACCGAGAACCACGCCGTGCTGAGGTCGATGATCTCCAGAGGGTCGGCGACCGTGAGTTGTTCGGGTACGCCGGGCGGGAACGGGGCGTTCCAGGTACCGCGCGGGACGAGGTCGATGGTCCCGACGATGCGCCAGTAGGCGGCCAGTGCCGGCGGCACCGCCGATTCTGTGACCTGCTCCAGTTCTCGCAGCCGATCCTCAACATCCGCGGCGGGGCCGGGCAGCGCCTGCTCGTCGCTGACCGGCCAGCCGCAGGCAATGAGAGCAGCGGTGAGGTTGGCGGCGTTTCGCCGGACACGATCCATGGTCAGTACGGCTACCTGCTCGGCCTCCGCGCGCCACAGGTCGTCGAGGTAAGTGACTGCCGCAAGGTCGCGCCACACCCGTCGGTGGTCCCCGTCCCGATAGCGCGCCACGAGATCCCCCGGTCGCAAGAGCCTGCCGACGGGCATTCTTGTCTGCGCCGCCCGCACGGCTCGGGCAGCGTCCAACGCGGGAGCAGTGACGGCGGGATCGGCATGCCTGAGCACTTCACGAGCCTGCCTGCCCAGCGCTTCGTGGTCGCGAAGCCTGACGCACAGGTCAAGCCAGCGGTGGTCCCGCGACACGAGATCGCGCAGCTCCGCCGAGTGCCACTGCGGGCCCGATCGGGAATATGAATGCGGCGACAGGAGACCGAGAGCCTCGGCCGCAGCCGTCAACCCGGCCGTGGTCGCCAGGCATTCGTCGGAGAACAGGTGGCTCACGTTGTCCCAGGCCGGTCCGTCGTCGGTGAACATGACCTTCAGAGCCATGAAGCGGCCGAGGTGCTCATGGTCGTGGATTCCGTGCCGCAGGGCATCGCGAGCCTCAGCTGTCCCGATCCCGAAAAGCGCGTGGGCGGCGGCTACCGCGACCGGGTGGACGGGGCATTCCTCCCACAGCGCGATCAAAGTCGGGACGGCCGGCTCGTACCGCAGCCGGCCAAGTTCGCCAACATGATCGGCCACCGGCTGCCAACCGGCAACACCGCGCACGGCGGAGATGCCTTTATCCTGGTAGGCCCGCGCCTCGTCCGCAGTAAAGCTGTCCCATTGCTGGATGCTGACGCGGGCCTGGCTGCCGGCATCCGGCCATCCAGCGAGAGCCTCGAGGAGGGACTCCAACACCCGCGCGCCACCGATCTCATCTCCACCCGAGCCGCCTACCACGCGCACAGTATGCCAGCGGCCAGATGATGAACCGCCGTTGCTCAGCGCCACCGGCGACGGACCAGTCCATGCCGGACCTCGCGCACCAGGTTCGGATGCGGCATCGACTGTCTGTACCGGAATCATGAGACGACTGGCTTGCTGGGTGGGCCGATCCGGCCGAGAAGAGTGTGCTGGGTGAGCCGTTCGTCAGGCGATCAAGCGGTCAGCGGTCAGCTTGCGGGACGCGTCTGCGAGCAGGGTGCGCAGCCGGTCCGCGGGTAGCGGGGCGGCGCCCGGGTCGGCGGCGGGCGGCTGCGGGGCGGCGCCGGAGCGCAGGGCTTCTACGAGCTGCACCCAAGCGGCCCACATCGCGTCGGGGTCTGCGCAGTACGGCACGACATAGGGGCCGGTTTCGGGTTCGAAGCGCCAGCTTTCGGCCAGGGGGCCTGCGTCGACGGTGTCGAATCCGAGCCGGCTGATCAGCTCGGCGGCGCCGGCCTTGGCCTGCGGGTCGTTGCCGGCGATGGGTAGCGCGGTGCGGTCAGCCGCGCCGGCGGGGCGCGCCAGTGCAGAGATGTGGTGTTCGCCGATGTTGTTGAAGGCCTTGACGAGGTGGGCGCCGTCCAGCTGCTGTTGGACGAATTCGCTGGTGGTGATCTCACCCGCGTCGAGGGCGGGGATGTGGCCGTCGCGTGTCGCGTAGTAGTTGCCCGTGTCCAGCACCACCTTGCCCGCCAGTTCAGCCGCGGGGAGCTGCTTGTATGCGGCGAGCGGGAGGATGCTCACCACCACCCAGTCGCCGGCTCGGGCGGCTTCCTCGGGAGTCGCGGCACGGGCTCGTGCGCCGAGGTGCGCCACTTTTTCGGTGAGAGTTTCCGGCCCGCGGGAGTTGGCCAGGACGACGTCGATACCCGCTGCGATTGCCTGCTGGGCGATTCTGGTGCCGATGGCACCGGCGCCGACAATGCCGAGTGTTGCCATGGAAAGTTCTCCTCATCTCGCGGACGCAGTCGTCCGCCGGTGCAGCGGAAGCTGAGTCAGGGCGGGCCCATGAGCAGCGGCCCAGCCAAGCGGAGCAGGTGCTCCGCATCAAGCTAACACCAAACGGAACACATGCTCCTGTTGCCCGGGTCACAAACGGAGCAAGAGCTCCGGAACCCGATTCCTGTCGTACGCTGGACACCGTGACGCTCCCTGACCACGCCACTGCGGGGCCCAGGCCGGGCCGCCGCGCCGACGCCGAGCGCAACCGTGCCGCGATCATCAACGCGGCCGGTGAGGTGTTCGCCGAGTGCGGCGGTGGTGTGGACGTCAGGGAGATCGCCCGGCGCAGCGGTGTCGGCATGGGCACGCTCTACCGCCATTTCCCGACCAAGGACGAGTTGCTCGCCACCGTCCTGGAGCAGCAGTTCAACGCATGGCTCACCGACGCCCACCAGCAGGCCGTAGCCAACGAGGACCCCTGGCAGGCACTTGTCGGCTTCTTCGAACAGCTGCTCGACAACCAGGCCGGCAATCGCGCCGTCGTCGAGAGCTACGCCACCACCGGTGGCCCCAGCGCCGCCTGCATACAGCGCTGCTACTCCATCATCGACCAGGTACGCACCCGCTGCGTGGACGCCGGCGTTCTGCGCCCCGGTGTGACCACCGAGGACCTGTTCCTGCTGAGCGGCTCCCTGAGCCAGGCCGTCCTGACCACCGCCGTCAGCCACCCGGGTCAGTGGCGCCGCCTGCTGCGCATCTCCCTCGACGGCCTCAGTAGCCGCAACACCGAACCCCTACCTGATCCCGGCATGGGGCACGGACACGTCGGCAACGACTGACCGCGTCCAGCCGGAGACGCACCAGCGCCCACGGTGACAATCACGGGCGGCCGATTCTGCCCGCCGTGATCGACAAACCGCCAGGCCTGTCCTCAGTGGCGTAGTGCTGACCGCGCCGACAGCGCCGGTCGGCATGCTCCGCGAAGAGCTCGGCCCCGCCAAGGCGGGAGAGAGACAGCAGCCGTCAGGCGCCTTCAGCACGCGTGGCACATCCTCGCGGCAGATCCGTGCGCGTGGCGCTCGGTGCCGGCGGCGCCGAAGCCGACAAAGGCGGCGCGCTGGCGACCCTCGCGGCCCAGCCCGGCGGACGGGCGCTGCTCCGGGCAAGTCACGACAGGGATCGCCGTGCCCGTATTGTGGCGGCTCGGCGAGGCGACGGTGGGCCTGCGATGAGTACGACCACCCCGCAAACGCATCCGTAAGCGGATCGAAAGTGCGGTGGTGTCGGCCCGCCGCCTCTACGAAAAAGCGGGCTTCCAGGCCGAAGGCGTGCTCCGGGACGCCCTGCGCACCCCGGGCGGCTGGGCGGACGCCATCGTCATGTCCGCCCTCGCCCCAGCTCCCTGATCCTTTTGTCTTTATCGGACGACTGCGGTCTCGTCGGATTCGGCGACAACGGCTGCCAGGGCCTCGGCCTGGGCGAAACTCTTGGCGAGGGAGAACGTATTCTTGATGCCATGGAAAGCGTGGGAGAAACCGCCGTCCCCGAGAGCTTCCAAATGAATTTCCCGGCGTTCCTCATGGTCCACTACATAGAGCCGGACGCCCCATGTGCCGGTCAGTCCCTTGCGGGAGGCCAGCAAGGCTATGTCAGGCTGATCGTTGAACTTGTCGAGCGGGTTGTCGCTGACCGTCAGCGGTTCGACGGTGGCTTTCTGGCTGCCCGGCGCGGCGTTGAGCAGCGCCGCCACCTCGGCCAGCGGAATCGCGGTGTCCACAATCATCGTCTTGGTCTGCATGACGTGGCGCCTCCATAATGGAATGTTCTCAGAAGGGACGTTACTCTTCGCCATGACGGACCGAGCCACCCGCTCGGCTCACCTTTTTCGCATAACGCCGCTCAACGGCGCCGTCTTATGCTCGAAGTCCGGCTGCCGAGCCCGCCCGGCACAGGCACCGCTGCGGTCTGCCCGGACCGCGACGGAAGAGTCGCCCGGGATGTCGGACCCGGGCCGTTCAGTTCGGGTGCAGGACGACCGGCAGGCCGTCCTTCGGGAACGGCAGGGAATGGTGATCCAGCGGCGGCACATAACCGGGGTCGATCTCCCAGTGGTAACACCGCAGCAGCCGGTGCATGATCGCTTTCACCTCGAGGGCGGCGAAGTGCAGGCCGATGCACTTGTGCACACCACCGCCGAACGGTTCCCAGGCGAACCTGTGCGACCGGTCCTCCCGGCGTCCGGCCCCGAAACGGTCCGGGTCGAAACGCTCCGGGTCGGTCCAGTACTGCTCCATCAGGTGGGTGAACTGGATGCCGATCGTGCACATGGTGCCGGCCGGAATCCGTACCCCCTGCACGACGGTGTTCTTGACGGTGTGCCGGACCACCACCGGCACCGGCGCGCGCAGCCGCAACGCCTCGCGCATGACCAGGTCGATCGCGACGAGCGCCTCGAGTCCGGCGCGGTCGGGCGCCGGTCCCAGCGCCAGCGCCTCGTCCCGGCAGCGTTGCTGCCACGCCGGGTGCTGGCCGAGGTGTTGCAGGATCGTGGCGGTGGTGATGGTCGACGTGTCGTGCGCCGCCATCATCAAGAAAATCATGTGGTTGACGACGTCGTCGTCGGAGAAGCGCTCGCCGTCGTCGGTCTCGATGTGGCAGAGCACCGAGAAGATGTCGTCGGTCACCGTGGCCCGTCTGGCCGGCAGGTACCCGCGCAGGAAGCTCTCCAGCACCCGCCGGGCGCGGTAGGCCCGGCCCCACCGGGTGAACGGCACGTCGGCGCGCACCACGCCGGAGGCGGCCTGCACGCAGGTGAGGAAGGCCCGGTTGACCCGGGCCATCTCCGCCGCGCTGGTGTCCCGCGCGCCACCCATGAACAGCTCCGCGGCGATGTCGAGGGTGAGCTGCTTGAGGCGCCAGTGCGCGGGGATCCGCCGGCCGACCGCCCACCGTGCCGTGCCGCGTTCGATCGCCGGGTGCAGCCGGCTGGTGTAGCCATCCAGCCGCTCCGGGGTGAACGCCTCCTGCATGATCCGCCGATGGGCCCGGTGGTCGTCGAAGTCGAGAAGCATCAGGCCGCGGCGGAAGAACGGGCCGACCAGCCGCGCCCAGGCCGGCTCGTTGGCGAACGCCTTGTCCCGGTTCTGCAACGCCTCGCCGCAGGCGTCCGGCCCGAGCAGCATCACTGTGCTGCGGCCGAGCATCCGGGCCGGGGCGACTGCGCCGTAGTGCTCCCAATGCCGCCGATACAGCTGGACCGGATCCCGTTGGTACGCCAGGAGCTGGCCGATGAACGGCAGCCCACGATCCTCGCGGCGCAGGCGAGGGAGAGCACGCGGTGCCGCGCTGTCGGCCGCCATCGGCTCACCTCGCCCGTCGCATCTGTCGTATCGACCAGCGTGGCCAGCGGGGGACGCCGGTGTCAACGGCACGGCTGGGTGCTGCCGCACCTGCGAAAAACGAATCCCGGCCTCATCGTGCCGGGCTGGGGCGTTGGGGTGGTCGTCTTCGACCGGGCCCGCTCACCCGCCCCTGCGCTCAGCCTGACCGGGCGGCGACCGCACGGCTGCGCTGGGCGCACTGCTGCTGGGAGCCGCCCATGCCCTGACCCGGCGGCTCGCCTCGCGGTGAGGGTGCCCGTCCCGGGACACCCTCACCGCCGGCGGTCAGGCGCCGATGATGGCGTCGATGATGCCCTGCTGGGTCACCGTCGCGGTGGCGCGGTCGAACAGCGCGAACCCGTATTGGCCGTTGTGGCCGTTGTCCCAGTACGCGGTCGCCGCGCCGTACTTCTTGGCGGTCGCGACCAGAGTGCGCGCGTAGTCGGCCCGGTACCGGTTGTTCGCCGGATCGGCGGACGTCTTGTCGATCGAGCCGTACTCACCGACGAAGACCGGATAGCCCTTCACGACGAACGTGTCGTGCACCTTCTTCAGCTGCGCGTCCATGAAGTCTTCCTGACCCCATACCGACTTCTTCGCCGGGTTGGTGGCGGCCGCCCCCCACTGCGTGATGGTGCCGTCCTCCGTGCCGGCGAAGTCCCACGGGTCGTAGTAGTGCACCGAGATCATGATTCGCTTCTCCGCGCTGGGGATGGCGGCCGACCGGTACTGATCGGTGGGAATCACGAAGCCGGAACCCACGGTGTGATCGATGTTGGTGTTCCAGCCCGGCACCAGCAGCCACCGCGACGCGTTGGTGCCGCCGGTGCGGCGCACGGTGTCCACGAAGATCTGGTTGTACGCGTTGATGTTGGAGTAGCACGGCTGCGTCGGGTTGCCGTACTGCCCGTCGAAGTTCTCGTTCATCGACTCGAAGATCAGGCGTCCGCTGTAGCTCTGGAACCTGGAGGCCACCTGCTGCCAGACCTTCTGGTACTTGTCCCTGATCGTCGTCTGGTCGGCCGCGTCGCAGATCAGCCAGGCGCCGCCGACGCTCTTGTACCCGTCGCCGTGCATGTTGATCAGCACATACAGACCCCGGTCGTGGGCCAGGTCGACGACCTGCTGGATCCGGTTCAGCCAGGCCGGGTCGACCGTGTAGCTCGGCCCGGCGCCGATCTTGTTGAGGTACGAGACCGGGATGCGGATCGTCTTGAAGCCGGCCGCCTTGACCCGGTCGATGAGCGCCGAGGTGACGACGGGGTTGCCCCAGGCGGTCTCGCTGGGCACTCCGTCGATGTTGGCTTCCAGCTGGTTGCCCAGGTTCCAGCCCTTGCCCATGTCGGCGACCAGCTGCGCGGCGCTGCCGGTGACCGGCCCGGTGCTCGGGCTCGTGCTGGGGCTCGTGCTCGGGCTGGGACTGGTGCTCGCGCCGGCACTGGGCGTCGGGGAACCGGTCGGGGTGGTCACGCCTCCCGTGCACGCCGTGCCGTTGAGGGTGAAGGCGCCGGGCACCGGGTTGCTGCCGGTGAAGGCGCCGTTGAAGCCGAACGACGCGGTGCCGTTGGTGGCGATGGCCCCGTTGTATCCGGCGTTGCGCACCGTCACCGCGGCTCCGGACTGGGTGAAGGAGCCGTTCCACAGTTGCGTGATGCTCTGGCCGGCGCCGAAGGAGAAGGCCAGACTCCATTGGGTGATCGGATCACCCAGGTTGGTGACCTTCACGGCGGCGCCGAAGCCGCCCTGCCACTGGCTGGTCACCGAGTAGTCGACCCGGCAGCCGGCGGCAGCGCTCGCTTGCAGCGCGACCGCGACCGAACCGCCGACGGCGACCGCGGCGATCGCGGCCGCGGACACCACTTTTCGTGTTCGTGTTCGAGACATGGGGGATGGTCCTTCGGGGATTCGGGAGCGCTCCCACGGGGGTTGGGCGACGACTCCGGGGTGTGGAGGGGATCACGAACACTATGCCCGATGAGGCGTACGAGAACCACGCCCGGGCCTTGACTGTGCCCTGAGGGTACGCCGTCGAGATCCGGCGCGACCTGGACGCCACCCGCTCCTGGCCGAGGCGGCCGGCAAGGTTCAGCGGGGCGGCGACCCTCACACCCAACCGGTTCTGCTGCACGCTGTAGCCGAACTGCTCAGCGCCGCCCAGATCGATGTCTTGCAATGCGCCAACGCCTTCATCTACCCGCACGCACAGTCCCAGGCACTCAGACCTTTCGCATGGTGGAGCCGGCGTGCGCCGGTACCCGGCCGAACAGCGCGGCCAGCGCGGCGTCCGACGCGGCCAGGGCGGCGCGGTCGAAAGTGCTGCCGGCCGCGACCAGTTCGGCGGCACCCGTCCGGTCGACCAGCTCGGCGAGCCGCCGCTCCACCTCGGCCGGCGTGCCGGCCACCGCCGCCGCAGCGGTCTGCTCCATATATTGCTGCTGGCGGGAGGTCCGGGAGGCGGCCCGGACCGCGGCCACCGGTTCCAAGGGCGGGAACACCCCGGTGGTACGACCTCGCGCCATCGCCCACGCCTCGCTCAACAGCAGGTCGGCGGCGTCCGCGGCGGTGTCGGCGACCAGCACGTCGAGGCTGATCGCCACCCACGGCTGCGGCTGCCGCGCCGACGGGCGGAAGGCGCGCCGATATCCGGCCAGCGCCTCCAGTCCCGGTGCCGGGTCACCGCTCACACCCAGCAGTGGCCCGCCGACGATCACCGGAAGGCCCAGCTCGGCCGCGACCTTCAGGCCGCTCCCGGTGGCCAGCACATGAAGCGGCACCGGCCCGTCCGGTTGCGGGTGCAGGGTGATCTCGGCCGTGCCGTCGAGGAACGCGGACAACTCGCCGAGGTCGGCGGCGAAGTCGCGGTCGGTCTGCCGCAGCGCCCGCCGCACCGGCGCGGTGAAGCCGGGCGAACGGCCCAGACCGAGGTCGACCCGGCCCGGCGCGAAGGCGGACAAGGTGGCGAACTGCTCGGCGACCACGAGCGGCTGGTGGTGCGGCAGCATCACCCCCGCGGAACCCAGCCGGATCGTGCTCGTCGCAGCGGCGACGGCCGCCAGCAGCACGGCCGGGGCAGCGCCCGCGATGCCGGGGACGCTGTGGTGCTCGGCCACCCAGAACCGGTCGTAGCCGAGCCGCTCCGCGTCGACCGCCCGCGCGACACTGCCCCGCAGCGCCGCGGGCTCGGCCTCGCCGGCACGGGTACGGGACCGGTCCAGCAGGGAAAGTCGAGGCACACCGTTGGTCACAGTCAGTTCCAGCCGCCGCCGTGGCCGGGTTGTTCCCACGGGATCATGGTGAACATGCTGTCCTCCGAGACTTCCCTGATCGCCGCGACGGCCGTACATCTGGGCTTCCAGGCGACGGTGACCGTCATCGTCTACCCGGCGCTGGCCCGCACGCCCCCGGCGCAGTGGCCGGTGGCGCACAGCGCCCACTCCCGGGCGATCACTCCGGTGGTGGCCGTGGTTTACGGGTGTCTGCTGGCGGCCTGCGGGTGGTCCCTGTGGTCGGGTCCGGACGCCGCGACGGTGGTGGCGGTGGCTGCGACGGCCGCCGCGATGCTGGTCACCGCGGTATCCGCGGGGCCGGCGCACGGACAGCTCGCCCGCGGACACGATCCCGACCGCGTCCGCCGCCTGCTGAAGGTGGACCGCCTGCGTGCGGTGGGCGCGGCAGTCGCCCTGCTGGCCTCCTTGGCGGCGGCGTGGTGACCGCACACGCAGCAACGGTTCGGGCGGTGCCGGTGGGTTACCGGCGGACAGCAGTCAGGCACCAGGTGGCATAGGCGAGGGTGACGTCGCCGTCGACCGCGGCGGCGACCGCCTCGAGGATCTCGGCGAGCTTGTCCGGTGGCATGCTCGCGAGGCCGCCGGAGGTCAGGATGAGTTGGAGCAGTTCGTCGCGGGCGTAGGTGCGCTGCCAGTCGTAACGGCGGATCTCGGGTTCGGCGAAGCAACCGGACGCGTGGACTCCCTCGGCGGCCCGGTCGTAGAGGGAGCGGTAGCCGTCGAGGATGGAGCCGGCCGGCTGCCGGTAAGGCAGGTCGGGCGCAGCCCGCCGTAGCCCCTCCGCGAGCGCTGCGGCAATCGGCGACGGCAGCTCGTAGGCGTGGCCGAAGGGTGCGAGGACGCCGCCCGGGCGCAGGACCTCGGCTGCCTTGGCGGCGCCGGCGACAGGGTCGACCCAGTGCCAGGCCGTGCCGGAGACGATCGCGTCGAAGGCGCGCCCGGCCGGCTCCCACGTCTCGAAGGTCGCGACCTCGACGTCGATGCCGCTGGCGCGGGCGAATTCGGCCATCCGGGGGTCGGGCTCGACGCCGAGGACGGTGCGCCCGGCAGCGCGGAACTGGCGGGCTTCGATCCCGGTCCCGCAACCGGCGTCGAGGAACGCGGGGCCTGGCGCGGCGGCGACGATGTGCTCGATCAGCGCCTCCGGATATGGCGCCCGGCTACGGTCGTAGTGCTCCGGATCGCTTCCGAACGACTCCGCGACGCGGCGCACTTCGTGAGGTTGCGGCGGTAGAGTGACCATGCGCCCACTTTAGTGGGCGACCGCCCACTAGGAAAGTGACAGCGTTCCATGCCGACCGGCGTAGCCCTGCGCGATCCGCGCCAGCAACTGTTCGACGCGGCCGCGCGAGTGCTCATCCGGGGCGGGGTCGCGGCGCTGACCAGCCGAGCGATCACCGAAGAGGCCGGAGTTGCCAAGGGCGTGCTGCATCGGCACTTCGCCGACTTCGACGCGTTCCTGGTCGATCTGGTGCTCGACCGCATAGCCCGGGTCGAGGCGCAAGGTGCCGCGCTTCGCGACGCGGCCGGGACCGGGACCGTTGCCGGCAACCTCACCGGCGCGATGTTCGCACTCTTCGAACCGGTCATGTCCGCGATCATCGTGCTCACCATCACCCGCGACGAGCTGCGCAACCGCCTGCGCGCGGCCGGCACCGCCCGGTTTCCCCTGGTGGGAGAGGCGGTCGCCGCGGTGGCCGGCTATCTGGCAGCCGAGCAGGACCGCGGCCGGATCGCCGCCGGCGCGGATGCGCAGGTGCTGGCGGCGACCCTGATCGGCACCGTGCAGCTGATGTTCACCGAACACCGCGGCGAGCCGCCGGCCGGCGATGTGCACAACGTCGTGGCAAGCATCCTGCGCTGACGCAGCATGCCGAAGCCGACGGACCGCCAGGTCTCGATCACAGCTGCCAGCCGGCCGGCCCTCCGGGTCCAGGCTGGTACCGGAAGTGGCCGCCGGTGTGCAGCGACGCGCGTAGGTGCGCCGCAGCGAGCGGAACCACCGGCTCCAGACGGGCTAGCACCGTCCGCAGGGCGCGCGTCGCGTTGACGCGGGCCCGTTCCGCCTCGGCCGAGTGCCGGCGGGTGCGGCCGCCGAGACCGGCCGCCCGGCGCAACTCGCCGACCAGCGCGGTCCGTTCGGCGGCCAGCTTCGTGGCGCTGTCGGCGTCGCCCCGGCGGTCAGCGGTCTCCATCTGCCGCGCCAGGTCGTCGAGCCGCTTGCGGTACGCGACACGCGCCGCGGTGTCGAGCACCGGGTCGGGCTGGGGCACCACGAGCCCGGCGCCGCCCGCCACCAGATCCAGCGCGGCGATCTCCCGGCCGGGGGCGGCCAGCAGAGCGCGCAGATAGTGCAGTCCGCGCACGTCCCGCAGGCGGGCCCGCTCGGCGCCCGCCTCGATGACCCAGTCGTCGCCGTCGCGCTCCAGCCGCCACAGGTCCGGGCGGCGCGCACCGATTGCCGGCAGGCCCAGGTGCTCCGCGATCGACCGGGCCCGGTCACGGTCGCCGCGAGCCGTGAGGGTGGCCGCCAGCCAGGGCAGCGCCCCGAGCCGCTCCTCCTGAGCGATCGCGCGGTCGAAGTGCGCGCGTGCCTCGTCGGCCCGGCCCAGCCTGGCGGCCAGCCGGCCCAGGTAGTCGTCGACCGGCCCGGTGATCGTGTTCGCCCCGCCCCACACCACCAGGCGGCCCCGGTACGGAAGGAGGGCGTCGTAGAGGGATCGAACGGCAGCCGGAGCAGCGCCGTGCGACGCCACCAGGGCGAGGTCGGCGACCGCCCCGATCCAGCGTGGCCCGGCCCCGGCCAGCACCGCGGGCAGCAGGCGATCCACCTCGAGCAGCGCCTCGTCCACCCGGCCGGCCTCGGCCAGCGCCCGGGCCGCGGTCACGTCGAAGAAGTGCCCGGGCAGTCGCCGCGCGAGCGCCCGCAACGGCTCCACCTCGCCCGCCGCGTCGCCGCGCAGCGCGGCCAGCCGGCCCAGCAGCGACGCGGTCAGGCGGTCGGCGTCGGCCAGCCCGACCCGCCGGCCCGTCTCTCGCACCTCGGCGGCGAGGGTCTCCACCAGCTCGAACCGCCCTCGCACCAGCGCCAGCACCGCTTGCCGGGACAACGCCACGACGGCCGCTCCGGGATCGCCGTCGCGCTCCCCCGCCCGGGCGTACGCCACCAGGGCGGCCTCCGCGGCGTCGAGGTCGCCCAGTTCGGCCAGCGCGGTGAACCGCCAGAACAGCCCGCTGCGCTCGATCGCGGATTCCCCGGCCGCGCGGGCCAGGCCGACGATCCGCGACGCCGTGGACAGGCGCTCGTCCGCCGCGGCCGGATCCCACAGCGCATGCAGCCGGCCGTCCAGCACCTCCGCGAGCGTGCGCGGATCCCCGGTGCCCTCGGCGAGGCGGACAGCGTCGTCGACCAGCTCCCGGCGCCGGGCCGCGGCCGACGGGTCACCCAGCAGCTCCCGGGCGAGCCGCACCAGCACCCGGGCCCGGACGGCTGCCGGCAGGACACCCGACATGGCGTCCTCCAGCAGCCGGATCACCGCCATGTCGAGGACGAGGAACTCGCCTCGGGACGGCGCCGCGAGAGCCAGCTCGACGACGGCCTGCTCACCGGCTCCGGGCGGCAGGGCCGCCGCGAGCTGCAGAGCCGGCCCCGGCCAGCCTGCGGTGAGCAACCAGATCCGGTGCACCGTGCCGGCCGGCAGCCCGGGCAGCAGGACGGCCAGTTGCGGCCCGGTCAGCGGAGTGAGGTACAGGTGTGGCCCGGCGCCGGCGGCCCGCCGCGCAGTGATCAGGACCGCGGCGCCGTCGGCGATCAGCTCATCGAGGCGGGACGGCTCTTCCGTCCCATCAAGATCTTCGAGTACGACCAGACGAGCGCCCGTCGCCGTCGGGCTCACCGGCAGACCGCGCTCCCGGGCGTACTCCGCAGCGGCCCCGGCGAGCATGCTCTTTCCGGATCCCGGCGGGCCCACCACGGTCAGGCTCCCGCCCACACCCGCGACCGCCCGGTCCAGCAGCCGTCGCACGGCGGCGAGTTCGCCACTGCGTCCGATCATGGGCCGAGCGTAGGCCGTGCTCCTCGACGGCCGGCGACTGAACCTTTCCGGCTTGCGTACGTCGAGAGGGGCATGAGGCCCGACGACGATGCCGACCCGAGAGACGCCTGACGTGATGCCGAGCGTGACAGAGCTGTTCGGACGCGAGGTGGAGCTGGCTCGCATCAGCGACTTCCTGCAGTCGGTGCGCCAGAGCGGTGACGTGCGGATCGTCCGCGGCGATCCCGGCATCGGAAAATCGGCACTGCTCACCGCAGCGGCCGACCTCGCCGGCCAGGCCGGCATGCGGGTGCTGCGGGCGTCCGGCTCCGAGTTCGAGGCGGACATCAGTTACTCCTTGCTCAACCAGCTGTTGCTGCCCCTGCACGCCGAGGTGCAGCGACAGCCACCCGCGCTGCGCGACGCGCTCATCGTCGCGCTCGGCTTCGGGCCGGGCCCGGCCCCCGGCGCGCTGCTGGTCTGCAACGCCGCCCTGGCGCTGTTGACCACCGTCGCCAAGAGGACACCGATCCTGCTCATGGTCGACGATGTGCAGTGGGGGGACCGGCCGAGCGCCGTGGTGCTCGGCTTCATCGCCCGGCGCGTGCAGGGCTCCCCCATCGGCATGGTGGTCTCCTCCCGCACCGGCACGGAAAGCTTCCTCGACCGCCGCGGCCTGACCGAGGTCGTCGTGCAGCCACTCACCCCGGACGCGGCCGCCGAGCTGGTGAAGGCCCGCAACCCGGGCATGCCGCCACGCCTGCGGCAACGACTGCTCGACCTCGCGCAGGGCAACCCGCTCGCCCTCACCGAACTCCCGGCCACTCTCACCGGCACCCCCGAGCAACACCTGGATCAGTCCGGCGTGGTGCCCCTGACCGAGCACCTTCAGGCCCTGTTCACCACGCGGATCGCCGGCGTGCCCGACGCCACGCGGCGGCTGTTGCTGCTGGCAACCTTCGAGGGCAGCGGCGACGTGCGGGTCCTGCGGGGCATGGCCGACCTCACCGACCTGGCGCCGGCCGAACACGCCCACCTGGTACGCGTGGACGACGCCACCGGGCGCCTGGCCTTCCGTCACCCGCTCATCCAGTCCGCGATCGTCGCGGTCTCCTCCCACGAGGAACGCCATCGCGCCCACCTCGCGATCGCCGCCGGCCTGCCCGGCGACCCGGAACGCCGTGCCTGGCACCTGGCGGCAGCCACCGCCGGACCCGACGAAGCGGTGGCGGACCAGCTCGAACAGGCATCCCACCAGGTCATGCAGCGCGGCGACGTGCTCGGCGCGGTGGCGGCCCTGGTGCGCGCCGCGGAGCTGAGCGCCGCCCCGGACGACCGGGCCCGGCGGCTGGCCGAGGCCGCGTACATCGGTGCGGAGGCGGGCGGCGCCGGTGACGCGACCACGCTGCTGGCCGACGCGCAGGCCGCGAGCCTGGACTCGACCGGCTCCCTGCACGCGGCCAGCGCCGCGGCGCTGCTGATGATCAACGGTGACGGCGACGTGCACACCGCCCACCGCCTGCTCGCCGGTGCCATCGAGATGGGCGCGCACGGCTGGCGGGCCGACGACCCGGCCCTGGACGAGGCCATGCACACGCTTGTCCTGCTCTCCTGGTACGCGGGCACACCCGAACACTGGGCGGTGTTCCACCGCGCCATGGCCCGGCTGACACCGGCGCCCACCGACGTCCTGGCGGTGATGAGCAGGACGTTCCCGGACCCGGTACGCACCGGTGCGGCCGCTGCGCCCGAACTCGACGCCCTGGTCGCGGGGCTGCCCGGGGAGGAGGACCTGACCCGGGTCATGCGCATCGGCACCGCGTCGGCCTACATGGATCGGCTCGGCGACAACCGCGAGTTCTCCTGGCGGCTGGTCCGCCAGGGCCGCGACGGCGGTGCGCCCCGCCGGCAGCTCAGCGCCCTCATGCACCTCTGCCTGGACGACTGCCTCACCGGCCGGTGGGACGAGGCCGAGGAGCTGGCCGAGGAGGCCCTGCAGGTCTGCACCGCCGGTGGCCTGCCGTTCCTCCGGTGGTACTTCCTCTACAACAAGGCCGTCGTGGCTGCCGGGCGGGGGCGGTCCGACGACGCGTACAAGCTGGCCGACGAGATCACCCACTGGGCGTTGCCCCGCGGCGTCGCCGGTGCGGCAGCGATCGCGCACCATCCGCGTACCCTCGCCGCCGCCGCCGAGGGGGACTTCGAGGCCGCCTACCTCAATGCCACCGCCATGAGCCCGGCCGGGACGCTGGCCCCGTACGTGCCGATCAGCACCTGGGTGATGTTCGACCTGGTCGAGGCGGCTCTGCGGACCGGGCGGGCAGCCGAGGCCCGGGCACACGCCGAGGCCATGCGGGCCGCGGGGGTCGCCGCGATGTCGTCGCGGATGCGACTCGTCCAGCACGGCGTCGACGCGCTCGTGCTCGACAGCGACGACGCCGAGACCCGGCTGGAGCAGGTCCTGCGGGAGCCGTCCTCCGAGCGCTGGCTGTTCGAGGCGTCCCGGATCCGGCTCGCCCTCGCCGAGAAACTGCGGCGCCGCAAGGAGTTCTTCCGCGCCCGGGGCCATCTGCTCACGGCCCGCGACGGGTTCACGGCCATGGGCGCCGAACCGTTCCTGGCCCGGACCGTGCTGGAGCTGCGGGCCACCGGTTACCGGCCGGCCGTCGCCGAGCCGGCGCCGTCAGCCCTGACCGGCCAGGAGTTCGAGATCGCCCGGCTGGCGGCCGGTGGGCTGACCAACAAGGAGATCGCCAAGCGCCTCTATCTGTCGCACCGGACGGTGGGCGCCCATCTTTACCGGATCTTCCCGAAGCTCGGCGTCTCGTCGCGGGCCGGCCTGCGCGATGCGCTGTCGGCGCGGGAGCCGTCGCCGGCTGAGTGACGCCTCACTGAGCGGCCGGGTCGTCCATCGGCCCGAAATCGACGCGGGGGTCGAGGCTCATCCAGTTGTCCCGGGCGGCCGCGGCGGCGCCCTCGACGTCGCGCGCCTCGCACAGGTCGATGATGCGGTCGTGCAGGGCGACCGAACCACGGCCGCTGACCGAGGAGAAGCGCAGCCGCTCCAGCCGCCGCAGCACCGGCGTGAACTGCTCCAGCACCGCGCACAACGCCGGGTTGCCGGAGGCGGCCACCGGGATGTTGTGGAACTCGTCGTCCGAGGCGATCGCCGCGTCGACGTCGTTCGCCTCCAGAGCGGCCGCGAACCGCGCGTTCGCCGCACGCATCGCGGCGATCTCGTCGGCCGACATGGTCGGCACCGCCTCGCGGACCGCGAGCTCGTGCATCGCCGCGGTGACCGTCTGCGCCGCCCGCGCGGCCTGGACGTCCAGCGGGCTGACCATCGTGTAACGACCCGGCTTGGTCTGCACCAGGCCGGTCTCTTCGAGCCTGGTCAGCGCCTCACGCACCGGGGTTCGGCTCACGCCGAGCCACTGCGCCAGCTCGGCGTCGTTGAGCCGCTCACCCGGCTGCAACGTTCCCTCGACGATGGCGTCCCGGATCGACCGGAACGCGTTCTCGCGCAACAGAGACCGGGAAATTACCCCTACACGCGGCGGAATCGGCATGCAACATATTCCACACCGCATGACGGGCACCGTCAACGAGGCACACCTCACGGCCGCGCGAGCAGCCCCCGGTGGTTGGCCCGGAAGATGTCCTCGGCGAAATGCCGGAACACCACGCGGCGGACCGGGGCCGGAAGGTGCCGGGCGCGGTCCCGCCGATGGTTCTGGTCCAGGACGAACTGCAGCCGCGCGGCGCGGCGATCGCGGAAGCCGGCCAGCGGCCCCGTCACGTTCTCCCGGGACGGGCTTGCGCTGAGAAGCTCGGCCAGCACCAGCGCGTCCTCGAACGCCATCGCGCTGCCCTGGGCCATGCTGGGCGAGCAGGCGTGGGCGGCGTCGCCCACTAGGACGACGTGCGGCTGCCACGACGTGAACGCGCGCACCTCGTGCAGCGCGGCGAAATGGGCATCGCCGGCGTGGTCGAGCAACGCAGCGGCCGGCCCGCCGAAATCGGCGAAGTGCGACCGCCAGTCGCCCGCGGGCGGCGCCGGCTCGCTGCTGTCCATCCCGGCGTTGCAGTACGCCAGTCCGCCACCGACCGGCACGGCCAGGAACGTGCGCCCGCGGCTGCCCAGCATCGCCGACCAGGTGCCCGGCTCCAGCGAGGCGGACGGCGCGAGGAAGCGCCAGCAGACCTGGCCGAGGAATCGCGGCTCGATCGTCGGGTAAATACTGCGCCGGATCGCCGAGTTGATCCCGTCCGCCGCGATCACCACGTCGTACCGCGACTGCTCACCGTTGCTGAAGGTGACCGTGCCGTCGCCGGTGACCGTCCGGACGCCGGTGCCGAACCGCACCGCCCCGGCGCCGCCGGCAGCGTCGAGCAGCATGGCATGCAGCTCCGTCCGCTGGATCGCCATGCACTCACCGACGTCACCCCAGATCGCGCTGACCGGGAAGCCGGCCAGCGGCCGGCCCCGCTCGTCGCTCAGTTCCTGCCGCCGCACCGGCTCCGCCCGCGCGGCGAGCCGGGCGTACAGGCCGAGATCGCGCAGCGCACGCACCGCGTTCGCGGGCAGGTACAGGCCGGTCCCGGTGATCCTCGGCGCCGGGTCCCGTTCCACCACGTCAGCGTCGATCCCCCGGGTGGCCAGGGCCGTCCTGGTGGCCAGCCCGGCGATACCGGCGCCCGCGATCAGGATCCTCGGTGTCATCAGTGCGCTCCCCGCCGTCGATCATCGCCTAGTCACCTGGATCGACGGCGACGACGATCGCCTGTTCAACCGCCGGCGGTGTCGTGCCTCACGTCCGATCGTCAGGGCGCTCCCTCGTAGAGCTCGATGTACCGCTTGCGGAGCGCCCCGGCGTCGGGGTGCCCGGCGAGCGCGAGGGTGTCGTGGCCGATGCCCAGCGCCGCCGGCAGCCGGTAGGTGCGCAGCGGGATCCCGGCCACGCCGGCCATCCGCTCCGGCACGGCCGCCGCCGCGACGGTGTCGACGACGTCATCGAGCCGGCTGATCGCCATGGCGATCGACCGCAGGCCGAGCCGCCGGGGTGGGCGGGACAGGTCACGCGCGATCGTCAGATACCGGCTGACCGAGGCGAGTGAGTACCCGCGTGCGGTGACGTGGTCCGGAGCAGGCCTCGCCCGTACAGGGAGACGAGCAGCCGGACCACCCCGGCGGGCATCTGCCCGGGGGCCGGGGCGAAGAAGGGCGAGAGAAGCAGGAGGCGGCGTACGACGTCGGCGCGGTGCTGCGCCAGCCAGGCGGCTAGGACCGCACCCCCGGAGATCCCCACGACGCCGACCTCGTCGCCCAGCCCGGCCGCGATGCCCAGCGCGCCGGACGCGTAGGTGGTGAGCCTCTCCACCGTCAAGCGATGGTGGTCCCGCGGATCGACGGTGCCGTGCCCCGGCGCCCGCGGGACCCAGACGTTGTAACCACGCTCGTGGAAGTCGCGGGCCAGCTCGGCCGGCTGTTCCGGTCCGTGGGTGTATCCGTGCAGCAACAGCACTGCTTGCCGGGTGCGCGATCCGTGGCTGAGCAGAAGGCTGCGCGACGGCGGGCCGACGCGGGGGTCAGCCCGGTCGGCGGCGACCGCCGCCTGCGCCGTTCGGGTAGCCGCCGTGAAGGCCTGGGTGTCGCGGAGAGATCGCATCGATCGTCAGATCGGATAGCAGCCGAGGCTGCCGTCGAGCCGTCGCCCCCGGAGCCGGGCGGCGTCGATCTGACGGTCGAGGATCTCGGCCATCGGGGCGACGGTCCGGACGACATCGCCTCCCTCGGCCACTCCGCTCCACAGCGCGGGAGCGACGGTGACGCCCTGGTCGGCGCGGATCGCCCGCACATCGTCGCGCCACCGCGGCCAGAGCAGCCGGCCGTAGAAGTGCGGCAGTTCACCGGACACGCACCAGGCCAGCCATTCGCTGTGGGACATCTTCATCCTCGTCCACGCCAGCGACGGCGGGTCGAAGTAGATCACCTCACCGGGCACGCCGGGCCGGCCGGCACCCGGGCGCAGGCCGTTGACGACGAAGACGCCGCCGAGCA
Source organism: Actinoplanes sp. 13 (assembly GCF_056134165.1). Lineage (NCBI taxonomy): Bacteria > Bacillati > Actinomycetota > Actinomycetes > Micromonosporales > Micromonosporaceae > Actinoplanes > Actinoplanes sp. 13. The sequence continues at coordinate 109,495 of NZ_JBVYOQ010000007.1, read as the reverse complement.
CGTCGTGCGCCACGATCAGGCCTTCGGTCGGCGTCCACGTCCCGTCCAGGTCGACCGGGAAGTCGTTGACCTGCCCGATGCTGGGGAGACCCACGTCCGGGCACGACGAGCCGCCGAAGATGCGCAGCCAGCCGTCGTAGAGCAGGATGCCCCCGCTGTTCAGCGCGATGGCGCCCAGCGGCGAGTCGGCGGCGATCTGCAGCTGCCGCAGGCTGGCCCGGCCCTTCTCGTGGTCGGCGGGAAGGATGCGCGGCCCGGCGAAGCTGCGCTGCAGAACGTCCGTCAGCGCCAGCCACGATGTCCGGTCGCCGGCCGGGTCCGGATCGCACATCAGCGCATCGTTCCTGGATCGGTCGCTCCGGCGCGGGAGCGTCCGCCGCACGGGCCGCCGGCGCGACGCCGGGGTCCGTGCACCGCGGCACCCGGTCTCTGTGATGTGCCGGCCGCCCGAACCCCGTGTCCCATACCCGACATGACGGAGCGGGGACCGGCAAGTTCAGCGCCCGCTGTGCGCCCGTACGGCTTTTGTTGTCCCGAGGGCTGCCAAGCGCTCCTCGATCTCGCTCACCTGGGGCACTCGCAAGTGGCTGAGCAGGTCCAGCGCCTGCTGCCAGGCGGAGCGGGCACCGGCCGGATCGCCCAGGGCGAGGGCGATGTCCCCCAGATTCTGCAGACACTCGACCGAGTTCATCCGCCACCCGGTCTGCCGATAGATGTCCGCGCCCCGCTGCCAGGACGCCAGCGAGGCGGACAGGTCTCCCTTGGCGTGGAAGCTCTTGGCCAGCGTTTCGTAACAGAGGCCCTGAGGGTTGAGATCACCCAGCGCACGAGCGATCGGCAGCGCCCGGTTGGCCAGGTCCATGCTGATGTCGGGCCGGCCGAGGCACGAATGCGTGTCGGCCAGGCCGCACAACACGGACACCTGGTGGTACAGGTCGCCGAGCGACTCGAACAGGTGCAGGGCACGCTCGTAATAGGCGACGGCATCACGATGGTGGGCCCGCGCGACGCTCACCTGGCCGAGATTGCGGTACACCAGCGCCTGTTCGCGGGTGTGCCCGAGGCCGGTGAACAGGTCCAGCGACTGGTGCAGGTGCCGTGCCGCGGCATCGTGGTTGCCGAGCACGTGCTCGGCGCCGGCCAAGCTGCGGGACAGATGGGCACGGCCGAGGTCGTCGCCGGCGGTGGTGGCCGCGAGCAGGCAGGCGCGCGCCATCGCGGCCCAGTCGTACCACCAGCCCTCGCCCTGCATGAACCGCTGCAGGCTGACCGCCATCCGCCACGCCGCGTCGGCACGGCCGTCGTCGATCAGGCGCTGCACCATCGCCTTGAGGACGTGCCGGTCCGCGTTCAACCAGGTGACCGCCTCGGTGACGGTGCTCAGCGGGGTGGTCACCACGCCGTCCACCGCTGTCGGCCGGTCCAGCACGACGGTCGGGGTCAGCAGCAGATCCGCTTCGTACGCCGTCTGCCGGTAGTGGTCGACGAGCCGGTCGGCCGCATCCGCCCGCGCCCGGCTGTCCTCGTGCAGGTTCACCAACTCCTGGGCGTACGCCCGGATGAGGTCGTGCGTGGTGAATCGGCCGACGGTGTGCTCGGTGAGCAGGCCGGTCCGGACCAGTTCGCCGGCCAGCTGCCGTGCCTCGCCCAGCGGGACTCCACCGAGACTTGCCAGGGCCGGAACGGTGCAGTCCAGCCCGGGGTGCAACGACAGCAGCCGGAACAGGCGAGCCGCCCGAGCACCGAGCATCCGGTACGACCAGGAGAAGATCGCTCGGATGTCGTTGGCCGTGTCACCGGCGAAGCCGTCGAGGCTGCCCTGCGCGTCCCGCAGTTCGCGGGCGATGTCGGCGAGCCGGTGGCCGGGGAGGGCCAGCGCCCGGGCGGCGACCACCGCCAGCGCCAGCGGCAGCCGCCCGCACCGCTCGACGATCTCGTCCACCGCCGCCGCCTCGGCCGTGGTCCGGGCCGTTCCGATCCTCGAGGCCAAGAAGCTTCGGGAATCCTCGAGCGACAGCACGTCGAGGGTCATCAGGTGGGCGCCGTGTGCGGTGGCCAGCCCGGTCAGGCGTTTGCGGCTGGTGACCAGCACGAGGCAGCCGGGGGTGCCCGGCAGCAGCGGGCGGACCTGCTCGACGCTGTGCGCGTTGTCGAGCACCACCAGGATCCGGCGGCCGGCCAGGACGCTGCGGTAGAGGCCGGACCGGGCATGATGGCTCGCCGGGATGTCGGCGTCCGGCACACCGAGCGCGTTGAGGAAGCCCTGCAGAGCCTCCGCGGGGTGCAGCACAGACTGGTCGGGGTCGAATCCCTGCAGGTCGACGTAGAGCTGACCGTCCGGGTAGGCGTCGGCCAGCTGGTGGGCCAGGTGGATGGCGAGGGTGGTCTTGCCGATGCCGGGGATGCCGTCGATGGCCAGCACCGGCATCGACATCTGGGTCATCACGTGACCGTTGACCAGGCCGAGCGTCCGGCGCTGGGCTTCGTCGCGGCCGGTGAACCAGGGCAGGTCGGCGGGCAGCTGTGCGGGAAGCACCGCGGTGATGGCCGAGGTCGCGCTGATCTGCATGCGGCCCGGAGGCGGACCCGCGGGCGACGGCTCGGTGTCGCCGGATGCGACCGATCCGGCCGCGCTCTGCCGCAGCACCATCTGGTAGGCCTCGCGGAGCTCCTCGCCCGGATCCACGCCCAGCTCGTCGGCGAGCCGCCGGCGCATGTTCTGGAACAGCGCGATCGCCTCGGCCTGCTGACCGTCCGCGGACAACGCCAGCACAAGCTGGGCCTGCAACGCCTCGTCCAGCGGGCGGTGTTCGGCCATCCGCCGCAGCGCGGGCAGGACCGATCGAGCGCGGTCCAGCCGCAGCGCCAGACAGGTGGCCTCCCGGGCCAGATCGGCGCACTCGTGGTCCACCGCGCTGAACGCGAGCTGGTCGTAGGCCGCCAGCCCGGACGCCCCGCCGCACGGTCCGCGCCACAGGGCGAGGGCTTCCTCGAAGGCCGTCATCGCCTCCGGCAGCCGCCCGGCGAGCTCGTCCGATCGCGCCTGCTCGACCAGCACACGCAGTCTCAGCAGGTCGAGGCTGTCCGGGTCGACGCGCATGCGATAACCCGCCGCGTCGCCCAGCAGCCAGCGCCCGGCCGATCTGGCCGGCAGACCGGGTTCGAACAGGCGCCGCAACGCGCCGATGTAGCGGTGCACCACGTTGACGGCGCTCTGCGGCGGCCGCTGATCCCACAACGCCTGGACAATGTCTCCGATGCCGACCGGCTGACCCCCGTTGGCCAGCAGCAACGCCAGGATGAGGCGCTGCTGACGGGCGCCGAGATCCAGTTCCGTGCCGTGCCGCCAGATCCGCACCGGACCGAGCACGGAGAAACAGAACGGTTTCTCGTCGGCATTGGTCGTAGCCACCGGGTCATCCCCCCACGCGCACTAGTGCCTTCGTCGACCGGGAGCGCTCCCGAGGCCTCTCCCCCGAGGCCGGCAACACCCTTCACGGCACTGAAATCAACGTGGTCGCAACGTTACTGAGAGTAAATTAATCGAGCAAACCACACCGATTTAGCACGACCGGTCGTGCGATCTACAGCTTACACGCCACAGTGACCAGACCATCTGTCAAGAATTGTCCAATACCGATGGGACCGAACGCCGTCACACTCCGCAACTTTGAGTCTCCCCCAGGACCGGCACCCGGGCCGGGCGCCTGCGCGGCACCCGGCCCGCGACGACTCATCCGGAGATGACGCTGACCGCGATACCGATCGTCACGGTGTTGTAGAGGAACGAGATGATCGAGTGCGAGAGGATCTGGAGGCGGATGCGGGACGTCTGGGTCTCCACGTCGGACACCGAGAACGTCGTGCCGAGCGTGAACGAGAAATAGGCGAACTCGACGAACGTCGGGTCGTCGGTGTTCGGGAAGACCAGCACCTGCTCGGGCCGGGCGGCGTAGTAGGTCTTGGCGTACCGCTCGGCGTACCCGAAGTGCAGGATGGCCCAGGCGAACAGCACCGCCGGAACAGCGAAGGACGCGGTGAGCGTCTTGTCGTCGCCGTCCTTGAACAGGATGCTGACGCCGGCCGAAAGTCCCGCCAGGCTGGTGAGGATGGTGAAGAGCAGACCGGTGCGGCCGCCGAGGCCCCGGTCGAGCCAGGCGGTCGCCCGGCCCCGCCCGTCCCGGCGCAGCCGGCTCATCCGGATGGCGAGGTAGGCGATCGCCAGGACGTCCCAGACGAAGACGATCCCGTTGGGCTCCTTCGCGATGAGCACCAGCACCCCGGCAACGAGGAGTGCCACTTCGATGATGCGTGACGCGATGAGCGCCGCCTTGCCTGCCATGAACGTTCCTTAAGATCGATGAGGACTTGCCGTCCGCTACGACGCGCGCGAAGCGCCGAGGTTCAACGGCAACGAAGGGAAGGCCCGGCACCCGGGCCTTCCCTTCGACCCCCGATCAGCGGACGGTGGTGCGGGCGGCGTCGTCGATCATGTCGGCCACCGCCTTCGGCTCGGAGACCGTGACGGCGTGCGAGGCGTCGATCTCCACGGTGCGGGACTTGGCACGCTTGGCCATGAAGCGCATCGAGTCGGCCGGGATCGCCAGATCCTGCTTGGTGATCAGGAACCACGACCGGATCGACTTCCAGGCCGTCCTGGTCGCCGTCTCGTCCAGGGCCGCGCTCGTGATCGGCCGCTGGGTGGCCGCCATCAGAGCGGTCTCCTTACGCGGCACGTCAGCGGCGAACACCCGCCGGAACTGATCCTGCTTGATGTACAGGTCGGTTCCCGCGCCGGCACCCGGCACCGTCACCGGCACCTGGTTCAGCGCCTCTCCGAGCTGCCCGCCCGGGAACTTCGCCGCCAGGCCCGAGGTGCTCTCGCCCTTCTCCGGCGCGAAGCTGGCGATGTACACCAGCGCCTTGACGTCCTTGTCACCGTCGGCGGCCTCACTCATCACCGAGCCGCCGTACGAGTGCCCGGCCAGCACGATCGGTCCCGGCACGCTGTCCAGCACGGTCCGCACGTACTGCGCGTCCGAGTGCAGGCCGCGCAGCGGGTTCGCCGCCGCCACCACCGGATAACCGTCCCGCTGGAGCTCCTTGATCACACCGTTCCAGCTCGACGAGTCGGCGAACGCGCCGTGCACCAGCACCACGGTCGGCTTCGCCTGCGGGCGGAACTGCGCCGCCGCACCGGCCGAGCCGGCGATCAACGCGGCTGCTGCCAGGCCCGCGGTCACGGTCGTACCAAGAACGATCTTCTTCATGTCGTTGTCCTTTCAACGGTGTATCTGGTGGTCGGGGGGATTCAGACGGAAGCCGCGGCGGTGAGGATGAAGTCGGCCACTGCCTGCGGCTGGGAGGCCGGAAGGGCGTGCGAGGCGCCTGCCACCTCGACCGACTCCCGGGCGTTGGCCCGCTGCGCCATGAAGCGGAACGTCTCGAGCGGGATCGCCCGGTCGAGCTCCGGGGAGATGAACCAGGACGGGATGGTCTTCCAGGCCGGCTCGCCGGACGCCTCGTTGAGCGCCACGCTGTTGAACGGCCGCTGCGTGACGGCGTCGAGCGCGGCCTGCTCGGCCGGCAGGTCACCGGCGAAGTGCTCGGGATAGCCGGCGGCGTCGACGTAGACGTCCGCGGTGCCGTCGCTGAGCGGCACCTCGTACAGGTGCTCGCCCAACGTGGCGCCCGGGAACATGCCGAGCAGATCGGGCGTGTTCTCACCCTTGTCCGGAGCCAGCCCGGCGACGTAGACGAGGGCCTTCACGTTGTCGTTGCCGACCGCGGCGTTCGAGGCCACCATGCCGCCGTACGAGTGCCCCACCAGCACGATCGGACCGTCGATCGTCGCCAGCAGGTCGGACACGGCGGCGGCGTCGGAGGACAGGCTGCGCAGCGGGTTACCGGCAGCAATGGTGCGGTGGCCGGCGGCGTGCAGGCGGCTGATGACGCCGTTCCAGCTCGCGGACTCGGCGAAGGCGCCGTGGATCAGAACAATGGTGGGCTTCATGATTCGCTCCCTGGAAGCGGATGGGCCTGGCGTTTGCTGAGATCCACTCTCGGCTCGCAAGCCGTCCGCGGAATCAGTCATATGCCTTTCGCCGGCACCCGATCCGGGACGACCCACCCCTGCTCAACGGCCCCGCCGGCAGGCGCGCACCCGGGCCGGACCGGCGGCGCCGGACCCGACCACAGACGCTGCGCACGGCCGACGTTAAGTCGTTCGACCGATACCCGAACCCGTCGAACGGGCGCAAAGCCGCACGGAGCGCGGTGTTGTCGACTCTCCGGATCCGCGTGACAGCCAGACAGCGGATTCAGGCGGCGCCCACCATTCCGGGCGCGCCATCTCGATCGGGGACGCGGACAGCACCTTCCGCCTCTACGACGATCACGACGATCCGACCGCGGCGGCCATGGCGGCCGAGGCGGAAGGAGCTGGGACAAGGGGAAGCAAGCCTTCGCCGCGACCCGGCACGTCATCGGGCACAGCTATTCCACAGGGTGATCGGCCACGGCAGGGCCATGCCGAAGTAGCGCGTCCGGATGGGCAGCATGATGTCGAAAGCCGGGGTCTGCGCGGTGGCCACTCGGCGACCACTTCCGCGCCGAGTGGCCGCACCGACGGCTACGGCTCGATGACGAGCCGGGTGATCCGGTCGCCGGCGAGGACGAACCGGTAGTGCAGGTCGACCGTTCCGCCCGGGAAGTCGCCTTCCAGATGCTGCACCACGTCCCAGCCCGCTTCGCCGTCGCGGGAAGCGCCCGTGAACGTGGTGGTGTACGTGTACTCGCCGGCCGACTTGTTCAGCCAGCCGCGGATCTGGTCGGCTCCGCGATAGGTACGGCCTTCGTCGGTCACGACCGCGTCGGCGGCGAAGGCGCCGATCGCGGTCGTCGTGTCATCGGCCTCGTGCGCGGGCAGGTACGTGGTGATGGCGGCCGGCAACTCGTCCCAGGAGACGTTGGCGCCGCTGTTCGCTGTGGTGTCCATGCCCCCACGATCAAGTCTCTCCCGGGGAGAGGGTCAAGCCGCCGGCGCGCGTGTCACTCCGGCATCACTCAGCCGTTGAGTTCTTTCCCGGACAGCAGCCGCGCGAGCTCGGCCGGGTGCTCCAGGTGCAGCAGGTGGCTGCCGGGCAGCACGGTGACGACCGTCGTGGGCAGGGCCGCCGTCAACCACTCCACGTAGGGACCCGGCGGCTCCTTGGCCGTGACCCACTGATAGGTGACGCCCCGTTCACCGATGCTGCGCAGGTCGGCCTCCCGGGCGGCGCGGATCTGCTCGTCCGTCCGGTGCATGACCTCGTCCCAGTAGCCCAGCAGGATCTCGGGCCGCGGGTCGGTGGCCGTCTCCGCGAGGTGCTTCGCCTCGCCCCGCAGCGAGTCGATCCCCAGCCCGGCGACGATGCGATCCCACACCACACGCCAGTCCGGGCCCCGCAGGTCCGGTTCCGCGGCACGCACCATGGTGCCGAACGGGCCCGGCAGCAGGATCTGATCCACGTTGACGACCGCGCGGGTGGGATAGCGAGCGGCGTAGACAGTCGCGATCACGCCGCCCACGGAGTGGCCCACCACGGTGGGCGGCTCGGCCGGCGCGGCCGCCGTGACCTGACTGTGCAGCACCTCGACGACCTCTTCCAGACGGTACGACGCCCGGGGCGGGGCGTCGCCGTGACCCGGGAGGTCCAGCGCGAGAACCTTCCGGTCGGGGTCGATGACCGCCAGTTCCCGGCGCAGCGGTTCCCAGTGCCGCCGGTCGAAGGTGAGCCCGTGCAGAAGAACGAGAGGAGAAGACATACCCCGACGGCGTAACTGGCCGGGGAACGAACTGTTCATGACCGCGATCACAGGTGGTGTCAGACCGGGGTGACCCGGAAGACCGGCCAGCCGATCTCGGTGCGCCAGCGTTCCGGGCCGGCGCCGTCACGGGGGCCCACCAGGTACGACTCGCGGACCGGGCCGTCGACGGTGAGGGTGTGCGAGGCCACCCAGGAGCCCAGGCGGCCGTAGGTGACGCCGATGTCGTCGTGCGGGCCCGCGTGCACGGTCACCGCGAGGTCGGCTGCGGGTAGCTCCAGCATCGTGATCCGGCCGCCGGCCTGCGGACGGCGCACCGGCCGGAAGAGGGTCATGGCGCCGACGCCTTCGGTGAACAGCTCGTTGGCGAAGAGCCCGCCGGCTGCGCCGGTGCGTTCGGCGGGTGGGAAGGCCGCGTCGAGCTCGTCCATCGCCGCGTCGAACCAGCCCAGCGAGTCCTCGATCCGGACGGCCGGCGCGCTGATGGCGGCCACCGGACGAGCCGGGACCGAGCGCAGCTCCACATCGAGCTCGGCAGGCTCCGGGCGCAGCAGCTGGCGCAGGGACACGACTGCTGATCGGGTCCGGTCGAGTTCGGCCTCCAGCCGCCGCAGGTGATCGGCGATGAGCTCGGCACGCCGGTGCGGGTCATCGGTCGCGATGATCGACTTGACGTCGGCCAACGGCACATCGAGCTGCCGGAGCTGGTGGATGACCTGGGCGGTGCCGATCTGGTCGGGCCGGTAGTACCGGTACTTCGTGAACGGGTCCACGGTGGCCGGTTCCAGCAGCCCGGCCTCGTGGTAGCGGCGCAGGGTCCGCACGCTCAGATGACTGAGGGTGGCGAACTCGCCGATGGTCAAGCCGTTGCGCATGGTCACAGTGTCCTTCCTCCGTCGCACGATGCGTAAACGCCTATTGTCGCGGGCTGCGATGCGCATTGCACCAGGCGCCGGGCAGGCTTGTGCAATGTATTGTGTGCGCCGTCATAGCGAATCGCCGAGCTAAATATCGCTTGGCCGCTTAGCCCCTCCACCTGGAGTTATACCGTCTCGACGGTGACGCCGAGGCGGCTGTTAAATCGACACCCAATCCGCTTCACATCGGCGTAACTAGCAAATAAGTCAGATTACACAGCCGTCTCCCTAAGCTCTCTTCGAACTTTCCAGAATTGCGACGGGGATGGCAGCCATGACAACCACGACCAGCGTCCTCACCCGCGAAGTCGTCGCACCCGTGAGAACCCGGCCGGTCACCAGACCCTCGGCCCGCCGCGCCGAGTTCCAGATGCGCGAGATCCACCGCAACAACGGCGGGGCGCTGCTGCACTTCCTGCGGAGCCTGGTGTCCTCGGGTGCCCCGCACACCGCCGAGGACCTCGTGCAGGAGACCATGCTCCGCGCCTGGCGCAGCCTCGACGCCGTGCCGGTCGAGCCCGAGTCGCAGCGCCGCTGGCTGTTCACGGTGGCGCGCCGGCTCGCCATCGACGCGTACCGCAAGCGGCAGTCGCGGCCGATGGCGGTCAGCCTCATCGACACCGAGCCGGCGGCCACCGGTGGGCAGGCCGCTGACTCGGTGATCGCGAAGCTGACCCTGCGGCATGCCGTCAGCGGGCTCAGCGCCGCGCACCGGGCCGTCCTGCGCGAGCTGTACTTCGAGGGCCGCAGCCTCGACGAGACCGCTGCCCTGCTCGGGGTCCCGGTCGGCACCGTCAAGTCCCGCGCCCATTACGCCGTACGGCAGGTGCGCGACGCCCTCCTGAGCTGACCATGTCGCACCGGGAGACCGAGGGGGCGAGGAGTGCACCAGGGAACGCACCGCACTGAGACGGCCCGCAGCTTCGGCCGGCTTCTCGGGACCCTCGGCGACCGCCGCACGGACGACCTCGTCGCCACCCTGCATCAGCGGCTCGCCGAGGGTCACGTGGTCGAGGTGGCGCACGCCGTCGTGTTCGCCGCCGTCGCCGGGCCCGTGGCGCTGACCGACGCCGATGTCGACCTGCTGGTCGCCACGCTCGCCGGCCAGGGCGAGGAGACCGCGATGGCGCAGAGCATCAAACGCCGCCACGCCGGCTGAGCCGCCGGGAGACGCTCGACCCCGTGCCGGGCGGAAAGCTCTCATGCCCCGGCAGACCGGCCGGCGGGCCGCACCGGACTTCAGGATGCCGCGAGCCGGTCGAGAGCACGCCGGGCGAGCTCGGCGAGGACGAACGCGGCATCACCGAGCACCGCGTCGTCGAAGACCGCGTGCGGGCTGTGATTGCTCGCCGCGGTCGCCGGCTCACCCGAGGCGGTCGCGCCCAGGAAGAGGAAGCACCCGGGGACCTCGTTCAGCACCCGCGAGAAGTCCTCCGCCGCGGCGACCGGCGCGTCCAGCGGGGCGAAGCGATCGGCGCCCAGCGCATCCCGGACCACGGTGGCGGCGAACTCGTACTCGTCCGCGTCATTCACCGTCACCGGGTACCCGTCGGTGACGACAGCCTCGGCTGTCATCCCGTAGGCCTCGGCGAGGCCCGTGCACAACCGGGCGATCTCGGTCCTGACCCGCGCGCGGTTCGTTTCGGAGAACGTGCGGATGGTGCCGCTGAGCTCGGCCCGCTCGGGGATGATGGTGGAGACCGTGGCCGCCTGGACCGACGTGATCGTGACCACGACCGGGTCGAACGGGTCGAACTTCCGGGTGATCATCGTCTGGATCGACGTGATGATCTGCGCCGCGACCGGCACCGGATCGTTGGCGACGTGCGGCCGGGAGGCGTGGCCGCCCCTGCCCCGCACCGTCACGGTGAGCGTGTCGGCCGCGCCCATCAGGGTGCCCGGGCGGCTGCGGAACTCGCCCCGCGGCGTCTCGTAGGACCGGACGTGCAGCCCGTACGCCGCCCGCACCTTCTCGCCGGCGGCCTCCAGCACGCCTTCCTCGATCATCCGGGCCGCGCCGTCCCAGCCTTCCTCGCCCGGCTGGAACATGAGGACGACGTCGCCGGCGAGCACGTCGCGGTGCTCGGCCAGCGTGCGGGCGGCACCCACCAGGGCGGCGGTGTGCAGGTCATGGCCGCAGGCGTGCATGATGCCGGGCGTACGACTGGCGTAGTCCAGACCGGTCGCCTCGGTCAGCGGCAAGGCGTCCATGTCGGCCCGCAGCAGCACCGCCGGGCCGGGCCGGCCGCCCCGCAGCACCGCCGTCACCGACGACAGCGATTCCCCGCGGGACACCTCCAGGCCCAGGCCGCGGAGCGCCTCCAGAACAGCCGCCTGCGCATGCGGCAGATGCAGACCCGTCTCGGGATGCGCGTGCAGGTCGCGCCGGAGCCGTACCAGATCGGGTTGCAGCTCTTCGGCGGTCACCCGCAGGATGTGCGCGGGATCGATGTCGATCATGTGGTCACTTCCCCAGTCGCTCGAGCAGGTGGCGGCCGCACCGCGTGACGACCGGGCGCTCGGCGACAGAGCGACGGCGCCTCGCCGCGTTCGGTACCGGGCCGGCATGTCGTACGACGCGTCCGCGGCCCGGGAGTTCAGATCCGCGCCGGCCGGCGGCCGGCCACCGGGGAGCTGCGGTTCACCGGACACGGGCTGAGCGCCACCGCCGTACGCCATGGTCCGTCCCCGATTCGTCCTCAGGTGCGCCATGGTGACGACGGCCGGCCGCCGCCGAAGTTCACGCCAGTGATGTTGTCGCCGGAAGTCGGACTCGCCTGGTCGCAGGACCTAGGCTCCGCGGCCATGAACCTGTTCCGGAGGAAGAAGCGGCCGGCCGCCGAGACACGGCCGGAGGCCGGGACCATCGCTGAGTTCTGGCAGTGGTGGGCCACCGCACGCGACGAGGTGGCGAAGGCTGCCGACGCCGGCTTCCTCGACCTGATCGGCGAGGAGATCGGGCGCCGGGTGCACGCGATCGATCCCGCCCTGGAGTGGGCGGTGCGGGGAAGCAGCACCGCCGCGCACGCGCTGGTCGTCGCGCCCGACTGGCCGCGCGGGAACCGCGCTGTCGCCGAGCGGTGGCTGGCCGCCGCTCCGCCGGCCGACGCGACCTGGTCGTACCGATCCGTGCAGGTCGTCGCTGATCCCCTGGCCCTGGAATCCACCCGGGAGTTCGACGGGCAGGTGGTGGACCTGGCCGACTCCCGTTTCGGCATCGCCGTGCGGGAGCAGATCCGCCGGATCGATGTCGTCTGCCACCATCCCGCCCTGGTGGGCCTTCCCGCCGGGACGCAGGAGGACCTGGCCAACCACGCGGTCGAATGGGCCGTCGGCGAGGACGACGCGATCACCTGGCTCAACGAGGTCACCTGGAGCGTGGAGGTGCCCGCCGAACCCCGCACCCCGGCCGAGCTCCGGGACGCCGTCAGCGCCCTGCCCGGCAGCTTCGACTACTGGCAGCTGTGGTCCGGCGAGTCGAACGGTCTGCCGGTCCAGTGGGTGAGCGCGGCACCGGTACGCCCGGAGCGCTGGCCCCGGTTCGACATGCACGTCCTGATCCGGCTGCCCTACCGGAACTACGACGAGGGGCGGCTCCCGGCCGGCGAGTCGATCGACGCGCTGCGCCGGTTCACCGACGAGCTGACCGCCGTGGCCGGTTCCGACGGCGCGCTGATCGCGTACGAGACGTTCACGGCCGTACGTACGCTGCACTTCTATGTCGACTCGCAGAGCGGCGTGCCGGCCGAACTCGAGGCGCGCCTGCCGCAGTGGCCCGAAGGCATCGCCACGACCGAGATACGACTCGACCCGTTGTTCGACCGGATCACGCACATCTGGCAGGACTGGGTGTGATCCTGCCCCGGCGCAGCAGGATCGCGCCGGGGCCGTTCGGGTGGTGCGATCAGGGCAGCTTCGCGGCCAGCGTCACGATGCGAGTCACCTGGTTGCTACGTATGCGACCGCGCAGAATTCATTCGGCGGCTCAATATTTTACTCAGGGCCTTCAGCCTGCTGGGGGACGCACTCGTCAGCCGGGCGCCGGGTCAGAGCGTGCCCGGCCGCCACCCACCCGGATGTCCGGGTGTGCGGCGAGGCACCCGGACAGGCCCATCCCCACGAGTGTGTCGTCCGCCTGCACCAGAACGCGCGTCTCCGCCACGTGTGCCCTCCCGGCTGTGGACGCCCGTCGCCTCCGTCTTTCCCTGTCGACGAGAACGCGGACGCCAGGTTCACGTGCGCTCGATCACGGTCAGCCGACTGATCGCGCGGCGGCCGTGACGTCGGCCAGGACGGCGTGCAGATGGTCCAGGTCTTCGGCCGGCAGGCCGAGGAGGTGGCGAACGGTCGAGGGGATCGATGCGGCGCGCGCTCGTAGCGCGTCACCCTGGTCGATGAGGGTGACCGTGACGCTGCGCTGATCGGCCGGGTCGCGTTCACGGCGCACGTGGCCGACCGCCTCGAGGCGTTGCAGCAGCGGCGACAGGGTGCCCGAGTCGAGCTGCAGGAGCAGGCCGAGGCGGCGTACGGACATCGGCCCGTGCTGCCAGAGCGCCAGCATGACCAGGTATTGCGGGTGGGTCAGGTTCATCTCCGCCAACAGTGGCCGGTAGACCGCCACGACGCTGCGGGTAGCCACGGACAGCGCGAAGAACAGCGGAGCGGCATCCATGGATCTCCTTCAGCAGGAAGTGCGTGATATGCAATATATCGCTGTCCAGCTCTCCCGAAAGTGGCGCATGGCACATGCCCCACTCGGTGGGCTCCGTACGGCGGTATCCGCCGTCCTGCTCGCGGCGGACAAGCAGGCCGACTTCGCGCTCGACACCTTGGCGTACGATGCGCGCATGGGCAGCGCCATCCCACCGGAACGCCGCCTGCGTTCCGACGGCGCGCGGAGCCGGGCGGCCATCCTCGATACGGCCGTCGCCCTGACGACCGTGGTGGGACTCGACGGGCTGACCATCGGCACCCTGGCCGACCAGGTCGGCATCAGCAAGAGCGGGCTGTTCGCGCATTTCCGCTCCAAGGAGGAGCTTCAGCTCGCCACCATCGAGGCCGCCGCCGACGCCTTCCTGCGCGATGTGGTGCGCCCCGCCCTGGCCCTGCCCGGGCCGCTGGAACGGCTGGCCGCCCTCTGCGACAACTTCCTCACCCGGCTCGGGAACGACGTCCTCCCGGGCGGGTGCTTCTTCGTCTCGGTCAACGCCGAGTTCGACACCCGCCCCGGCGCGGTCCGTGACCGCCTGCTCGAGCTGCACACGACATGGCTGCACCGGCTCGAGACGCAGTACGCCGCGGCGCAGGACGCCGGGCTGATCGGCGACGACCCGGCTCCCGCGCACGCCGCGTTCGAGCTCAACGCCTACCTGCACATGGCCAACAACATGTACGTGCTGTACCGCGACGCGGCGTACATCGACCTGGCCCGGCGAAGCGTCGCCAACCGCCTGGGCACGCTCAGCCTGGCGGCCCAGGACCATCAGGGCCCCTAGCCCGGCGGCTCGACGCCGCCGGGCGGTGGACGCTGGTGTGAATCGCCGGCAGCGTGGACTCGTGGCAGCCCTGCCGAGCCCTTGCAGGCCTTGTCGGCGAGCACGAGCAGGTCAGACGGCCTCCACGCCGTACTTGTGGAACAGCCCGAGCATCCGGTCGTCGAAACGCTCCGGGCCCCAGTTCTCCACCTGCACGCCCGGCTCCGGCTCGTCGCCACCCTCGACGAAAAGCCCCTCGGCACCGCCCGGTGTGTAGATGAAGAGCAATTTCGCGGTGTGCAGACCGACGTTGGTGAACCGGTGCCGGACCAGGCGCGGAATGTGCACGATATCGCCGGTCACCGCGGTGAAGGTGCGGTCCCCCTCGAGGAACTCCAATTCGCCGGAGAGCAGATAGAACGTCTCCTCCTGCTCGGCGTGGGTGTGCGGGACGGGACCACCCCCCGGCGGCACGCTGGCCTCGACGATGCCGACGGATCCGCCGGTCTGGGCGGCCTGGAGGCGGACGGTGTAGACGTCACCGGAGAACCACTTGGTCACCCCGCCCCCGGCCGGGACATAGAGGCCACCGGAGGGGTCGCGTGACTCGACCTCGACACCGGGAATGGCGATACTCAACGGGAGCTCCTTCGAGAAAAGCGGCGGACATCGAGAAGGAAAATAGCCCTCCGGTCCATTCCGGTCAGCGTGACGATCCACACCGGAGAAGAAATGAACCAGGCCCGGAGAATCGCGTCGTACGGAAGCATCATTCCGCCCGCAGGGCCGGGCCCCGCAGATGTGAGAAAGATGTGGCGTCCTGCGGTGAACAATCGCCGATAACGCCGTGAGCTGCGAAAACAGGCACTTTTGTCGGTTGACTACTGCACGGGCGACCAGGGCCGCCGTGGATACCGTGCCGCGATGTCCCGTCGACCGCACGATCACCTTGCCGGGCGCTACCGCCTGATCAGCACCATCGGCGAAGGCGGGATGGGCCGGGTCTGGCACGCCCGCGCAGCTCTGGACCTGCGCGGGCACCGACAACCAGAAATGGAACTAGCCGTCCAGTTCGGCCAGCCGCCGGCGGATCGACGCCTCCCGCGCCGCGTCCGCGTCGTTGTTCAGAGCCAGCGCCTCCAGCCACGCCGCCCGGGCGGCGGGCCGGTCGTTCATCGCCAGGGCGGTGTCCCCCCGGCCCAGGCTCGCGCGGACCAGGTGCACCCGGTGACCGTCGGCCCGGCCGATCTCCTCGGCCGCGGTCAAGTCGGCCAGCGCATCCGCGTATCGCCGTTCGCGCAGATACAGGTGGGCGCGCCGGAGGCGGCACTCGCTGCGCCGGACGTTGTTGCCGAGCCGCTCGCTCAGAGCCAGGGCCCGCCCGAGAGTCTCGAAGCTCGCGGCGCGGCGGCCCAGCTCGTACTCCGCGTCGGCGAGGCGGCACAGCACATCCGCCTGTGCGATCTCCTCGCCGAGTGACTCGGCCATGCGCAGAGCATGGTGGAGGGACGTGACGCAGCGGTCGTAGTCCGCGGCCGCGAAGCTCGCTTCGCCGATGTTGCGCAGCGTCAACGCTTGCCGGGACACGTCACCCAGCTCGGTGAACAGGACCAGCGCGCGTTCGAGCAGGGACAGCGCGCCGGCGCTGTCGCCGAGGTAGAAGCGGGCACCGGCCAGACTGCGCAGCATGTTCGCCGCTCCGGCGGTGTCACCGGCGCCCTCCGCGGCGTCGAGGCATTCGCGCAGCACGGTCGCCCACTCGTGCCACCAGCCGTCGTGCTGGTAGAAGCCCTGCACCGTGAGTTCCAGCTGCCAGGCGTCGTACACCCGGCCCCGGCTGATCGCCTGGCGCATGACCGCCTTGAGCACCTCCCGTTCGGCGTCGAACCAGTCGGCGGCCTCCTTGGCGTCCCGGGGGCTCTCGTCGACGACCCCGTCGCGGGCCGCGGGCAGGTCCGCGCCGATCTCGGCGTTGATGAAGAGGTTGGCCGCGTGGGCGGCACGCCGGTAGTACCGGAGCAACCGGTCGGCCGCCTCGTCGTGCTCCGGCCCGGACTCGGCGTCGAGCATCAGCTCGCGCGCATAGGCGGCGATCAGGTCGTGGGCGCCGTACCGGCCGGGCCGGCGCTCGGTGAGCAGCCTGCTGTGCACCAGCTCGCCGAACACCTCGCGGGCGTCGCGGGCGGGCAGGCCGCCGAGGCTGGCCATGGCGGACAGCGTGACGTCCGGGCCGGGGTGCAGCGCCAGCAGCCGGAAGAGGCGCGCCGCCGCCGGGCTGAGTCCCCGGTAGGACCAGGAGAAGATGGCCCGCAGGTCGCTGTCCGGATCGTCGGCGCCGAAGCCGTCCAGGCTGCCCTGGGCGTCGCGCAGCTCACGCGCCACAGCCGGCAGGTGATATCCGGGGTGGGCCAGGGTCCGGGCGGCCACCACGGCGAGGGCCAGCGGGAGCCCTGCGCACCGATCGACGATCTCGTCCAGGGCCTGCGTGTCGGCCGGGGCCTGCGCCGGCCCGACACGGGAGACGATCAGGTCACGCGCTTCCCCGGCCGGCAGGACGTCGAGTGTGAGCACGTGCGCCCGGTGACCGGCGGCGAGATCGGCCAGGCTGAACCGGCTCGTGATCAGGACGAGGCTGTCCGGGGTGCCGGGAAGCAGCGGCCGGACCTGGTCGGCGTCGCGCACGTTGTCCAGGAGGATCAGGACCCGGCGCTGCGCCAGGACACTGCGGTACAGCTCTGATCGAGCCGGGTCGCTCGCCGGGATGTCCGGACCGCGCACGCCCAGCGCGTGCAGGAACGCTTGCAGCACCTCGCCGGGAGCCAGCGCGGCCTCCGGGTCCAGACCCCTGAGGTCGGCGTAGAGCTGGCCGTCCGGGAAATAATCGGTCACCCGGTGCGCGAGATGCGTCGCCAGGCTCGTCTTTCCCACGCCGGGGATGCCCTCGACGGCCACGATGTCCGCGGCGCGGTCGTGGACGAGTGCGAGCAACCGGTGCAGCGTGTCGTCGCGCCCGGCGAAGCGGGGCAGGTCCGGCGGCAGCTGGGCGGGCCGGACGGGGAGACCGCCGGCGGCCGGTCGCTCCGGCGCCCGGACCGGGCCGGCGGCGCCGTGCCGCAGGACGGTCCGGTAGGCCTGCTCGAGCTCCCGGCCCGGATCGATCCCCAGCTCGTCGCGGAGGTTGTCGCGCAGTTCCCGATAGAGCGCGATCGCCTCGGCCTGGTGCCCGGCGGCGGACAGGCTCAGCAGGAACCTGGCCTGAACGGCCTCGTCCAGCGGACGGTGCCCGGCCGCGCGCCGCAGCATCGGCAGCACCGCCCGGGCCGAGCCGGCGCCCAGCGCCACGTCGGTGGCCTCGCGGACCAGATCGGCGTACTCGTTGTCCACCGCCTCGAAGTCCGGGACCGGCCGGCCGGCCGGCTCCGGGGCGCCGGCGCACGGCCCCCGCGACAGTTCCAGCGCCTCGACATAGATGGGCAACGCCTCCGCGGCGTCGCCGGCCGCGCGGGCCTGGCGGCGCAGTCGCCGCAGGCGCAGCAGGTCGAGCTGGTCCTCCTCGACCACCATGCGATAGCCGGCCGCGTCAGCGAGCAGCCACCGGCCCGGGGTGCGGGGGCGCAGGCCGGGTTCGAACACCCGCCGGAGGTGGCTGACATGCAGGTGCACGATGTTCACCGCGCTGCGGGGTGGCCGCTCGTCCCACAGCAGCGCGACGAGTTCCGCGATGGTGACCGGCTGACCGGTTCGCGCCAGCAGCAGTGCCAGCAGCAGGCGCTGCCGGCGCGAGCCCGGATCGAGTTCCTGCTCGCCGCGCCACACCCGCACCGGCCCGAGCACGGCGAACCGCAGGTCACCGGGTGCCTCGCTGATCACGGACGCCGGGCCTTGCCGCGCTGTTCCGCTTCCTGTTCCTGAATGCTGTCCAGGACCGCTTCCGAGAGCGTGGCCAGCATGTCCACCTGGCGCGGGCTGAGCGCGTCGAAGAACGTCCGCCGCACATCCCGCAGGTGCTGCGGGGCAGCCCTGCGGACCGCTTCCCAGCCCTGCTCGGTCAGCGCCACCCGGCTGCCCCGGCTGTCCTCCGCGGTCGGCTGGCGCTCGAGCAGGCCGCGGGACTCCATCCGCGAGATCTGGTGCATCAGCCGGGTGCGTTCCCACCGCAGCAGGTCGACCAGCTCGAAGACCCGCAGCGCCCCGTTCGGCTGCTGGGACAGACCGCTGAGGACGGAGAAGTCCGCGAGGGAGAGACCGGAGTCCTCGAGCAGCTCCTCCTGCATGAACCAGGTGCGTCGCTCACGGTCGCTGAACTGCTCGTGCTCGGTCACCCGCAAGAGTCTAGGTACGAGTCAGTAGAGCGCGGCGCCGCCGCTCGCGAGCGTGGTCTGACCGACGATCAGGTGCCTGCCGTCCGGGATCGCCTCGATGCCGTTGGCATGGATGCCTCCGCCCGGCGCCCACTCACCCGCGAGCGCGACCCGCTCAGCGAGGTGCCGGCCACCGGCATGCTCGACCGCGAGCAACTGATCGAGATGGGCTGGCCCGCGCAGCGACCGGCAAAGTCTCAGCGGCCGCTCCCCCACCGGCGCCCGAGACGCGGCAGGGCACGCATCGCGTAGTGGGAGCGTGACTTCACCGTGCCGACGGGGATGCGCAGCTCGGCGGCCGTCTCCTCGACGCTGAGATCGAGCAGGTAGAGCCGCTCCAGAACCTCGCGGTGCTCGGCGGAGAGACACCGCAGCGCGTCGGCCACCATCACCGAGTCGAGCACCCGATCGGCGTGATCAGCGACGGGCATCGCCTCCGCCGGCACGTCGAAGACCTCCGGGACACGTCTGCGCCGGGCCCGCACGTGGTCGATGACCAGGTTACGGACCACCTTCAGTAACCATCCGCGCACCGAGCCACGACCGTTGGCCAGCACGTCCGGGTGCCGCCACGCACGGATCATCGCCTCCTGCACCACGTCCTCAGCGGTCGCCCGATCACTGGTGAGGCTGCTCGCGTACGTCAGCATCGCCCCTCGGTGTTCCCGCCACAACAGGCCGATCTGTGCCTCGTCGGCGACCTGGCTCCCGCATCCGGACATGGCCGTCCCTCCCACTTGATCAGGAGGAACGACGAGCGGAGAGGCCGAAGGTTCATCGGCAGTGAGGGATCTCGCCAAGCCGAACCGCGCCTTCCGGCACGGCGTGTGGAGGGCGGCCGGAACTCTGCCCGGCCGGACGAGGAGCTCCGAGCATGACCGAACAGACCTTCACCCGCGAGATCCACCACCAGCACCGCACGGCACTGCTGAGGTTCGCGCGTACGCTCACCCTGGGTGATCCCCATGCGGCCGAGGACATCGTGCAGGAGGCGCTGGTCCGCGCCTGGCGGCACGCGGACCGGCTGAGCACCGACCCGGCGGGGCTGCGGCCGTGGCTGTTCACCGTCGTCCGACGGCTCGCCATCGACGGGTACCGGGCGCGGCAGACCCGGCCGGCCGAGATCGACGCGGAACAGATGCTCGTCCAGCCGGTCCCCGACGGCACCGACCACACCCTCGACCGGCAGGTGGTGCGCGACGCCCTGCGCACCCTGGAACCGGAGCACCGCGACGTGCTGGTGCACCGTTACCTGCTCGACCTCAGCGTCGAGGAGACGGCCGCCGAGCTGCACATCCCCACCGGCACAGTGAAGTCGCGCAGCCACAAGGCACTGCGCACCCTGCGGGCGACCCTGACCGCCTGCCGATGAGTGCCCGGTCAGACGTCGTCCGGCCGGATCGCCGCCAGGCGCAGCTCACCACCGCGCACCCGTACACTCCGGCCGGTCAGGTCGGCCGGCGGCACCTCGCCGGGCCGGCCGTTCACCCACTCGATCCCGGTGGCCTCACGATTCGGCAGCACGATCACGTCGACCCGCACGTTGCGGCCCTCGACCTCACCCGCGGCCCGATAGATCCCGGCCGGAGCGGGCACCGCGGGAGCCGAGAAGCTGACCCGCGCATCGCCGACGTCGGCGGTACCGGCCAGCTTGCCGCCGGTGACCCGGGCGTTCAGCACCGCACCGCCGTCGCCGGTGAGCAGCAACAGATCGCCGCCGGCGACCCCCTTCATCCAGGCCTCCCGGCGCACGCCGTCGGTGAGGTGGGCAACCGCCTTGTTCTCCCAGACGTGCACCGCCAGGGTGAACGTGCCGTCCTCGGTCCGGCCGACGTACCGGGCCAGCTCGGCACCGGCCGGGGCGGCGTTCCCGGCGGCCCGCGGTGGGGGCGCGGCGGGCGGGGCGCCGGTGGGCAGCACACCGGTCACGATGCCGGTCACCGTCGCGGCCAGCGCCACGCTGAGCACGCTCACCGAAGCGATCAACACATTCCTGCGGTTCACGGATGTCTCCTGTCGAAAAGGTGGTGCTCTAGCCGACCCGGACGGTGTCGACCGGCAGGCCGAGCGCACCGGTGTCCAGGCCGCCGTCCGGGCGGACCTCGAAACGCCACGCCGCGTGGTCGACCTCACCGAGCACGAGCACCGCGCCGCTGGACGGCGCCCGCCCGGCCGACTCGGCCCGGAACTGCTCCGCCCCGATGACGGCGAGGCGGCGCGGCTGATCCGGCTCGGCGGCGGCCCGGCCGTCGTCGAGCAACTGGAAGATCTGAGTGGCCCCGGTCCGGGCGGTGCGCTGCTCCCGGCCACCGCGCTGCGCCTCGGCCAGCGTGGCGGCGGTGCGCAGGCGTTCCGGCCGGGCGCCCGGGAGCCGGTCACCGAGCCGGATCGCGGCGTCACCGGTCAGGGTGATCTCCGCGTCCCGCCCCACCGGGCCGCTGAGCAGTTCGGCCAGCATCTGGCGGGCGACCGCCTCGGCCGGCCCGGCCAGGGTGATCGGCCCGGCCGCACGGGCCAGGTTGACCAGGACCCGGCGGTCCTCGTGCAGACCCAGAGAGACGATCAGCGGGTACGGGTGCGAATCGGCCGGCACCTGTCCCCCGGTCTGCCGCCCGGCGCGGGACAGGGTCCACTCGGTGCCGTCGGCACCGGCGACCCACGGTTCGGGTGCCTCCGGCTCGTACGTGGCCAGCCGCAACGTGACGCGGTCGGCGGCGCACTCCACGGCGTACACGTCGGGGAAGTCACGCTCCGCGCGGTCGCACGCGGTGACCAGGACACGCAGCGCCCGGTCGACCTCGTCGAGCGCCACCGCACCGGTCACCGCCGGGCCGGCCACCGGCCGGGCCCGGCCACCCGGGGCGCGGCGCAGCTCGATCACCAGCAACACCACGGCGACCACAAGCAACACGGCGAGCACCACGGCGGTGACGACGGGCGCGGACATACGAACTCCTCGGGGCCGGCTGGGCGTGCCCGATGCATGCCCTCGTACCTGCCTACGGACGCGGCGGCCGTCGCGTTCTCGACGGCGAGAACGAGATTCCGGCAGTGGTCGTAGGAGTAGGCGGCGGTCGTGGCAGAAGGCGGCCGATGACCTTCCCGAGCCTGGAGATGTGCACCGTGCGACTACTCCTGACCGTTGTCGACGACGTCGGCGAAACCCGTGATCTCCATCTCGACGCCGACCCGGACACCCGGATCGGCGCGATCGCCGGCGCCCTCGGCGCCTCAGCTCTGTATGTCGAGGGCGTCGCGGTCCCGCCGGACCTCACGCTGCGCGAGTCCCCGCTGCGGGACGCCGTCGTGGTGGGTACCACCCCGGGCAGCACCGCGGCGGCCACCGAACCGCGCGGCGTGATCGAGATCCGCACCGTCGCCGGCATCGGCGCCGGTGCGGTCCGGCGGCTGGACATCGGGGACTACCACGTGAGCGCCGCCACCGGGGGCGGCGTCCTGATCGGCCGGTTCCCGCCGGGCGGCCGGGCCCTGCGACTGCGGGTCGAGCCCGGCGGCCGCTGCCTGCTGACCCCGCCGGCCGGTCCGCCGTCACCGGTCCGCCTGGACCGGGCCGAGCTGACCGGCCCGACCGAGTGGCCGATCGGCGGCTCCCTGGAGATCGGTGGTGCGCTGCTCGAACCGGCCCGGCCGCAGCCGCCCGACGCTGCCCTGCAACCTTCCGACGACGGGGCGGCGCTGGACTACAACCGGCCGCCCCGGCTGATCCCGCCGACCCCGCCGACCGATTTCAAGCTGCCGATCCCGCCCGGCGAGCCGGACAAGCGGCCGCTGCCGTACATCGCGGCGATCGCCCCGCTGGTCTTCGCGGTGGCCGCGGTGTTCATCTTCAACCGCCTCTCCGCCCTGCTGTTCGGGCTGCTCTCGCCCCTGGTGATCCTCGGCAACTACCTCAGCGGCAGGCGCAACGGCAAGATCAGCTACCGGGAGCGGGTCAAGCGTTACGAACAGGACCGGGACCGCATCACCGCGGAGGCCCGGGACGCCGTCGTCGACGAGCGCCGGTCACGCCGGGAGGCCTTCCCCGACCCGGCCGAGTTGCTGCTCACCGCGATCGGCCCGCGCCGCCGGCTGTGGGAGCGCCGCCGCACCGACGCCGACTTCCTCACCCTGCGGGTCGGCACCGCGGACCAGCCGTCCGCGGTGCTGCTCGAGGACCCGACGACCGACCTGCACAAACGCAAGCTCACCGAGGACGCGTTCGACGTTCCGGTCACGGTCGACCTGCGCCGGATGCGGGTGCTCGGCATCGCCGGCTCCGGGCCGGCCGCCGCCGCGGTGACCCGGTCGGTGGTCGGTCAGGCGGTCGTCCTGCACAGCCCGCGGGACCTCAAGCTCTATGTGTTGACCGGGCAGGCCGGAGAGCCGGCCTGGTCGTGGGTGCGGTGGCTGCCGCACGTGCGTCCCGAGCCGGGCCAGGACGTGACGATCACCGTCGGTACCGGCACCGAGACCGTCGCCACCCGGGTCGCCGAGCTGACCGCCATGATCGAGGCCCGGACCGCCGCCGGTGCCGGTGCCGTCCGCGAGACCGTGCTGGTCGTCTTCGACGGTGCCCGGCGGCTGCGGTCGCTGCCCGGCGTGGTGCAGATTCTGCGCGACGGCCCGGCCGCCGGCATCCACTCGATCTGCCTGGACGCCGAGGAACGCCTGCTCCCCGAGGAGTGTCTGGCGGTGGTCGCCGAGCAGCGGGACGGCCGGGTCAAGGTCGGCCGGTCCGGCGAGAAGACCCTTTCGGATGTACGGGTGGACGCGGTCACCCCGGAGTGGAGCAGCGCGATCGGCCGGGTGCTCGGGGCGCTACGTGATCCGGGCAGCGGCGACGCCGAGGACTCCGTGCTGCCCTCCTCGGTGCGGCTGCTCGACGTGATCGCGATGGACCGGCCCACCCCGGACGCGGTGGCCGCCCGGTGGCGTGCCGGGGGCCGCACCACCTCGGCCGTCATGGGCATCTCGCTGGACGGCGCGTTCTCCCTCGACATCCGCCGCGACGGCCCGCACGGCCTGGTCGCCGGCACCACCGGCGCCGGCAAGTCCGAGCTGCTCCAGACCCTGGTCGCCTCGCTGGCCGCGGTGAACCGGCCGGACGCCATGACGTTCGTGCTGGTCGACTACAAGGGTGGCTCGGCGTTCAAGGAATGTGTGGCGCTGCCGCACACCGTCGGCATGGTCACCGACCTGGACACCCACCTGGTGGAGCGGGCGCTGGTCTCGCTCGGCGCCGAACTCCGGCGCCGCGAGCACATGCTGGCCGCGGCCGGCGCCAAGGACATCGAGGACTACATCGACCTGACCGTCCGCCGGCCCGGCCTGGCCGCGCTGCCCCGCCTGCTGATCGTGATCGACGAGTTCGCCTCGCTCGCCCGGGAACTACCGGACTTCGTCAAGGGCCTGGTCAACATCGCGCAGCGGGGCCGATCCCTGGGCATCCACCTGATCCTGGCAACCCAGCGCCCGGGCGGGGTGGTCTCCCCCGAGATCCGGGCCAACACCAACCTGCGCATCGCGCTGCGGATGACCGACAAGAGCGAGAGCACCGACGTGATCAACTCGCCGGAGGCGGCGTCGATCGCGAAGAGCTCACCGGGCCGCGCCTACGTCCGGCTCGGACAGAACACCCTCATCCCGTTCCAGGCCGCGCGGGTCGGCGGCCGGCGCCCGGGCACCGTCCAGGCCGTCGCCGACGAACCGTGGACCGCCGAGCTGGTGTGGCCCACGCTCGGCCTGCCCGCGCCGGAGCGCCCCCGCGCCGCCCGGCCGGACACCTCCGCCGAGGAGACCGTCACCGACCTCGCCGACCTGGTCGAGGCCATCCGCGGCGCGAACACCCGGCTGGGCATCCCGGAACAGCACAGCCCCTGGCTGCCGGCCCTGACCGAGGTGGTGCAACTCACCGACCTCCCGGCGCCGACGGCGCACGGCTACGACCTGACCCCGATCGGGTACGGCCTGGTCGACCTGCCGGCGGAACAGGCCCGCCTGCCGCTGACGCTGGACCTGTCGACCTTCGGGCACCTGCACGTCATCGGATCGCCCCGGGCCGGCCGCTCGCAGACCCTGCGCACCCTGGCCGGCGCCATCGCCCGCGCCCACCGCAGCAACGAGGTGCACCTCTACGGCATCGACTGCGGCAACGGAGCGCTGCTGGCCGTGGAGGCGCTGCCGCACACCGGGGTGGTCGTGCAGCGTACCCAGCCGGACCGGATGTCGCGCCTGGTCACCCGGCTCAACGGCGAAGTGGCCCGCCGTCAGGAGATGCTGGCCGCGGGCGGCGCCGCTGATCTGCCCGAGTTGCGCCGCGCCCTGCCGCCCGAGCAGCGCCCGCCGCACATCGTGGTGCTGTTCGACCGGTGGGAGGTCTTCGACAAGACCCTTGCCGAGTACGACAACGGCGCTCTGCTCAGCGGAGTCCTCGCGCTGCTCCGGGAAGGCGCGAGCGTCGGCGTGCACATGATCATCGCGGGTGACCGGAGCATGTTCTCCAGCCGGCTGTCCGCCACCACCGAGGACAAGCTGGTGCTCCGGATGAACGACAAATCCGAGTACATGATGATCGGCGTACCGCAGCGCTCGGTGCCGGACGAGATCCCCGAGGGCCGGGCCCTCCGCGCCGAGGACAAGGCGGAGGTCCAGATCGCCCTGCTGACCGCCGAGCCGAGCGGACAGGCGCAGGCCGCCGCGCTGCACGTGATCGCGGCCGAGAGCGCGGCCCGCGACGCCGGCCTGCCCGCTGCCACCCGGCCATTCCGGGTGGACCAGCTGCCGGACCGGCTCACCCTGTCGGAGACGGCGAAGTTCCGGCCGGACCCGATCCCGGGTCCGATGTGGGCGCCGGCCGGGGTCGGCGGTGACGAACTGCTCGCCATGGGACCGGACCTGCAGGTCAACCCGACCTTCGTGATCGGCGGCCCACCCCGGTCCGGGCGCAGCAACGTGCTGCTGGTGATGGCGTTGTCGCTGCTCGAGCACGGCACCCGGGTCATCGTCGCCGCGCCGCGCCGGTCACCGCTGCGGGACCTGGCCGGCCGCCCCGGCGTCCTGGAGGTCTTCGCCGACGGCGACATTCCCCGCGATCGGCTGACCGACCTGCTGAACGCCACGGCGGAGCCGGTGGTGATCGTGATGGACGACGCGGACGGCCTCGCCAAGTCGGTCTCCGACCCGCTGTTCACCGAGATCGCGCGGACCGGCGCCGAGCACCGGCGGGGACTCGTCGTCGCCGGGCAGACCGACCGCCTGCTGTCCGGCTTCTCCGGCTGGATCCCCGAGGTCCGGCGCAACCGTCAGGGCCTGGTGTTCAGCCCGCAGGCGCCCGGTGACGGCGAACTCATCGGCGGCAAGATCCCGCGCAGCCGCCTCGGCAACGACAAACCGGGCCGGGCGTTCCTCAGCGACGGGAACGGGCGACTGACCACGATCCAGGTGCCCGAAGCGATGCGGTGAAACACGAAGGGCTCCCCGGGCGGACCGGGGAGCCCTTCGTGCGGCGCGACGCTGTTACGACTGTCCCTTTCGCTCCTCGTCCAGATCCTTGGCGCCCAGTCCCAGGCCGATGACACCGAGAAGGCTGCCCACGACGCCGGCACCCGGCTCCGGGATCAGGGTGCCCGGCTGGTTCAGCTTGATGCCCACGAACGGGTTGACGAACTGGGTGTTCCGCAATGCGTCCAAGAACCCGGTGGGCGCCGGAGCGGCTGGGGGCGCCACCGGCGGAGCCGCTACCGGCGCAGGCGGAGCGACCGGAGCAGCAGGCGGCGCAACCGGAGCAGCAGGAGCAGCAGGCGGCGCAACCGGAGCAGCAGGCGGCGCAACCGGAGCCGCCGGAGCAGCAGGCGGAACAGCCGGAGCAGCAGGCGGCGCAACCGGAGCCGCCGGAGCAGCAGGCGGCGCAACCGGAGCAGCAGGCGGCGCAGCCGGAGCAGCAGGCGGCGCAACCGGAGCAGCAGGCGGCGCAGCCGGAGCAGCAGGCGGCGCAACCGGAGCCGCAGCCTTCACCGGACCCGGAGCAGCCACCGGCGCCGGCGGAGCGGCCGGCGCGGCTGGTGGCGCCACCTTGACCGGCGGAACGTTGGTGACGGGCGTGAGCGGGATGTTGTTCCCCCCGCCGGTCCCGCCCGCACCGGATCCGCCCCCGATGCCCTTGACGTTGAAGTTCTTGATGTTGGAGGCGAGACCCTTGCCGCTCTTGATGGTGTTGGTCACGACGCCGGCCAGACCGGCGCCGCCGAGGAAGACCCCGATCACACCGAGAACCAGGTCACCGACGCCCCCCGACGGATCCAGCGCGAACTTCGCCGCCGCGACGCCGAGACTCGCCAATCCGATTCCGAAGGAGAAGATGGTGAGCCCGAAGCCGATCGGGCCGGTGAGGATCATGCCGAGGACGCCGGCGATCAGACCGAGCACGCCGAAGATGACACCGAGGATGCCGGCGATCCGCTCGAAGAAACTCTTCTGCCGTACCGCGTTGCTCTCCGCCTCCGCCAGGGCGGTCACCGCGACCGCGGCGTCGGTCCTGCGCAGGTCCTGAGCATCGGCGGCCAGGCGTTTGGCCAGGTTGAGTTCGACGGCCGCCGCGGCGGCCTCCTCCTTCGCGCCGGACAGCGCCGACGAGGCCCGGCCGACCTCGTCCTGCGCGGACGTCTTCGCCGCCTCGTCGTCCCCCTCGCCGGCCGCTGTGGCGGCGGCCTCGGCGCCGGTGAGTGCCTGCTGGAGCGACGCCACCTCGGCGTTCGCCGCGTCCAGCCGGCTCTGCGCCTCCTCGGCGAGTTGCCGGGCCCGCTCGGCGGAGTCCTGGTGGGTGCGCAACTGGGGGGCGTACTGCCGGATCGCACCGGCGCCGTCCCGATAGGAGTCCCGCAGCTTCACGATCTGCTGGGGCAGTTCGTCGAGCTTGTCCCGCAGCTTGTCCATCGCGCGGCCCTCGCCGAGGTCTGCGGACTTGAGGCGGCTGATCAGCGCCGCCGCCGTCTCGGCGTCGTCGGCGACCGCGGTGTACTCGGTGGCGAGGCGTTCCAGGATGTCCGCGTCGCCGGGCGTCGGGTCCCGGTCCATGTCGAGGACCGCCCAGACGACTTCGTTCGGCCTAGGCACGCGCGGTCACCTTCTCCAGGGTGAGGGTGTCGGCGATCTGCTCGAACAACGGCAGGAACAGATCGGTGTACTTCACGTTCGGGGTGGCACTGGTGACGATCAGCAGCTCATTGGTCCCGGGCAGGGGCACGAGCGTCTGCATGACCGACATCCGGGTCGGCTCCATGCCCTCGAACGTCAGTTCCTCGATGGACGTCCAGCGACCGGCCGGTCCGGCATGCGGAAGGTCCAGGATCTCGGCGCGGTTCGCCTCGGTCCCCTTGCCCAACGGCAGCCCGGCGTTCCGGATGGCGAACCCGGTCATCAGATCGGTCAGGTCGGCGTCGAGGTCGTCCGGCAGGGTGTAGACCACGACGATCGTCGTGGCGGCGACCGCTTCCCCGTTGATCAGCTCGAAGTACCCGTTGATGTGCCGTGCCCCGCGCGCGTAGCAGGCTGCGGCCCACCGCCGTGCGGCGCGGGTCGCCGCACGGATGGTGTCGGCGTGCTCCGCGCGTTCGGCCGCGGTCAGACCCGACAGGATCCGCTTGCGGATCTCGGCGTCGCGCAGATCCGGATGCAGATCCACACTCCACCAGGAGCCCGGATATCCGAGCGCGTACCGGTATGTCTCAGCTTGTGGCCGGCTCATCTGACACCTCTTCGTCGGGCACGGGTTGCTCGGGCGCCGGGGGTACGGACGCCGCTCGGAAGGCTTCGGCGACGGTGCGGACAGCCTGTTCGGCGGGGGACGGATCGAGGGCGGTGAGAGTCTCCTCGTCGGTCTCCCGGAAACTGGTCAGGATGCCGTCGACCATCTCGCGGAACTTGTCGGTGTTCTCCTGCACGCGCTCGTGGCCGGTGCGCCAGGCGCCGTCGAAGGTCCGGACTCCGCGGATGAGGCGATCGTCGCCGACGTCGTCCTCGGTGCCGACCGAATCCAGATTGGCGATCCGGTCGAGGCGCTCACGGATGCGGACCAGCATCTCCATGATCTCGGTCAGCTCGTCGCCGGGAATGCGAATCTTGGCCATCTCACTCCTCCCTGTCGCTGCTCTCGACGGCCTTCACGACCGGTGGCCGGGCCACGTGGTACGCCCACAGCGGCCCGGCCACACGAGGAGCGACCGTCAGCCGATGGCGCCGGCGGTCGCGTCGTCGGTCTCGACGAACTTCTGCAGGGTCTGGTCGAGGAACTGGCTGATCCCCTCGATGCCGTCGATCGCCTGCTTGGTGCCGTTGATGTACTCCTCCCAGAACGGCTTGAACTTCGACTCCGAGCCGGGGGTGTTGTAGGACGCCTCGACCGTCTCGGCCATCCGGGTGTCCGCCTCCTGGAGCGCGCTCTGGAGGCTCTCCCGCTGCTGGAGCAGGTACTGCGCGAACGCCTGCACGGCTTCCGGGTCGAGGATCATCTGGCCAGGCATGACTGTTCCTTCCGTAGGGCACCGACGGCGGCGGTCGCGCCGTCATACCGGGACTACGGCCGGCCCGCCGATCGCGTTCTCGGCTCGGCCGCTGCGGTGAGAGGGCACACTTTTCCCCTCGTGAATTGAGCCGGGGCGCTGATCTTCCGTCGTGATCGCAGAACGAGGGACCTCTGACGAGATCGGGAGATCATGGAAAAGACGCGTTGGCGGCTGCTGGCCGCCATGGTTGGCTCGGCGGCCGTACTCGCCGCCTGCAGCACCGCCGAACCGGCCGCGGCACCGCCGGCAGCCCCGCCCGCTTCGGCTGCCTCGGCAGCCGCCGCCGGCGAATTCGAGCTGGTGTCCGGCACCGCGAAGACGAACGACGCCGCGCCCGGCACCGGGGACTGGGCGTTGATGAACGGCGGCGAGCCGACCGGCGAGCAGGTCGCCGTGGCCGAACGCTGGGTTCAGCTGACCGGCACCAAGGTCGGCGACCTGGGCAAGGGCGTCACCAACGGCGCCGGCCTGACGCTCTACCGGTTCGACGAGGACAGCGCGGACCCGGCGAAGAGCACCTGCAACGGCGACTGCGCGAAGAAGTGGCCGCCGCTCACCGTCGGGGACGGTGGCCGGGTCTTCATCGCCGGTATCAAGAAGTCGGCGGTCGACTTCGTCCGGCGTGATGACGGCCGTCTCCAGGTCACCTTGAACGGCTGGCCGGTCTACCGGTTCGCGCAGGACACCGCGCCCGGCGACATCAAGGGCCAGGGGGTCGGCGGCACGTGGTTCGTGATCTCGCCCAGGGGCGAGAAGCTGACCGGCCCGGCGAAGCCGGATGCCGGGCCGGACGGTACCGAGCCCGCGGCGGACACGGCGGCGGCCACTTCCGCGTTCCTGTTCTCCGAGCCGGATTTCCGGGACACCGCGGCCACCCAGGGGGTCACCGGTGACCAGTGCGTGGACGTCGCGCTGAGCGTCCGTTCGATCAGCGCCGACGGCCGGTTCTTCGTCTGGAACGGGCCGGGCTGCAAGGGCGACCGGCGGGAGTTCGACGACGAGGGCGTTGCGGACCTCACCGATTTCGAGACCAGATCCATCCGCCTGCGCTGACCCCGCACCGGGCGGGCTGTGCAGCCCGCCCGGTCAGGTGCGCTCAGTCGTGCAGGCGGAGCGGCCCGCGCATCATCCCGGCCGGGATCCAGGGCACGTCAGCGAGCGGAATCGCCGGGCGCAGGCCGGGGAAGCGGCGCAGCAGCGCGCCGATCGCGATGCTCGCCTCCAGCCGGGCCAGCGGCGCGCCCACGCAGTGATGGATGCCGTGCCCGAAGGCGACATGCCGCGCGTTCGCCCGGGTCACATCGAGCTTCGCGGGGTCGCCGCCGCCGTCCTGGGGCGCGTCGCGACTGGCCTCACCAGATAGACGAGGACCAGATCGCCGCGGCGGATCCGCACTCCCCCGAGTTCCAGGTCCCTGTGCCGCGAACCGGAACGTGGACTGCTCCGGCGCAGCCGGGTGTGGTCATGCTGTTGCTCTCCTCGGCTGATCGGCGCCCGGTGACGCTCCGCATGCGCAGACGCGGACCTCGTGGACGAGTTCAGCCGGGGCCGGCAGTTTCAGCGTGCGTCGGATCGCTCTGCGCTGTTCGGCGCTTCCAGCTGTGACAGGCGGTCCTCCAACGCGGCCGCCATCGGGACACGCCGCTGACCGCTGAGGAGATCCAGTGCCCGCTGCCAGGCCGCGCGAGCACCGGCCGGATCCCGCAGGGCCAGCGCCGTGTCACCCTCGTGCAGCAGGGTATCGGCCAAGGTGAGCCGGTTGTTGGCTTGCTCGAACAGTGTGGCCGCGCGCCGCCAGGTGCGTAGCGCCGCCGCGAATTCTCCCCGGGCGTGCAGGCACTCGGCCAGGGTCCACTGGCAGAAGCCCTGGATCTCGGGCTCGCCGAGAGCTTCGGCGATCGGGATCGACCGGTTCATCAGATCGAGGCAGAGGTCCAGCTGGCCGAGGGCGGTGCGCGCGGAGCCGATGTAGCAGTACATGATGGCCTGCTGGTACTGCGCTCCCACCGACTCGAAGATGGACTGCGCGCGTTCGTAACTGGCGACGGCGTCGCTGTGGTTCCCCTGCCGGCTCTGCACTTTACCGAGGCCACGGAGTGCCATCGCCTCTTCGGGGCGGTTCCCCAGTTGCCGGAACAGGTCCAGGGACTGGTGGAGCAACAGTGTCGCCGTGTCGTAGTTGCCCAGGGTCTCCTCGGCGGTGGCCAGGGAACTGGCCAGGTAGGCGATGGCGAACTGGTCGCCGGTGGCGGTGACCGCTTGCAGGCAGGCACGGCAGGTCGACGCCCAGTCGTGTCCCCAGGCTTCGTTGTAGTTGAAGCGATCCAGGCTGACCGCCAGCCGCCAGGCCGAGGACACCTGGCCGCGTTCGAGCTCGCGGTGCACGATCGCCCGGATGACCTGCCGGTTCGCGGAGAACCAGGTGATGGCCCCGGCGGCGTCGCCCGGATGGGTGATGACCACCGCCTCCAGCGGTTCCGGTGGTTCCAGCGCCCGGGGCGATCCCAGGAGCACATCCGCTCGGTGGGCGCTCTGCCGATAGTGGGACACGAGCCGGTCGAACGCCTGCTCCCTGGTCCGGCTGTCCTCGTGCAGATTGACCAGTTCCTGGGCGTAGGCGCGGATCAGGTCATGTGCGGTGTACCGGCCCACCGCGTGTTCACGCAGCAGGCCGGCTCGCACCAGCTCGCCGGCCAGAGGCCGGGCCTCGGCTAGGGGGACACCGGCCAGGCTGGCCATCGCGGGAATGGTGATGTCCGGTCCGGGATGGACAGCCAGCAACCGGAACATCCGCGCGGCGACGGCACTGAGTTTCTCGTACGACCAGGAGAAGACCGCCCGGATGTCGCTCCCCGAGTCGTCTCCGTGGAATCCGTCGAGACTTCCCTGGGTGTCGCGCAGCTCCCGGGCGATCTCCGTCAGCGGGTGATCGGCGTGGATCATGGCGCGGGCGGCGACCATGGCCAGAGCCAGCGGAAGCCGGCCGCACCGCCGGATTATCTCGTCCACCGCTTCGGGTTCGGCCGAGGTGCGCGCTTCGCCGAGTCTCGAGGTCAGCATGCTGTGCGCGTCGTCGGGTGACAACACGTCGAGGGCCAGCAGGTGCGCGCCGTGCGCGGTGGCCAGCCCGGTCAGGCGTTTACGGCTGGTGATCAGCACCAGGCAGCCCGGGGCGCCCGGCAGCAGGGGGCGGACCTGTTCGACGCTGAGCGCGTTGTCGAGCACCACCAGGATCCGGCGGCCGGCCAGGAGGCTGCGGTACAGGCCGGACCGGGCGTGATCACTGGTGGGGATGTCGGCGTCCGGGACACCCAGCGCGTTGAGGAAACTCTGCAGCGCCACCGCGGAAGGCACCTCGGCCTGCACGGGATCGAAACCCTGGAGGTCGATGTAGAGCTGCCCGTCCGGGTAGACGTCGGACAGCTGGTGGGCCAGGTGGACGGCGAGGCTGGTCTTGCCGATGCCGCCGATACCGTCGATGGCGACCACCGGCGTGGACACCTGGGACAGGACGTGCCCGTTGACCAGGCGAAGCGCGTGGCGCTGGATCTCGTCGCGGCCGGTGAAACGGGGAAGGTCGGCCGGCAGCTGGGCGGGAAGCACCGTGGTGACACCCGGATCACGGGTGGCCGGCGCCCGGCCCGGGTCGACGCGGGCCGACGGGGGCCCGGCTGCGCCGGGCCGTGCCGGCATGTCAGCCGGCTGCCGTAGGACCGACTGGTACGCGGCACGGAGTTCTTCGCCCGGATCCACGCCCAGCTCGTCGGCGAGCCGTCGGCACAGGCTCTGATGAAGTGCGACGGCCTCGGCCTGCTGGCCGTCGGCGGACAGCGCCAACAGCAGCTGAGCCTGCAGCGCCTCGTCGAGGGGGCGGTACTCGGCCGCTCGTCGCAGCACGGGCAGGATCGACCGGACACGACCCAGGCGCAGCGCCAGGGCGGCCGCCTCCCGGGCCAGATCGGCGCATTCATGGTCCACCAAACGGAACGGCAGGTCGTTGTGCGAGGCCAGTTCCGCCGCCCCGCCACACGGGCCACGCCACAGAGCGAGGGCTTCCGCGTAGGCTGACATGGCCTCCGGGAGCCGCCCGGCCGCCTCATCGGCACGTCCCCGCTCGGCCAGCGCCCGCAGATGCAGCAGGTCGAGGTTGCCGGAGTCGACGCGCATCCGATAGCCGGCCGCGTCACCGAGCAGCCAGCGCCCCGGCGCCCGGGCAGGGAGGCCGGGCTCGAACAGGCGCCGCAACGCGCCCACGGAGCGGTGCACCACATTGATCGCGCTCGCCGGCGGATGCTCGCCCCAGACCGTCTCGACCAGGTCGCCGATCCCGACTGGTTGACCCGCGTGAGCCAGCAGCAATCCCAGGATCAGTCGCGGCTGCCGAGCACCGAGCTCCAGGTCCGTGCCCTGCCGCCGCACCCGCACCGGGCCGAGCACGCCAAAACCTAACGACATCTCGTCGCCGCTGGTCGAAGACACCGACTCATCCCCCCTGGGCACTGGGCCTCGGTGCCGGATGGTGATTTCCGGTCATCGGAAAAATACTCAGGCCGACGCAAACGGTGCTGACCGAGGTGGAACCCGGCGGCGTTCATCGAGCGCTCCAGGTCGATGTGAGCTGCGTGTCATCGCCGAACCAGGCGTGGAACGCGACGTCGATTCAGATGACGCGCGGTGAACGCTCACCGCCGTGTACAGGCCTCGGAGGCATGAAGTGAAGATTTGGATCCCGCACAAGCTCGGCCTGGGGTATTTGCATGACCTGCCGCCGGACATCGACATCGAGGTCGCGGATGATCCCCGCACTTTGCCGTCGGATCCGGGAACAGTCACCTTCCTCGTTCCCACTTTCTTGAACCAACCCCGATTCCATGACGTCGTGCCACGCATGCACCGATTGGAGGTGCTGCAGCTGCCCAGTGCGGGCTCCGACGGGTGGACCACTCTGCCGCCGCCGACGACGGTGATCTGTGACGCCCGGGGGCTGCACAGCGCGGCGACCGCCGAGTGGATGCTGACGGCCACGCTGGCGCAGCTCCGCGAACTTCCGTCCTTCCAGTCCGCGCAGCTCGCCCGGTCGTGGAGCCCCCGGCCAAGTGCCGGTCTGCACGGCAAGCGGGTCCTGCTGATCGGCGCGGGATCGGTGGGCGCCGCCGTCACCCGGCTTCTCGCTCCGTTCGAGGTCGAGTTGACCGTCGTGGCGCGGACCGCGAGACCGGAAGCCGGCGTACGCGCCGTCGACGACCTGCCCGCGCTCCTGCCGAACGCCGACGTGGTGCTGGTGGTGGTGCCGTTGACCGAGGCGACTCGGCATCTGGTCGACCGTGCCTTTCTGGCGGCCCTGCCCGACGGGGCGTTGCTGGTGAACGCCTCGCGAGGCCCGGTGGTCGACACCGCGGCGCTGCTCGCCGAGCTCTCGTCGGGCAGGTTGCGCGCCGCGCTCGACGTGACCGATCCGGAACCCCTTCCGTCCGGTCACCCCCTGTGGCAGCAGGTCAACGCCTTGATCACCCCGCACGTCGGCGCGGTCACCGACGGGCTTCCCGATCGCGTGTACCGCCTGGTCCGCGATCAGGTCGACCGCTACCTCGCCGGGGAACCGCTGGCGCATCGTGTCGACCGCTGAAGTCCGTCTATGAGATCAACGCGGCGATCATGAAGGGGCTTGGTCCCGGCTGCGCCGGCTTCCGGAACCTCAGATCCGGGAAGCGCCCTTCGGCCGGCGCCGGACCGGCCCCTGCTCCGGGAAGGTCCAGCCGAAGCGGACCGCGCCCAGGCGGACGACCGTGGTCACCACCAGGCAGACGACACCCGCGATCGTGATCGGCGTACCGAACTCGACGAGCACGATGAGCACGCCGACCCCCGCCCCGGCGGCGACCGCATAGAGGCTGCCGACCTGCAGGAACGAGATCGGCAGGTTCAGGATGACGTCGCGCAGCATGCCGCCGCCGATGGCGCCGATGACGCCGACGACCAGCGCGCCTGCCGGGCCGACTCCGAGGGACAGCGCCTTGGAGGCGCCGATCGCGCCGAACAGGCCCATGACGACCGCGTCCAGCACGGTGATCGCCCAATCCGCTCGGGCGAGCAGTGGCTGCACCAGCATGCCGACGATCGCTGAGGCTGCGGCCACCAGCAGGTACCAGTTCATCCAGATCACGACGGGCGGCTGGTTGAGCACGATGTCGCGGAGCAGGCTGCCGCCGAGCGAGACGGCCAGTCCGATCACGATGACGCCGAGCACGTCGATGCGGCGGTGCCGCTCGCCGGCCGCGAACAGGGCGCCCTGGAGTCCGCCGAGGCCGGCGGCGAGCAGTTCGATCCAGAGCGCCACCTGAAACGGCGTGATGGACATGCGGTCACCCTCCGGGCGTTACGAGGGCCGGCTCACGTGGCGGGTGCGAGCCGGCCCGGGGGGATGAGGTGGGGAGATGTCAACTGGCGCTGCCGGCGGCCGCCTTGACGATGACCTCGGCGACGACGTCGGGCTGTGTCGCATACAGGGCGTGGCTGGCCGAGACGTTGGTGACGTCCGCGCCGATGCGCTTGGCCATGTGCTGCAGCATCGCCTGGTCGAACGCCTTGTCCTCGGTGGCGATGACGGCCCAGCTCGGCTTGTCGCGCCAGGCGGCATTGGTCACCGGCGCCGCGAACACGGACATGTTGATCGGCACCTGCGCGTCGCGCAGGAAGGCGGCGTCTGCGTCGCTGGCGTCCGCCGCGAACCCGGCCTTGAACTTGTCGCGGTTGATGAAGCCGAAGCCGTCCTCGGCGACGTCGATGACGAAGTCGGGGGTGGCGGCGAAGCCCTCGTACTGCTGGGCGGTGGTCTCACCGGCGTCGGGGGCGAGCGCCGACACATAGACCAATCCGGCGACCTTCGGGTGGATGCCGGCCTCGGTGATCACCGTGCCGCCCCAGGAGTGACCGACGAGGATCACCGGGCCGTCCTGCTGGTCGAGGATCCGGGTGGTCGCCGCGACGTCGTCCGCCAGCGACGTGAGCGGGTTCTGCACGATCGAGACCCGGTAGCCCTGGGCGGTCAGCCGGTCGTAGACACCGCGCCAGCCGGAGCCGTCCGCGAAGGCGCCGTGAACCAGGACGACGTTGTTGATGGTGCTCATGGGGCACTTCCTTCCGTCTGTCGAGCCGACCCTCGCCGCCTCTAATGTGCAATATATTGCATGCAGAAAGCCGGGGGCAAGAGCTGTATCGACGGTCACAGTTGAGATCTGAGGGCAGGTCAGGCGTGCGCCTGGCGGATCATGTCGGCGGCCTTCTCGCCGATCATGATGGTGGCGGGGTTGGTGTTGACGCAGACGATGCGCGGCATCACGGAGGCGTCCGCGACCCGCAGCCCGTCCACACCGTGCACCCGCAGATCGGGGGTGACCACGGCCTCCGCGCCCACGCCCATCGCGCAGGTGCCCACCGGGTGGTAATAGGTGCCGGTGCCCCGGCGCAGGTAGTCCCGCAGCCCCGCGGCGTCCCGGATGTCGCCGCCCGGGAGCACCTCACGCCCGCGCCAGCCGTCGAACGGGGCGGCGGCCGCGATGTCCCGGGCCACTTCGATCCCGTCGCACAGGCGCCGGACGTCGGCCTCGGCACCGAGGTAGTTGGGGTCGATCAGCGGCGCGACCGACGGGTCGGCGGACGCCAGCCGCACCGAGCCGCGCGCCTCGGGCACCGTCGCGACGCCGAAGGTGAAGCTGTTCGGCGGGGACTGCAGGGCCGGCTGGTGGAACGGCACGTGGATGAACATCAGCTGCATGTCGGGACCGGCCAGGGCCGGGTCGCTGCGCCACAGCATCGACGTCTCGGCGTGGTTGGTCAGGCCGGCCGGGATCGGCCGGGTCGCCTCGTACACCACGCCGGCCAGCGGGTGGTCGTGCAGGTTGCGGCCCACGCCGGGCAGGTGCTGCACCACCGGGATGCCCAGCCGGCGCAGGTCCGCCGCGTCGCCGATGCCGGAGTACATCAGCAGCCGGGGCGAGTCGACCGTTCCGGCGCTGACCACGACCTCGTAGTCCGCGTACGCCGAGATGACCTCGCCGTCGCGGGCGTAGACGACGCCGACGCACCGGTCCCGCTCGATGATCAGCCGGTGCGCGCGGGCACCGGTCACCACGGTCAGGTTCGGCCGCTGGCCGGTCAGCGGGCGCAGGTACGCGACCGCGGTGCTCTGCCGCAGCCCACCGGTGATGGACAGGTCGTGCCAGCCCACGCCCTCGGCGGTGGCGCCGTTGAAGTCGTCGGTCCGCGGGTGGCCGGCCGCGACCGCCGCGTTCACGAACACCTCCGACAGCGGGTTCGCCTCGGCCGCCACGGCCGGCCGCATCGGGCCGTCGGTGCCGCGGAACGCCGGGTCGCCGCCCTCGACGGTCTCCATCCGGCGGAAGTACGGCAGCACCGAGGCGTAGTCCCAGCCGTCGGCGCCTTCCTTGGCCCAGCCGTCGTAGTCGGCGGCGTGGCCACGCAGGTACACCATCGCGTTGATGCTGCTGGAGCCGCCGAGTGTGTGTCCCCGCGGCCAGTTGTGCACGGTGCCGCCGGATCCGGCCTGCGGGACCGTGTTGTAGGAGTAGTCGACGGCTGTCCCCCACAGCGCCGGCCAGGCAGGCGGGGCGGCGATCTCGGGCAGGGTGTCCTCGGGACCGGACTCGAGAAGCAGGATCCGGGCGTCGGGGTTCTCGGAGAGGCGTGCAGCGATGACGGCGCCGGCCGAGCCCGCGCCGACCACGATGAAGTCGTAGTGAGTTGCCATGCGGACCACGGTTCCCCGGCGCGGCGACCGGTGTTTGACGATCTCCGCCTGCGTCTTTGACCAGCCGCGACTGAACTTGTCCGGCCGGCGTCCGTCGAGAGGGACATGAGGTCATCCGATGGCGAGGCGTGGCGGGAGTCGCTGACCCGGACGTTCGGCCGGTTGGTGCCGGACCCCGTGGGCGAGCCGGCCGGCACGATGTCCGGCATCGCGCTCGGCCACCTGCTCGCGTACCAAGTCAGCGGTAGCCCGCAGATTTTGCGCCGCACCCCGCGAGCGGTACGGCAGGAGCCGATCGCGCACCTCAAGCTCTGTGTGCAGCTCGACGGCACCGCCACGGTGAGCCAGAACGGTCACCAGGTGCATCTGGAGCCCGGGCAGATGGCTCTCTACGACACCGCCCGCCCTTATGACCTGCGGCTGGAGCGACAGTGGTCGTGCGCGGTGCTCGCCTTCCCGCGTGACGCGCTGTCGTTGCCGGCCGACATCGTGCGGCGGGCCATGCAGCGCGCCCACCCGTCCCGCCAGGGGCCGGGCGCCGTACTGGCCGGGTTCGTGGCGACAGCGGTGAGCGAGCGGACCTCGATCGGCGGTTCGGCCGGGCGCCTCGGCGAGGCGGGGCTGCACCTGATCGCGGGCGCGCTCGGCGCGATGACACCGGACGACGGCGAGGCGGCGGCCGACGCACAACGGCTGCAGATCCTGCGGTACGCCCGGGAGCAGCTGACCGACCCGGGCCTGAACCACGACCGGATCGCCGCGGTCCACCGGATGGCGCCGCGCACGTTGCACCGGCTGTTCCAGCACGAACCGGACACGGTCACCGAGTACATCCGCCTGCGCCGGCTCGAGGCGGCCCACCGCGACCTCGCCGATCCCCGGCTGAGTCATCTCAGCATCGCGCGGATCGCGGGCCGCTGGTGTTTCCTCAGCCAGGCTCATTTCACCCGGGCATTCCAGGCGCGGTACGGCGTCGCGCCGTCGATGGTGCGACCGACGTCTCCCTTGACTCCGCCGTGAAGACGTTGTGCAATATATTGCATGTCAGTCCCCGACTGTGTTCCCCGCGGCCGCGCCCCCCGGCCCTTGTTGCGCGACGATGCCTACCGGGCGATCCGGGATGCCATCGTCGACGGAAGACTGGCTCCCGGTGAGCAGCTCAACGACCATGCCCTGGCGCAGTGGCTCGGGGTCAGCCGCACGCCCGTCCGGGAAGCGCTCGGCCGCCTCGAGGACGCCGGGCTGGTGCACACCAAGCCGGGCCGGTACACGATGGTGAGCCCGCTCGACGCCCACGCCTGCCGCGCCGCCCAGTCGGTGACGATGGCCATGCACGAGATCGCCGTCCGCGAGGCGGTCCCGCGGCTGACCGCCGCCGATCTCGACGCCATGCGGCAGGCGAACACCCGCCTCGCCGACGCTCTGCGCGCGGACGACATCCCCGCCGCCATCACCGCCGACGACGATTTCCACGGCGTCGCGGTCACCGTCTCCGGCAACCCCGCCCTGCGGACGGTGCTCGAGCAATTCACGCCCCTGCTGCGCCGGTTCCAGCGCCTGCGGTTCGCGTCGCTCAGCGGACACGACTCGGTGGACCTGCACGAGCGCATCATCGCGTTCTGCGCGGCCGGGGACGTGGAGGCCGCGGTCGCCGCCACCCGCGCCCACTGGCATGCCCTGTCACCCCTGTTGGACTCCGCCGACGACGCCGGCCCGGGAGACACCTGAGGTGATCCAACGTGCGCGGGCTGTCCGGGCGCGGTGGAACTCGCGCGAAACGACCGCGGCCATCTACCGGGCCTGATCTTCTCCTACCCGTCGGTGAGCAGCTTCAGCGTGCCCTCGTCCCGGCGCACCACGAACGCCCGCTCGGGTTCACGTCGTTCATCACCTTCCGGTTGTGGTGGATGGTCACTCGGAGACGCCGCGGAAAACCCCACCCGGCGAGGACGCTGCGGTCTCGGAGAACTCCTCGAAGCTCATGTTCCCGATGCCGACGTTGGTGCTGACCGCGTGGGTCTCGCTCGGCAGGGACCGGAACTCCCGGCCGAAGGCGACGGTCTCGTCGTAGTCCTCGTCGTCCGGCGAAACGGCGGCGACGACCAGGAGGAGATGCTCCTCGCCGGTCGTCGTCTCCCTGTCAGCGATCACCACCACGCTCAGGTGATCGGCCAGATCTCCGTCGGCGCGGATCGCGTCGAGGACCTCGTCAGGGGTCGCGCCGGACCAGGACGGGTCGTCGACGACGAAGGTCTCCGGCTCCCCCTCGTCCCACTCCTGCGGCAGCTGCTTCAGGGCGTCGAGGGTGGCGAGCCAGCCGTCGTCGTCAGAAAAATCGGTACGCACGACCACGGTGGCGTAGAACTCGACCGCGCTGGTGATGCCGTCAGGAAAAGCTCTCATGCCGTGGCAGACGAGCCGATCCCCGCAGAGTTCACCACAGCGAACCGACGGTGCACGACGGTCGGCCTCGCCGATCCGGACCGTGGCCCCGCCGAGCACCGGGTCAGCAGGCCGCGGCGAGAACGTCCCGGATGCTCGTCAGATAGCCGGCGATCGGCCTGCTGGTCACGTTCACCAGGCGCATCCGGCCCGCGAAGGTGGCCACGCTCAGGTTCAGCGCGTTGCCCGCCTCCGAACCCATCACCGGGCCGAACACCGCGGTCGGCTGCACCGGCGCGGAGCCGTCGACCCCGAGGTCGACGACACCGAGGTTGCTGCACGTGGCCTCGAACCCGCTCGGCCCGCTCAGCACCGCCTCGGCGGTGTCCGCGTCGAAGTCCACCCCGACCACCTGCTGCAGCATCGCGGCCGTCGCGGCGAGATTGCCCGACGATCGCGCCCGCCGGACGGCCGGTGTGATGTGCCGGGCCATCTGCCACAGATCGCCCACCTCGTCCGCGCCAAGAGCTGTCCGCGCGCCGATCAGATAGAGGCCGCTGTCGTCGGCGGCACCCAGCTGGTCGCGCACGTCGATCGGGTAGTAGACGCGGGGGAAATCGAAGTTCCCGCTGCGCCACAGCACCGTGCTGATCGCACTCAGCAGCGCCGCGTGCACCGTCGTCTCCTCGGCCCGCGCCCGGGACACCAGCTTCCCGGTCAGCTCCGCGTCGAGCGTCTCGCTGGTGATCTCGTACGGTGCGCTGCCGAACGGGTCCTTCTTGGCCGACGCGAACATCCGCTCGTCGGCCGGGTCGAGCGCGGCCGGGGCCGCCGAGGCGACCAGGTTTCGGCCGGCGAGGCGGGTCTCCAGCGACTGCGGAACAGGTCGGGCCGGCAGCCGCGCGCCGTTGAGAGCAGCGAACAGATCACGCAGGATGACCACCGCCGACCGGCCGTCGGCGACGGTGTGGTCGACGGTCAGCATGATCGCCGCCGGTGTGGTGCTGGTCGACCGGAGCAGGGTGACCCGTGCCGGCGGGGCGGTCGTGGTGTCGATCCGCTCGGTGAGCTCGCCGTCGGCGAGTTCGGCCCAGGTCTGGCCGGCCCCGGCGACCCGCAGCGGAATCCCGTCCACCTTCGCCGGGCGGACGAAGACCGGACCGAGCCCGGCGCGGACCTCGATCGCGGCGTTCAGCAGCGGATGCCGGGCCTGCACCGCGGCCAGGGCGCTGCGGAGCAGCGTGATGCCGATATCGTCGTTGATCTCGGCGACGAGAACGAAGTGCGCCGGATTGTTCTTGTTGTGCCAGTAGACGGCGCGCTCGAACGCGCCCGTCGGCCTGATGATGCCGTCGCCACCCATCACGGGTTCCTCCTTCGCAGCCGCATGGAGGTCGCTCCATACGCTCTGACGACGGCCGGCCGCTGCAGAAGTTCACGCCGGTGATGTCGCCGGTGCGGGTCGGCTCCGCCTGTCGGGCGTGTGCGCGCTGCCGTGTGCCGATGGTGTTCGCGGGCCACGACTTCGCAGCACCTCGGCGCCGGAGCGTATCCGGCTGGGCCGTCGTGGCCGCCGTGCTGGCG
Organism: Actinoplanes sp. 13; assembly: GCF_056134165.1. Taxonomy (NCBI): domain Bacteria; kingdom Bacillati; phylum Actinomycetota; class Actinomycetes; order Micromonosporales; family Micromonosporaceae; genus Actinoplanes; species Actinoplanes sp. 13. The sequence continues at coordinate 67,645 of NZ_JBVYOQ010000007.1, read as the reverse complement.
GCCGGGCTGCGCTACCAGGGCTTCGAGACGTGTGGGTGTGGGCGCGAACCCCAAGTTCCGGCCGCGCACCAGCGCGCGGGTGAGTCAGGGCCACCGGTTGGCCGTGCGTAGCGGCGTCGCGGTCGCCGACATGCTGGCGGCCCGCGATCCCCGATGGCCCGATCTGAGGACGCGTCCGCCTCGGGTGCCGGTGCCGTCGGCGACTGTCCAGGTGATGTGACCAGCCGGCGACGGCCTGTTGACGGCATCAGGAGTAGACTCGAAAGCCTGGGGCCAACATCCCTACATGTTGGCCGAACCAGCGTCAAACAGCGGCGCGGGTCCAGGGCCCTCGCACACGAGCGCCCTACAGCGGATCCGCGCACACATGCCGCCATCACGATGGCGTGCGTGCCCACATCAAAGGGACACACCGCTCATGACGCACGTTCAGCACATGGAACCCGCCGACGCCTTCGCGCAACTCGGCCGGATCAAGCTCAGCGAGACCGACCTCAACGGCGTGTTCCGGCGGGTCACCGAACTTGCCAAACGGGCCATTCCCGGTGCCGGCGAAGTATCCATCACTCTGGTACACGACAAAGGCGCTCACACCCCCACCTTCACCGGCGACCTGGCTTTGGCACTCGACAAGTCACAGTACGAACTCGGGCACGGCCCCTGCCTCGACGCGGCGGTCTCCACCAGCACCCAGCACGTTGCCGATATGACCAGCGAGACCCGGTGGCCCAGCTGGACCATCCGGGCAAGCAGGGCTGGAGCCTGCAGTTCCCTGTCGATCGGGTTACCCGTGCAGGAAGCCGTCACCGGAGCCCTCAACATCTACGCGACCAAACCGCAGGCCTTCGACGAGGACGCCCTGGCAGTCGCGCAGACCTTCGCGAGCTACGCCGAGGTAGCCATGGCCAACGCCTACCTCTACAACGCCACTACGACCCTCGCCCAGCACATGGAGATCGCGATGCGCAGCCGCGCCGTGATCGAGCAGGCCAAGGGCATCATCATGGCCGAACGGCGGTGCAGCGCCGACGAAGCGTTCGCCATCCTGACCAAGTTGTCCCAGGACACCAACCGCAAACTCCGCGACGTGTCCGTGCTCCTGGTCCGACGCACCACCACTGCCCCGCCCTGATCAAGCGGCCGCGCCAACGTCCCGGCTCGTCGCCGCGCGGGTCAGCATCCTGCGGCACGCCGCGTTGCCGTGGCGTCGCCCGACGGCCGGGACACGCTGCCATGGTCGTGATGCGTGGCCACGCCGCCGCGGCGTCCGCGTGGGTCAGAAGCTGCTCGGCCACATCCACACCGCCGCATGCCTGTCTCCGGCTCCCCCGGATACGCGTTGCCAGTTCACCGTATGAAGCGCGGCGGCGCACAGAAGATCCACGGTGTGCGCCAGGCGTCACCCGGGCGGTGTGGATGCCTTGTCGACCAGGGCGGTGGCCACCACGCGGAGTTTGCGGTTGCTGTCCTGCGACAGTTCGGTCAGGATGGTGAACGCTTCGGCGGGGGTGCAGCGGCGCGAGCCGATGATGATGCCCTTGGCCTGTTCGATGACGGCCCGGCTGTCCATCGCCTTCTGCATGTGCGTGGCGAGGGTGGCCTGTGTTTCGTACAGGTGGGCGTTGGCCAGGGCGACCGCGGCGAAGCCGCGAAGGCCTGGCCGATGGCGATCGCGTCGTCGTCGAAGGCGTGTGCCTCGGTGCCGTAGATGTTCAACGCGCCGGTCACCTTCTCCTGTACCGGCAGCCCGATCGACAAGGAGCTGCGGGCGCCCGTCTGCCGGGCTGAGGCCGCCCAGTCGGGCCATCGGCTCTCGCTGCCGGTGTCGGGCACGGACAAGCTGACAATGGCGGCGGAAGCATCCAGGCAGGGGCCATACCCACGCTCGTACTGCTCTTCGTCGAGTTTCAGGGCGAGTTCGCCGGTGAACGCGGCGGTGCGGGCGTTGTTGCCTTGCACGAGGGTCACACTGACCTCGCGGGCGCCGGGGATGGTGCGCTTCGCCAACTGGACGATCTTGTCCATCAGGGTGTCGAGGTCGGTGTCAGCGAGTCGGATGCGGCCGAGTTCGGCGAACGCCTCGTTCGGTTCCATGGGTTCGACGTGTGTCACAGGAGGTGTCCCTCATTAGAGCGAACCACGAGCCCGATGAGGAGCGGTGATGCGCGGACCGCTGCAGAGCTTCCTGTCCGGAGCCCGGGATCCGCGCCGATGCTTGACGCTGGTCTCGGCGGCACCCTGCTTGAAGGCACCGCACCACAGACCACAAGCCTACCTCAGGATCTGCGCCCCGGGAGCAGGCGCAGTGAGCGGCGGCAATGCGGGCGAGACGCCTCCTGCGAGGGATTGCTACCGGGTCCCCTGCTCGGCTGGTTCGGTCGAGGCCCGGCTCAGCCATCGTGTGAGATTCCACGTCGGCGCCAGGTTTATGCCGGCTGCGGTCGGAAAGTCTGGAGGGTGACCTTCAGCAGCGAGGGCCTTTGGCCCAACTAGACGCTGGAGGTTCAGATGTTTTCACCTCAGTCCGCCGTCTCGGCGCCTTTCGCTGAGGCGCCGATCCTCATCGATGTGCCAACCGGCACAGGGGCGGCCGGTTGCCGGATCGCCGTTGCGGACAACCTGGGCCCCTCGATCGCGCCGTCGCTGGAGCGAGCCGTCATTCAGGTCCTCCGCGAGCATCGCCCCGACCAGCTTGAACTCGACCTCACCGGTGTCGCATTCTTGGACGCCAGCGGTATCCGAGCCCTGCTTCAATGCCGACTGGATGCGCATCAGTTGGGCTGCCGGCTCACGCTGACCCATGTTCAGCCATGGGTGTATCAGATTCTGGAGATCGCCGGGCTGCCGAACCTCTTCGATGTGCAGACACCATGATTGCCACGATTCTGCTTGTCGAAGCCGACGTCACCAGCCGCACCACCCTCGGCAGGATGCTCCGACGCTCCGGCTATCACCTGCTCACCGCACCGGACCGGACTACCGGCCGGCGGACCGCCGTCGACGCGCGACCCGATCTGGTGGTCGTCAACCTACGCGACGACGACGGTCCTCAACTGTGCGCAGAGTTGAGCGAGGACTCGCGTACCCGGGAAACGCCGGTGCTGATGATGACCACCGCTCGGCATGGCGACACCGCTGCACCGGCCTCTCAGGCCGAGCACTACCTGTCGGCACCTCCACCGTTCGCTGACCTCCTCCGGCACATCAGCACCTCGCTGCGCTGGGGAGATGGCGACAAAGGCGTCTGATCCCGCTCAACCGTCCGGCGAATGGTGCGTGCACGTCGCTGATCCCGCAGAACGGAACTCGCCGAGCGTCGCGGCGGCCGCCGCACTGGACGACCGCCGCGACCGGGAACCCGCCGGTCAGGCAGGGCGCCGAGGTCCTCGCGCAGGATGGCCGAAGCGCTGGCCGACAGCCGCGACACGTGCCCGGAGCGAACCCGGTGGGCGTGCCGGCGATCGGGTGTGTCGTATGGCTCGACAGTTGGCCGACCTTGCCGGCCGCCGTCATCGGCACCGTCATGTGCGGTCGACGATCGGCACGCCGGGGCCGAAGTGGTTGACCGCGGCGGTGAGCCGGATCTGGTCCAGCCGCCAGAAGGAGATCTGGCGGCTGTCGGAAACCAGGTCCTGGGACAGGTTTTCCGGTACCACCGCTTGGTTCAGGCTCCGAAGCATCGGGCTTCTCGCCGATCCGGGCAACGGCGGCGCGCCTGCGCGCCGCGCGACCCCGATATAACGGATCGAGTGCCACCGGACCTTCTGCCGCCAGAGAACCACGGCCTCGATGTCCGACCAGGGCACGAACGCGGAACGGCTGGCCGGCCACGGCGGGATCAGCCCGAGAGTCATCCCTTCCTCGGTGACGGCCAGGGCGACCCGGCGGCTGAACCATGCCACCAGGGTCAAGAAGAGGTACAACCCGCCGAGCGCGCACGAGAACACACCGAGCAGTGGTTTGTCGGGGGTCACCATGACGCCGAGGATGACGAAGAGAATGCAGAGGGGAAACAGCACCAGGTCTCGTGGTGTCCAGCCGAACCGGGCCACGTAGGTGTGATCGGGCACCCGGCCAGCCTGCCAGACCGACGACGCGTGCGCTGCCCCTCCGCCTCCGGCCGCGCGGACCACGAGCACTTCGCCGGGAAGAGGCGGATGACGGCCTCTGCCGGGGGAACAGTACGACCGTCATCCGATCTGTACGACGCGGGCCTGCCGCCGAAGTTCACCGTGTGCCCGGTGCGATCCGCACGGCGATCGCACCGGGCATGTCGCGCCTGACGGGTGCGGTCAGGCGAGGATGGTCAGATCCTCCACCGTGTACGACAGCGAACCGCGGAAGCCGACGCCGACGCGCTGGATGGCCAGGTCGGCGAGCTCCTCCCGGGGCGAGGGCAGGAACCGCAGGTCTCCCGTGCCGATCCAGGAGTTGTCGACCTTGAGGCTGGTGAGCACCGACTGGGTCAGCTCGTGCACCGCCGGGTGGTCGTGCCGGCCGGCGGTCAACCGGGGGAAGTGCCGCAGGTTCACCAGGGGCCGGGTCAGTGCCGGCAGCCCGGTCGTACGCTCCTGCAGGGTCACGGTCATCTCCGCGAGCCGGCGGCCGCCGGCGGACAGGCTGCCACCGAACCTGCCGCCGGCGCCGAGCACGGGGGCGGCTTGACTGGGTACGGCGTACGCGCGGGTCTGGCGGATCTGGCCGAGTTTCTTCGGGAAGCCCTGGACCCATCCGCGGGCCAGCGAGTTGTCGTTGTCCACCCAGATGAACGGGCACCAGGTGACCGGCCGGCCCCGGTAGCCGGCGTCCATGAAGATCAGGAACTCCGAGTACTGGCTGTAGGTCGGGTCGAGCCAGTCGGCCGGGGTCGCGGCGAACTGCCATTCGATGCACATCGCGAACCCGTGCCCCGGCTGGGTGGGATCCGGGTCGAGGCCGGTCGGCAGGGCGGCGGCCGCGGCCGCGGGCGTGGTCCAGAACTCGACGCCAAGCGCGTCTGCGACGTAGTGCCACGGCGGCTTCGGCGCCAGGTTGGCGACTCCCCGCGCGCTGAGCGGAACGGTGTAGCCCTTCAACCTTTCCGGCGCCGTGGCCGCGGAGGGCGCCGCGTGCGCCGGTTGCGCCGAGGCGAGCACCCCGGTCATCGCCACCGAGGTGGCCGCGAGCCCACCCAGTACCGTGCGCCGGTCAACGTCGTTGATTTCCATCGGTCCTCCGAGCTGGATACGGCGGCCGCTGGACGGCCGCTTCCATCCACAAGAGACGGCGACGACCGGCGCAGGTTCATCGCTTTCCCCGTTCTGATCCGGACGGCCTCTCAGGCGCCGGCGGGCAGGCGGGTGCCGCGCGGGATGCTGCCGAACTTGCCGGCGTGGAAGTCGCGGTACGCCTGCTCGATCTCGTCGCGGGAGTTCATCACGAACGGGCCGCTGGCGTACACGGCCTCCCCGATCGGGCGCCCGGCGAACAGCAGCACCCTGGTCTGCTCGTCAGCGTCGCCGGTGGCCAGCGCCAGCGTGGTCGGGTCACCAGGCCGCCCCGCCGGATCGGACCAGGCGATCTGCCCGGCGTGCATGCTGCGGCCGGCCACCGTGAGCCGGCCGGAGATCACGTATGCGAACGCGCGCTGGCCACCGTCGAGCAGCTGCCGGTACTCGGTCCGCGGGTCCAGCGTGATGAGCATGCCCAGGATCGGCCACTGGTTGATCGCCGGCCCGCGCACGTCCGCGGTCTCCCCCGAGATCAGCTGGACCAGCACACCCGGCTCGGTGTGCACGGCGTGCATGCCGGCCCGCAGGTCCTGGTAGCGGGTGGGCACCAGTTTCTGGTCGGCGGGCAGGTTGACCCACAGCTGCAGGATGTGCGCGTGCTCCGACTTCGCGGCGACCTCCCGGTGGATGATGCCGTGGCCGGCGGTCATCCACTGCACGTCGCCGGGGCCGAGCAGCCCGGCGTTGCCCATGCTGTCGCCGTGCTCCAGCCCTCCGTCCAGGATCAGGGTCACGGTCTCCAACCCACGGTGCGGATGCCAGTCGAATCCCGGCTGGTTGACCAGCTCCTCCCCCATCACCAGGAAGGGGTCGGTCCAGGCGTTCTGCCCCGGAGCGATGATCAGCGAGCTGTGCGCCGACATGGCGGTCGGGCCGAGATCGACCTTGTCGTGGACGCGGTGCACTCTGCGGGACATCGGCGCGGTTTGCGAGGTCATGATGCCCTCTCCTTCTTCGGTTGAGGAAACCCTCCCGCCGCCCACCCGGACTGGCAAACTCAGCCGAAGTTGCTTACTTTTGAGAAGTGACCAAGCCGCGCGAAACCCCGGTCGACGAGGAAAGCTGCCTGCGCATCATCCGTGCGATCGACATCATCGGCACCCGCTGGACCGGCCCCATCCTGCTCGCCGGGGCCCGCGGCGCCCGCCGCTTCAAGGAATACCGGGCGATGGTCCCGGGCATCTCCGACCCGCAGCTGACGCTGCGCCTCAAGCAGCTGCAGGACCGCGGGCTCGTCGAGCGGACGGTCATCCCCAGCACGCCGGTCCAGATCACGTACGCCCTCACCTCGAAGGGCGAGGACCTGATCGCCACCCTTCAGCCGCTGTCGCGGTGGAGCGAGCGGCATCTCCCCCGCAGCGACTGAGGTTCCGCCGATCTGCCGAAGCAGGCGCCGCAGTGTCGAGGGACACACCTGCCTTCATTGATCTCGCATCGATGCGGTACGTCGGTACGAACATGACCGACACTCTCGAGACACGTCCCTGGCGCGACGACGACCTGCGATCCCTGGAGGCGTCGGAGTCACTTTTCGCACCGGACACGTACCCTCAGCGCTTCGTAGCCGGCCGCCGCCTGCGCCCCCTGCACGTCAAGGTCGCCGAGCAGCTCGCCGTGCCCGGGCGGCGGTGGGCCGGGCACGTCGCGACGGCCGGGCATCGGGTCGTCGCGCTGGCGGAATGCGCCTGGGATCCGACTGGTCCGGCGTCACCCACGCTGGCCGTCAACGTCGCCGACGCCTGGCACGGCAGCGGGCTCGGCCACAGGACTCTGCGAGAGCTGGTCAGCCGATGCCTGTCGTCGGTTCCGGCTACGTTCACCGTGGACTACGCGGCCTCCAACATCCCGCTGCAGTCACTGATGGAGGCGATCACCGTCGAGACAGGTTCGCGTCCTTCCCTGCGGAGCGTGACAGCTGCGGGCATCGGTCACCTGACTGTCCGGGTCGCCGGATAGCGCGGTCGCCGACGTAGCAGCAGCCGACGCATCGGCCGCCGGTTCGATACGGTCGCCCGGTGAGCGACGACGACTTCGCCCGGCGGATCGAGCAGCACCGGCGCGAGTTGCGCGTCCACTGCTACCGGATGCTCGGCTCCTACGACGAGGCGGAGGACCTCGTGCAGGAGGTCTTCCTGAAGGCCTGGCGCGGGCGGGACGGGTTCGAGGGGCGGTCGTCGCTGCGCGGGTGGCTCTACCGCATCGCCACCAACGCCTGCCTCGACGCGCTCGACGGGCGCAAACGGCGGATGCTGCCCGACTCGGCCAACCCGGACTACCGGCCCGGGGAGCCCGCGGCGGCCCTGGTCACCGGGCCCTGGTTGCAGCCGTTCCCGGACGCGTTGCACGAACCGGTCGCGCGGCGCGAGGACGAGCCGGAGGCGGTGGCCGTGGCCCGGGAGACCTTGGAGCTGGCGTTCCTGGCGGCGATGCAGCACCTGCCGCCCCGGCAGCGGGCCGCGGTGATCATGTGCGACGTGCTCGGCTGGCCGGCACGGCAGACCGCCGAGGTGCTCGACGGCAGCGTGGCGTCGGTCAACAGCGCGCTGCAGCGCTCCCGCGCCACGCTGCGGGAGCATCTGCCGCGGGGCCGGTCGGACTGGGCGCCGGCGGTGGCGCCGACCGAGGAGGACCGGCAGGTGCTGCGGCGATACATGGACGCGGTCGAGCGCGGCGACCTCGACGCGGTGGCCGAACTGCTGGCGAAGGACGTACGGGCCACGATGCCGCCGTACCCGCAATGGTTCGCCGACCGCGACGCGGTTCTCGCGGCCCTGGCGGCGACGTGGGACGCCGGCTCGCCCGACTACATCGGAGCGTTGCGCATGCTGTCCACGGGCGCCAACGGGCAGCTCGCTGCGGCGAGCTATCGGCGGCCCCCGGGGAGGCAGGTCTTCGAGCCGTTTGGGATCGGGGTGCTCCGGGTGAGCGCCGGCCGGATCGTCGAGATCGTCGCGTTCCACGAGCCGGCGCTCTTCCCGGCTTTCGGTCTGCCACCGACCCTCGACCGATGAGGTTTCGTCGTCATTGCCGTCTCAACGGGGGTACGAGCGAATCAGCGCACCCGGAGGACGGCATGAGCGACTTCGAACCGCAAACCGCGAACGGCAAGGTCCTGTGGCATTTCACCATGTCACTGGACGGGTTCGTGGCGGGTCCGGACCACGACATGGACTGGATGAGCACCGGCATCTCCGAGCGGCCCGGCTTCATCGATCAGTACGTCGAGACGACCGGCGCCGTCCTGGGCGGCAGGCGGGGCTGGGACCGGTTCCCCGGCGCCGACGGCGTCTACGGCGGCGCCTGGACCGGGCCGGTCTTCGTGCTGACCCACCATCCCGAGGACGCCGAACCCGCCGAGCGGGTCACCTTCCTCAACTGCGATGTGGCGGAGGCGGTGCGGATCGCGCTGGCGGCGGCCGGTGGCAAGAACGTGGAGGTGCTGTCGCCGGACATCGGCCGTCAGCTCCTCGAGCGTGGGCTGCTCGACGAGATCGACCTGCACATCGCGCCGGTGCTGCTGGGTGACGGCATCCGGCTCTACGACCACGCCGGCGGCCGCCCGATCTACCTGCACCGCGCCGGAGCCGACGACCCGACGGCCGAGGTGGACGTGCGGTACCGGCCGGCGCCCGCGTAGGGCACCAGGGTCCGGTGGCGGCGAACGTGGCCACCGGACCCGGAGCATCCTTACTTCTTCAAGTATTGGTCGCGGCTGATCGCGTACACGTCGACCAGCCGGCCGTTGCCCGGCACGGTCGTGCGCCGGTCGAGGGTCAGGCCGATCTTCTCCATCACCCGGGCGGAGCGCACGTTCTCCACCTGCCGGATGCTGACCAACTGCTCCAGCCCCTGATCGACGAGCCCGAAGCGCAGGACCGCCCGCGCGCCCTCGGTCGCCAGTCCGGCACCCCAGAACGACCGTCCCAGCCGCCACCCGATCTCCACGGTCGGCATCACCTCGGGCAGGAAGTGCGGCACCGCCAGCCCGACCCAGCCGGTCAACTCCCCGGTCTTCGCCAGCTCGGCCGCGAACAGCCCGAAGCCGTGCTCGTCCCAGTGCTGCCGCATCCGCATCAGGTGCTCGGCAGTCTCCGGCCTGCTCTGCACGGATCCGTCCCGGATGTATCGCATCACCTCAGGATCGGCGTACATCCGCGCCAGGACGTCAAGGTCATCGTCTCGCCACTGCCGCAACAGCAGACGCTCGGTGCGAAGCTCGATCATCATCCGATTGTCGCCGCGGCCCCGACATCTTCACCACAACCGGGCTCAGGTCGTACGACCAGAAGAAGATCTAGCCGTGGGTTGCAGGCGGACCGGCAGGGTCCGCAACCCGTGCATCAGCAGCCCGGTACGCCACCGGAGTTCCGGCGGTGGCACCGCGAGCTGAACGTCCGGGTAACGAGCGAACAGCCGGCCCAAGGCGATCTGCGCTTCCAGCCGGGCCAACGGCGCGCCCAGGCAGAAATGGATCCCGTGGCCGAAGGCGAGATGCCCGCCGTCGTCGCGGTCCACATCGAACGTGTCCGGGTCGGTGAACCGTCGCGGGTCGCGGTTCACCGCGAGCAGCGAGACGAGCACCTGCTCGCCGGCCGGGATCGTGGTGTCCCCGAGCGTGATCGCTCGGGTGGTGACCCGGTACGTCGTGGTCGCCGCCGGACTGGCCAGTCGCAACACCTCCTCGACCACGGCGGGTAGCAGCGCTGGGTCGTTCCGCTTGTCCGGGAGTTGGCAGAGCAGGTGGACGGCGTTGCCGATCAGGTTCGTCGTGGTCTCGTGCCCGGCCACCAGCAGCAGGAGGGCCATGCCGACCAGTTCGTCGTCGGAGAGCCGGTCACCGTCGTCGACGACTGCCAGGAGCGCGCCGAGAAGATCGTCGGTGGGCCGGGCACGCTTGCGGGCGAGCAGGTCACCGAAGTAGGCGACGATCTCGGACATGGCCCGGACCATGTCGGCCGCGCCGGCATCACCCAGGATGATCGAGTCGGACCAGGCACGGACCGGGCCGCGCTCGGCGGCCGGGATGCCGAGCAGCTCGCAGATCACCTGCACCGGAAGCGGGGCGGCCAGCCCGTCGATCAGGTCCGGCGTGGAGGCGGTGGCCAGCTCGCCGAGCAGCCGGTCGGTGATCTCCTCGACCCGCGGGGCCAGGACCTGCACGCGGCGTGCGGTGAAAGCCGCCGAGACCAGCCGCCGCAGCCGGGTGTGGTCCGGCGGGTCGCGCAGCAGCATCTGCGTCTCCAGGGCCGTACGCAGCTGCCGGGGCAGTTGGTCGACCGGTTGCTGCTTGGACAGTGACGGATCGGTCAGCACCTGCCGAGCCTCGTCCCACCGGGTGACCATCCAGAACGGAATCCCGGCAGCCGAGGTGACCCGGTGCACCGGCCCGGTCTGCCGGAGCTCGGCCAGGGTGGGATGCGGGTTCGCCGCGTACGCATCATCGAACAGCGCCATCCGGCTTCCTTTCCACCGAGGGCATGCTCCGGCCGTCGCGGGGGGCCGCGCCAACCGTGTATCCGCCGGCCTGAACAGCGAAGAACGGTGCCGGCGCCATGCATCGCCGGAGCTCCGGATCGTCCGGGCGCCCGGGCACGCCGCGCAGCTGTGGACCGGACCAGCCGACCCGATCGACATCACCGCGACCGTTGTCGGCGATGCTGAAGCCGAACCGTTGCTTCATCCACCCGTTCTCGCGGCTGATCGGGTCCGCGTCGATGACCTCGCCGGTGATGGTGGCGACCCGGCCGCCCGTCACGACGCAGTCGACTCTGATCTGTGCCCAGATGGTCATCGGCCCGCCCGGCCAGTTCGGGGCGTAGTGGGAGATCCGCGCCGTGCCGTGGGCGGCGCCGTTCATCGGGTCGGTCGTCCCCGCCGGGTACGTGACGGCGGCGTTCACGGAGAACTGCACGTCATGCGTCGGGTCCTGATAGCGCAGGCGGCCCCAGCCCTGCACCGCGGTGGAATTCGTGGTCGACGCGTCTGCCGTGCCGCTCACGACAGACGCGCCCATCGCCGTGGCCATGACAGCAAACGCGGTCACTGCGAAATGACGGAATACTGTTCTCATCGGATCTCCTCCTGATGCTGCGGAGTTCAGCCCGCCGGTGGCCTCCACCTTCGGCGTGACCGGACCCCTGTCGCATCCCTCGGAGTAGCGAGCCGGGTCCCTCTGCGGAGGGACCCGGCTCGCGGGGTTCACGATGACCGGGCGGTGATCAGCCCGCGCCCGGCAGCAGGGTGGCGAGGTCACCGAAGGTGCCCCGGTGCGCACTGATCATTTTCGCCAGCACTCGCCGGAAGGCGGCCACGTCGACGTCGTCGAACCGGCTGCCCTGCTGTCGTGCCAGGCCGGTGCTGTCGCCCGTGGCCGCGGCCCACAGCCGGATCTCCTCCTCTTGGGCGAGGCGGCCCGCTTCCCTGATCGCGTCGCGCATCGGGGCCGGACGTTCCGACAGCCATTTCGCGCTGGCGAGCAGCACGTCGACCCCGTGCTGGTGGCGGGTCCAGGAGAAGTGCGGGGCGTGCTCGAGGTGTTTCTCGGTCGCGTAGAAGACGACGCTGTTCTCGGCACCGTCGACCAGCCCCTGTGCCAGGGCGGACCCGATGTCGTTGGTTGCCAGCGGCACGGCGGTGGCGCCCAGCGTGTTGATCATGTCGATCGACAGGATGCTCTGCGGCACCCGGATTCGCAGCCCTTTGAGATCGGCCGGCGCGTGGATCGGGCGTACCCGGTTGTAGAAATTGCGGTCCCCGGCGTAGAAGAAGCCGAGCATGACGAGTCCGTGTTCGCCCAGGATGGCCGAGCATCGGCGGCCGAAGTCGCCGCGCATGCTCTCCAGGCACCGCTCCCGGTCGGTGAACGCGTAGGGCAGGCTCGTCACCCCGAGCCGCTTGTCGTAGGCGGTGAGGTTCGCCAGCAGCGTCTTGCAGAAGGCGAGTTTCCCGGTGCGCAGCGCCTCCGCCATGCGCTGCTCGTCGCCGAGTTCGCCGCCGGGCTTGACGGTCACCAGGCACTGGCCGCCGGTCAGGTCGGCCACCCGTTCGGCGAAGAACTTCTCGGCGGCGACCAGCGGACTCGTCGGCTGGACCGATTCACCGAGCAGCACGGTCACCGGGCCGGTCGTGGCCGACGGCGATCGGTTGCAACCGGTCGCCAGGCCGGCACCGGCAGCGCCCACGACCGCGCACACCGACGTCATCAGGGCTCGGCGGTTCACCTGCTCACGGTATCCGGGCAAGCCACCTCAAAAGGAGCTAACCGTCATCCTGGATCGGGTCAGCCACGCAGTCATGTCGGCTGCCGGGAGCGGCCGGCTGATGTGATAGCCCTGCGCCTCGTGACAACCGAGGTCGCCGAGGGCCTGAAGCGCCGCTTCGGTCTCCACACCTTCGGCGACGACCCGAAGCTTCAGATTCTCGGCCAGGTCCACGATCGCGCGCACGATGGTCTCGTCCCGGGCGTTCCCGCACATGTCCGTCACGAAGCTCCGGTCGATCTTGAGCTCGTGCGGCGGCATGTCGCGCAGGTGCGCGATCGACGAATATCCGGTGCCGAAATCGTCGATCGAGATGGAGACACCCTGCTCCCGCAGCTCTGCGAGCACCTCGCCGGCGCGCACCGGGTCGGCGATCACGGCACTCTCGGTGATTTCCAAGGTCAACAGCTGCGGGCGTACGCGATGACGCGCCAGCGCCGCAGCGATCATGCCGGGGAACGTGTCGTCGGTCAGCGACCGGGCCGGGACGTTCACCGAGACCGGCATCTCGTGGCCGAGTCCTGTCCACGGGCCGACCTGGGCCAGGGCCTGGTCGAGCACCTCGGCGGTGATCAGGTCGATCAGGCCGCTCTCCTCGGCCAGCGGGACGAAGGCGTCCGGGCCGAGCAGTCCCCGCTCGGGGTGCTGCCAGCGCACCAGGGCCTCGGCACCGCAGGGCCGGCGGGTGGCCACGTCGATCTTCGGCTGGTAGAAGACGACCAGCTCGCCACGCTCGACGCCGCGCCGCAGCTCGCCCTGCAGAGTCAGCCGGCTCGCGTCGCCGCTGTCCAGCGAGGTGTCGTAGCCGTACACGCCGACGTGGCGGCGCTTGGCCGCGTACATGGCGACGTCCGCGTGCTGCAGCAGCTCGGCCGCGTCCTGGCCGTCGCGCGGGTACGACGCGGCACCGATGCTCGCGTCGATGTCGACCAGCAGGCCGTCCAGCTGGATCGGCCGGCGCAGCGCCTCGAGGATGCGCTGTCCGGCCTCCAGCGCGTCCGGACGGTCCGGCGTCGTGGGCATGATCAGCGCGAACTCGTCCCCGCCGAGGCGTACCACGACGTCGCCGGCCCGGCAGTTGTCGTTCAGCCGATGGGCCACCTCGATCAGCAGCTCGTCACCGACGTGGTGCCCCAGCGAGTCGTTGACCTCCTTGAACCGGTCCAGGTCGATCAGCAGCAGGCTGAACTGCCCGCCCGTCGCCTGCCAGTTGTGCACCGCCGCGTCGAGTTCGTCCCGTAGCTTCGCCCGGTTGCCGAGCCCGGTCAGCGGGTCGTGGGTGGCCTCGTGCAGCCGCTGCTCGGCCTGCCGTTCGGCGCCGCGCTGATAGACGAAGAGCACTCGCGCGCAGATCGCGAACAGCGCAACGACCATCGCGATCGTCGCCGCGGCGATGCCGTTCAACAGCTCGGCACGCCGGTTGACCTCACGCAGGTAGCCGGACAGTTCCTGCTGATGGTGGTCGCCGAGGTCGAGGACGGTGTCGCGCAGCGGCGCGAAGGTCAGTGCGGCGAGATCGGTGTATCCGGCGACGTCGGTGCCCCGGTCGGCGCGCGACATGATGTCGACGACGATCCGGTTGTAGTTCTCGTAGGCGCCGCGGATGGCGTCCAGCTCCGACCGGTCGACCGCGCTGTTGCGCTGCAACCACTCCAGGTTCGCCAGGCCCGCACCGAGCTTCGCCGTCAGCTGGCCGCGACGGTACTCGGTGCCGCCGGTGGCCAGGTATTCCCGCAGCGCGGCGTCCTCCGCGTTGATCTGGACCGACAACCCGTTCAGCTTCTGCGTGATCGTCTGAACGCGGCGGACCTCCTCGGTGGTCTCGGCCATGCCGGTGGAGGCCAGCACCGCCGAGACGGCCAGGATGACGATGCCGGCCCCGGTGCCGGCGATGGCCGACCGGGCCGTCGCGCGGGCCTCCAGCAGCCGGCGCCACTGCTCCCGCGCCGACCGGCCGCTTGCGCGATTCACCTTCACACGGTTTCTGTTCGGCGCTGCGGCCGCCGACTTGACCCTTCAGCCCGTGACGGATGCGATAGCGGCGCCGCTCGGGGTCGCGTCAGGCGGCGAACAGCAGGACGGCGCTGAGGAGTACGACCACCGCCGTCGCGAAGTGGATGCCGAAGGCCACGGCCTTGGTGCCGCCGTGGCGCAGGACGATCACCGTGTCTCCCAGCGGGGCCAGGGCGACGACGAGCATGAACCAGGCCTCGGCCTCAGCACCGACGAAGGCCAGAAGAGTCAGGCCGACCAGGCCGTACGTCAGATCGCGAACTCCTTTGACCGAAAGGTAGGCGTCTGCCTGTCCCGCTTCGGCCGGTACGCCGTAGCCCGCGGCAGCTGAGTGAGGGGCCAGCAGGAACCGGGCCCCGATGAAGACGATGAACAGGTTGAGCACGATGGCGAGCCCATAGGCGAGCGTGGTGACCACAACAACTCCTTGCTAGCACCGCTAGATTCAGGAGCGACACTAACATGTCATTGATAGTCGAGCTAGCGCCGCTAGGATGTGGGCATGCCGATCCAGGAGCGCCGTCAGCGCGAACGTCAGGAGCGGGAGCGGCTGATCATCGGCGCCGCCCGGCAGCTCGCTGAGGCCGAGGGGTGGGACGCCGTCACGACACGCCGGCTCGCCGACCACATCGAATACAGCCAGCCGGTGCTCTACAGCCACTTCAAAGGCAAGGACGCCATCATGGCGGCCGTGGCGGTCGAGTGCTTCGCCGAACTGGCCACCGCCCTGCGGGCGGCCCGCGCCTCGGCCGGCGACGCCCGAGCCTCGCTGACCGCGGTGGCCACCGCGTACGCGGACTTCGCCGAGACGCGGCCGGTCCTGTACGAGACCATGTTCACCAGTGCCGTCGATCTGACCTTCGCCAGCCCGGAAACCCCGGCCCCGCTGCAGGAGGGCTTCAGCGAGATCCGCGAGGCGGTGCGGGCGGTCGCCGGCGACGACGACCTCGACGCCCGCACCGAGGTGTTCTGGGCCGGCCTGCACGGACTCATGACCCTGACCCGGGCCGGTCGCCTGCGCCGCGAGCAGCACGAGCGGCGACTGAGCCTGCTGCTCCGTCAGTTCACCGGGTCAGGACCGGAGTCCGCGACCGGCAGCGCCTGATTCACGCCCCGGTGAGAGCGGCGGTGGCCTGCCACAGCTTTCGGGCGGCCACCGGGTCCTGGCCCGCGCGGCCGGGCTTACGGACGACCGGGTGTCCGGTGAAGCTGAACAGACCGTCCGGGCCGACGTACGCGTTGCCGGGAACATCCTGGGTCGCCGCGTACAGCAGAGGCAGTGCCCCGTGTTCGACGTCCTGGACCAGGAACGGCAGACGGTTGACGATGTTGAGCTTCGAGTGCGTGACCAGTCCGGTGCGTGCGACACCGGGGTGGGCGATGATCGAGCGGAGGTGGCTGCCCGCGGCCGTCAAACGGCGTTGCAGTTCCAAGGAGAACAGCACGACGGCGAGCTTGGACGACTCGTAGACGGCCAGCCCGTTGTACTTGCGGGTGCGCCAGTCCAGATCGCCGAGGTCCAGCTTGCCGAAGCGGTGCAGCTGGCTGGACACCGTCACCACGCGGCCTGCCAACCGGGGCAGCAGCAGGTTGGTGAGCAGGAACGGCCCGAAGTAGTTCGTCGTGGTCTGCAGGTCCAGCCCCTGCGGCGTGCGGGCCGCCGGGATGTCCATCACCCCGGCGTTGTTGATCAGGACATCGATGTCGCCGGTGTACGACTGCGCGAACGCACGGATCGAATCCAGGTCGGAAACGTCGAGGTGCCGAACGTCGAGGTCACCTCGCATGCCGGCCACGGCACGGCGGGCCTTGTCGACGTCACGCACGGCCAGCACCACGTGGGCGCCGGCCCGGGCGAGCTCGCGGGTCGTCACCAGCCCGATCCCCCCACCGGCACCGGTGATCACCACCGTCCTGCCGGTCATGCTCGGCACCTGGTCCACAGTCCATTTGGTCATGAAGTTTCCTCCTGATGGAAACGTGTTCGATCTGCCGCGATCCAGTAGAAGCGGCCCCGTGCCGGTGGATGAAGGACCTGCTCAGCCACTGAATGGCAGGGCGTGGCTAACGGTGGCCGGCTACCGGACGATGAGGCCGAGGCATACGACGTTCAAGGCGGGAGCCCGATGGTGGACACGACACTGGACCGCGACGGCCTGGCCGCCTTCCTGCGCGGCCGGCGGGAGTCCCTGCAGCCCGAGGATGTCGGGTTGCGCCGCGGTGCCCGTCGGCGCACGACCGGGCTGCGCCGGGAGGAGGTCGCCGAGCTGTGCGACATGTCGGCCGACTATCTGGCTCGTCTGGAGCGTGGCAGTGGGTCCCAGCCGTCGCAGCAGATGGCTGCTGCCATCGCCCGGGGCCTGCGCCTGACCCCGGACGAACGTGACCACCTGTTCCTGCTGTGTGGTCACCGGTTGCAACCACGGCACCTGCGCGACGCGCACATCAGTCCCGGTCTGCTGCGCGTCATGGACCGGCTCCAGGACACCCCGGCGCAGATCGTCAGTTCGATCGGCGAGACGTTGCAACAGACGCCGCCCGCCGTGGCTCTGCTCGGCGACGAGACGCTGCACACCGGCCAGGCCCGCAGCGCCCTCTACCGTTGGTTCACCGACCCCACCGCCCGTGATCGGTACCTGCCTGACGACCACGACCTGCACAGCCGCGTCTACGTCGCCATTCTGCGCGCCGGAGCGGCCGCGCAGGGTCCCGGATCACCGGCCGCCCTGCTCGTGGCCGACCTGCAACACCGGAGCAGTGAGTTCGCCGAACTGTGGAGCCGCCAGGAGGTGGGACTGCGGTGGAGCAGCGCCAAACGCTTCGTCCACCCCGAGGTGGGACGCATCGACCTGTACTGCCAGACCCTGCTCGACCCCGATCAGGGGCAGTCGTTGCTCATCTTCACCGCCACCCCCGGCACCGAGGATCACGACAAGCTCGCACTGCTCGCCGTGCTGGGCGCCGACACGTTCGCCGGCTCCTGACGCCGGCGACGTCCGGCAAGGGCGCCACCGCGGCGCGCGAGATGTTCGCCTGGCGCTTGCATTGCGGCAGATTGCTGTTGCCGTTGGTCCACGATGGTGTCCGGCGTGGATCGACGAAACCTCATCAGGGCGGCGCTGACCGCCTCGGCCGCGCCGGCCGTGGTCGCCGCGCCCGCATTGACGTCCCCGGCCCCCGCCGCCGCCTCCGGCAAGGGCGGCGGCTTCGACGCCGGCAGCCCGCGCTTCTCGCTCGCGGTGCTGCCGGACACCCAGTACCTGTTCGACGCCGACAGCGCGGATCCCACGCCGGTGCGGGAGACCTTCCGCTATCTGCTGGAGCAGCGGGCCGAGGACAACATCGCGTTCCTCACCCACCTCGGCGACATCACCGAGCACGGGACCGAGCAGGAGCTCGATCTGGCCGGCGCCACGTTCCGCGCGATCGACGGACGGCTCCCCTACAGCGTGCTTGCCGGAAACCACGACGTGCCGGGGTCCAGCACCGACCAGCGCGGCGACTCGGCCTATCTGCGCACGTTCGGACCGGCGCGGTTCCGGGGCCGGCCGAGCTTCCTAGGGGCGACGCCGGACGGCTACAACAGCGCGCACCGGATCAGCGCCGGCGGGCGGCAGTGGCTGATCCTCGCGCTGGACTGGCGGATCTCGGACGGCGGGCTCAGCTGGGCGCAGGAGGTGCTCCGCGAACACCCGACGCTGCCGGCGATCGTCACCACCCACGACCTGGCCTACGCCGACGACGACGGTCAGGCGTTCCTGTCCCAGCACGGCCGGCGGCTGTGGGACCGGCTGATCAAGGACAACGATCAGATCTTCCTCACCCTCAACGGGCACTACTGGCCGCCCGGGCGGGCCGTGCTGCGCAACGCCGCGGGTCACGACGTGCATGTGCACATCACGAACTACCAGGACCGCTACTACGGCGGCGCGAGCATGATCCGGCTCTATCACTTCGATCTGGTACGCAACCGGGTCGACGTGGAGACGTTCGCGCCGTGGTTCCTGGCCGGGGATGCGCACGGGCGTACGCCCCTGGCGCAGGAGACCATCGAGCTGACCGGGGACACCGACCGGTTCAGCCTGGAGATCGACTTCGACCGGCGCTTCGCCGGGTTCGCGCCACCTGTCCTGCCCGCGCCACGGCCCGCCCGGCAGGTCGTCGACCGGCACACCGTCGCCTACTGGCGGTTCGACACGGCGGGGCAGTCGGTGGCGGACGGCGCCACGGTGCCCGACCAGTCCGGCAACGGGCACCACCTGACCGTGAAGCGGCTGCCCGGCAGCGCGCCGGAGGTCCTCCAGGTGTCGGCGGAGCACCACGTGGGGGCGCCGTCCCACGCGAGCCTGCGCTTCGACGGCGGGAGCGTCCCGGCCCGCGGCGCCCTGTTGCAGACGGCTGCCGACTCCGGGCTGAACAGCATGAAGTTCCTGGACGGGTACACCATCGAGGCCTTCCTGAAGCTGCCGGAGCCGTTCACCGGCGACCACAACTGGATGGGGGTGTTCAGCTGGGAAGGGCGGGCCGGGGACGCGGGCAAGCAGAGTGGCTGGTCGCCGCTGGAACCGACGTGCAGCCTCAACCTCTCCCCCGAGCGGTTCGTCCAGTACGTGGTGTACTCCCACGAGGGCGACCACAACCCCACGCACTGGAGCCATTCCGTGCCGGTGGGCGTGTGGCAGCACGTGGCGGTGGTGAACGACGGGCGGCGCAGCGTCGTCTACGTCAACGGTTCGCCGATCGCCCGCAACCCCACCCGGCCGGCGCGGGGCATCGCCACGGTGGGACTGCCGTTCACGCTGGGCGGGACGTCGTTCGATCTTCGGTACGACCAGGGCTTCTACGGCTGGATCGGCGACGTGCGGATCACCGGGCGGGCGCTGCGGCCGGATCGTTTCCTGCCGGCCGGCCGCTTCCGGTAGCGGCAGCCACGCCCGGCGACCTGGTGGCGATCTTGTCGCGGTACATGTTCGCGTCCGCCTCGGCGAGCAGGCTGTCGCAGGTGTACCGGCCCGGTGGGGTCGCCACCGCACAACCGATGCTGACGCCCACGTGCAGGTCGTCCGGCCCGAACCGCAACGGGGCGGTGACCGCCCGGCGGATACGTTCGGTCAAGGTCTCCGGGTCCGTTGCCGCCTCGGACAACACGACGAACTCGTCGCCACCGATCCGGGCCACCGTGTCCCCCTCCGACACGGCTGCCCGAAGTCGCGCGGTCACCTCGACGAGAATGAAGTCACCGACCGCATGGCCGTACTCATCATTGATCGGTTTGAAGCCGTTGAGGTCCAGATAATGCACCGTCGGCGCCGGGCCGCCGGGTTGCCGCAGCACGGCGGCCAGCCGTGCGTGCAGCTCCGGCCGGTTCACCGCCCCGGTCAGCTGATCGTGGCTGGCCCGGTGCGCGAGGGCGTCACGTGCCCGTTCCTGCTCGCGGACGACCAGCATGAACCGGCTCAGCACGATCCCCGTCAGCAGTCCCATGGCGGTCAGTGTCGCCAGTCGGTCGACCCCCCGCCCGCCGGCGTGAATGGTGCTGAGTGCGGGCAGCGTGAGCAGGGAGACGCCGAGGAAGACGACCCGGGCCAGGTGGAGGCGCTCCCGGTCACTCTGCGGGGCGTCACTGAGCTGTGCGGCGTCCGGGTGCCACAGAGCGGCGGCGAACATGGCGTTGGCCAGCAGCAGCACCGGGTCCAGCCGAGCGGTGTCGAACGCCTCGAAGTTCAGCGACATGACCGAGATGGCCACGTCGCCGGCCAAGGTGAGGGTGAGCGCGGTCAGCAGATAGGTGGTCGGTCCGCTGCGCCGGCCGGGTGCCAGCACGACGAGGGCGGCCGCGGCGAACAGCAGGACGTCCCCGAACGGATAGAACGCGGTGAGCAGGGTGCCCCACGACGGGGGCCCGTCGATCTCCGGCGAAATCATGTACTGCCACACCAGGGCCGCCACCGCGACGCTCATCGCCAGCGCGTCGAGGGCTGCCTCGCGTAACCGGCCCGGCGCGCGCAACCGGACCATCAGCACCATGCCGGCCGCCAGCAGCGGATAGCCGGCCACCCAGAACACGTCGGCGGCGGACACGTCGCCCAGCTCGCCGTACCGCCGCGTCAGGGCCCAATAGAGCAGATCGCCGGCCAGCCAGACGGTGAGCGCGGCAGCGATCAGCCCGTGCGCCACGCGGGCGCGGCCGACTCGTCTGCGCGCCCCGAGCCAGGCGAACACCGCCAGCGCGCCGAAGGCGGCGGTGTATGTCAGCTGCGCCGCAGCCGTCTCCGGCGCCACCAGGGTAGGCAGACCCATCAGCGCGGCGGCGACGGGCACGGCAGCCGCAGGAACACGTCTCACCCCACACCTATCGGCTCGAAGCCCACTGATCACAGTTTCTCGCGATCGCAACCTCGCCGGGTGGACCCCTCAAGCGCACAGCTCCGCCGCCGATCAGCCATGGTGCGCAGCATTGCCACCACTAGTCACCCTGACGAGGACTGATGAGCCCGATCGCCGCATCACCGCCCGGCCGGCGTTTCGACCCGGTCCTGGTGGTGCTGGCCGTCGCCGGCTGTCTGAGCGTCGCGATCCTGGGCTCGGGGCTCGGCGGGCGCACCGTGCAGCTGCTGGTGCTGTGGCCGGTCACCGGAGCGGTCGAAGTGCTCATGGCCGTCACGGGATGGCGGCTGGTCCACACGCCCGGGTTGTCGCGAGCGCATCGGCGGGTCTGGGGTGCGATGGGCTTCGCCGGGTTGAGTTTCGCCGTCGGCGTGGTGACGCAGCTCCCGGTGATCGCCCGCGATCCCGGCGGCGTCGCCGCGGTCCTGGGCGGACAGGGTTACTCGGTGGCGATTCTCGTCGGCACCGTGGCGGTGGTGTCCGTGCTGCTGACCTGTCCGCTGGGCCTCGACTCCGGCCGGGAGCGGCTGCGATTCTGGCTGGACACGGCAACCGTGATGGTCGCCGCGGCGACGTTCGGCTGTTACATGACGATGGCGTCGGCCAGCGGCGGGGCGACGGGCTCCGGCCATCTCCTGCAGATGCTGATCGGGCCGACGTCGTTCCTGCTCGCGGTGTTCGCCGGGATCAAGCTGCTGCGCAGCCCCGCGGCGCCGTTCACGTTCTGGGCCGGCATGCTCGGCATCATCGCCTGCACGGTGGAGGGCGTCACTCGCGGCGCCCGGCCGTGGCTCATCGAGCACGACCAGCTCGGCTGGGAATCCGCCTGCACAGCCGCGGTGGTCGTCCTGCTGGGCGCCGCCGCCCGGGTGCAACTGCTGCAGGCCCGCAAGAACCCGCACGAGCTACGGCGTTCCGGGCGGCGCCCGTACAGCCTGCTTCCGTACGCGGCCATCGGCGCCACCTTCTCGCTGATGATCGGCGTGCTCGCGACCGAAGGCCTGATCCCGCAGGCGTGGATCACCGTCGCCGGCGTGTGCGTGAGCACCGCGTTCGTCGTGGTCCGGCAGGTGACCGCCTTCATCGACAACGCCCGGCTGCTGACCGCCATCGACGGCAAGGTCGCGGAGTTGCGCCAGGCACTGACCGAACGGGACCGGCTCGCCGAGCGGCTGCAGCATCTGGCGTTCCACGACCCGCTGACCGGCCTGGCGAACCGGGCCCTGTTCCAGCAGCACCTCGCCACGGCACCGGCCGGTGCCGCCGTCCTGCTGATCGACCTCGACGAGTTCAAGCCGATCAACGACCGATACGGGCACGCCGCGGGCGACGCCGTACTCGTTGCGGTCGCGCAACGGCTGCGAACGGCGGTGCGTGTCGGCGACCTGGTGGCCCGGCTCGGCGGCGACGAGTTCGCCGTCGTCACCGCCGGCGTTCCCGACGATGTGCCGGCATTCCTGACCCGCATCGCCACCGCGGTCGAGCAACCGATCGAGGCCGGCGGGACGCGGGTGCATGTCGGCGCCAGCATCGGCACGGCAACCGTCGACGGCACCCGGCCGGTGGACGCGGTCCTGCACGACGCCGACCTCGCCATGTACGCGGCGAAGAACGAGCGTCGCGGCCCGGCGGTCCACGCCGGCCGTCACCTGTGATCACCTGTGGCGGGGCAGCACGCCCAGCAGGGTTGCGGTCAGCGACAGCTGCAGAGCGTCCGTCAGGTTCAGGTGGACCTCGGCCAGGTCCGGCTCGGCCTGGTAGGCGGCTTGCAGGCTGGGTGGCGGGTTGCTGTACGCCGGGAGCGCGCCGGCCACCACCATGGTCTGCAGGCTGAACGCTGTCGCGTTCTCGCCCAGCTCCGGCAGATGTTTGCGGAGCAGGGCGGTCATGGTGGTCAGGCGTTCCAGGGAAGCGCGCTTGTAGCGTGCCACGACCTCGACGGAGACGTTGTGCTCCAGGACGCTGACCTGTGCACCGAACAGGTCACACATCACCACGCGGGTGGCGAGGGAGCGGCTGAGGACCTCGGCCACCGCCGTCGCGCGCTCGGCCATCGGCAGGTTCGCGTCGACCCCGTCGGCCAACTCGCCGGCCAGGTCCGTCAGCCACTGCTTCAGGAAGTGGTCCAGCAGTTCCAGCAGCACCGCCTCGCGGGATTCGAAGTAGCGCAGCACGTTCGGCTTCGCCAGGCCGACCCGGCGGCTGAGTTCGTTCAGGGTGACCGCGGCCACGGGCATCTCGTCGAGCATCGCCGCTGCCGTGTCGAGGATTGCCCGCCGGCGGATCTCCCGCTGCTCCTCGGTTCGCGCTCGCTGGAAAGTCACGATCACCACCCTAACTTAAGTACCTGCGGTACGTTGACAACGTACCGGGGGTACTTTAGCGTCGTCGGCACAAGATACCTTCGGTACGCTATTGATGGGGAGCCTGGCATGGGCGAGAAGTGGAACACGGCGAACATCCCGGGCCAGCGCGGGCGAGTGGCCGTGGTGACCGGCGCCAACACCGGCCTGGGGTACGAGACCGCCAAGGCGCTCGCCGAGCGCGGCGCGTCCGTCGTGCTCGCCGTGCGCAACGTCCAGAAGGGGGAACAGGCCGCGGCCCGGATGACCGGCGACGTGACCGTGCAGGCGCTGGACCTGACCTCGCTCGACTCCGTCCGGACCGCGGCGGCGGCACTGCGGTCCCGGCTCGACCGGATCGACCTACTGATCAACAACGCCGGCGTGATGTACACCCCGAAGCAGACCACCCGGGACGGCTTCGAGATGCAGTTCGGCACCAACCACCTCGGCCACTTCGCGCTCACCGGGCTGCTGCTGGACCTGATGCTGCCGGTGCCCGGCTCGCGCGTGGTGACGGTCAGCAGCACCGGACACCGCATCCGGGCCGCGATCCACTTCGACGACCTGCAGTCGGAGCGGTCGTACAGCCGGGTCACCGCCTATGGCCGGTCCAAGCTGGCCAACCTGATGTTCACCTACGAGCTGCAGCGCCGGCTCGCGCCGCACGGCACCACCGTCGCGGTGGCCGCGCACCCCGGCCTGTCCAGCACGGAGCTCGCCCGCAACACCCCCGCGGCCCTCCGGCTTCCGATCACCTGGCTCGCGCCGCTGATCACCCAGACGCCGGCGATGGGCGCACTGCCGACCCTGCGCGCCGCCACCGACCCCGGCGCGTTCGGCGGCCAGTACTACGGCCCTGGCGGGCGCTACGAGATCATGGGCCACCCCCGGCTGGTCACCTCCAGCCCGGCGTCGTACGAAGTGGCCGTCCAGCAGCGGCTGTGGGCCGTCTCGGAGGATCTCACCGGCGTGAGGTTCCCCGCCGTCACGTCCCAGCGCAACCCGGCGCCCGTCAGCTGGACGCGGCGGATTCCCGGGTGAGGCACAGCAGCGCGATGTCATCGCGTCGAGGGCGGGGCCCCACATCGCTGGTCAGGATGTGGTCGAGGATGTCTGTGGGGTTCCCGCCGGGTGCGCTGCGCACCGCTGCGCACAACTCGTCCAGGCCCAGGTCGATGGGATGGCTGCGGTCCTCCACGAGCCCGTCGGTGTAGAGCACCAGCACCGCGGCCGGCGGGAAGACGAAGCTGCTCTCGCGGTAGACGACCTTGTCGGATGCGCCGAGCGGGGCGTGCGTCGGGAGCTGGAGCAGGCCAGTGGTGTGGCCGTCACGCAGGATCGGCGCCGGGTGTCCGGCGAGCACCCCGGTGACGGTGCCGTCGGCGACGTTCAGTTGCAGGTAACAGCACGTCGCGATGGTGTTCAGCCGCAGGGCGCGGATCAGGTGGTTGGTGTTGCGCATGACGTCGGCCGGTGAGTGCCCGGCGAGGGCGTAGGCGCGAAGCGCGTCGCGGACCTGCCCCATGACGGCCGCAGCCGTGGTGTTGTGCCCGGCGACGTCGCCGATGACGATGCCGACGACACCGTCGCGGATGGCGATGATGTCGTACCAGTCACCGCCGACCTCGGCGCCGCGCGTCCACGGCAGGTAACGGGCGGCATGGTGCAGCCCTGCCGTGTGTGGCAGGTCCGCCGGGAGCAGAGCGTGCTGCAGTTCGGAGGCGATCGACACGCTGGTCTCGAACAGCATCGCCCGTTGCAGCGCCTGGGCGCCGAGGCCGGCCAGGGCCGTCAGCGTGGACCTGGTCTCGGCGTCGAAGTCGCGGGGCTGCCGGTAGCCGACGACGAGCGTGCCCAGCACTTCGCCGGCGACGGTCAACGGCAGGAAGGCCCACGCCTGCCGTTGCCCCGGGGACACCGCCGTCGCCGCGCCGGATTGGGTGGCGTAGAACTGCGCCAGCGAGGTCAGATAGCGGGGTTCGCCGTCGTGGGCCACGACGGCCGCCGGGTAGGGATGGTCGATGGGCAGTTCCCGCAGGTGAGCGACGACCTCAGGCTCGTATCCGGCGTGATAGGCCAACCGCAGGGACTGGTCGTGGCGCAACAGCAACGCCAGGGACTGCCCGCCGGCGGAAGGTCTGAGCACCGAACCGATAGCGGCATAGACCTGTGCTGTCGTGCTCGCCGCGACCAGCGCCGTGGTCACACTCTCCAGGCTGCGGGCCCGGGCGGCGGCCTGCTCGGCCAGGGCAGCGGTGTCGGTCAGCTGCTGCTGCCTGTCGATCTGCTCGGTGATCTCGCGGAACGACACCGCGACATGGCCGCCACCGGTGCGGCCGACCTTGATCTCCCACACCTGGCTGATCTCCGGGTAGGAGAGCTCCTGCCGGTACGGCTGCCCGGTGTCGGCGGTCGTGCGGTAGATGTCGAACAGGCCGCTGTCCCAGCTCTCGGCGGAGACCTCGCTGAGTGGCTGACCGACGACATCCTCCGCGCTGCGGCCGGTCAGTTTCGCTCCGAGCTGGTTGACGTAGTCACAGACGAAATCGACGATCTGCCCGTCGGAGTCCCGCACGGGACGCAGCACCACGAACCCGTCGAACGCGGTGTCGAGCATGTCGTACAGGCGCTCGCCGCCGCTCGACTGCGGTGACACGGTGACCTGGCGCAGGTCGATGAAACGAACCATTATCCCGTCGCGGTACGGGCCGACCCGGAACTCGAAATGGCCGCTGACGGTGGGGCGGTCGTAGTACACCGAGCGCACGGCCGGAACACCGGTCTCCACCACCTCCTGGTAGAACGGCAGCGTGCCGTCGTGCACGGTGTCCGGCCACAGCTGCCGGTAATGACATCCGACCAGCTCGTCACGGGAGCGCCCGAGCAGCAGGCAACCGGCGTCGTTGATGTAGGCGAGCTCGAAATCGACGATCACGCCGCCGTCGCGCACCGCGCGTGAGATCACCCAGCCCTGCGGTTCGGCGTCGAGCATGGCGAGCACCTGCGCGTCGGGAAGCCAGTCCCCCACCCCCGCCACCTCCTGCCTCGGGCGCGTCGCCGCGTCGCGCCAAAGGCATCATCGCCTGCCCGGGTTCACACCACCTAATCGCTTCAAACCTGTGGGCGGTCTCATCCGTGGCTTCTTTCGTCCCAGCCTTCCTGGGGCGTGGCGCAGGTGCCGCGGAAGACGTACTGCGAAGGCAGCCTGCGCTGCTCACTGGTCCAGTCGATCGGTGGCCGGCGCTGCTCGGCGGGCAGATAACCGAGCCGGTACACGGCCATCAGCTCCAGCTCGTCCGGC
The DNA here is from genome assembly GCF_056134165.1 of Actinoplanes sp. 13. Lineage (NCBI taxonomy): Bacteria > Bacillati > Actinomycetota > Actinomycetes > Micromonosporales > Micromonosporaceae > Actinoplanes > Actinoplanes sp. 13. The sequence goes on along the minus strand of NZ_JBVYOQ010000007.1, from coordinate 41,070 downwards.
ACCTGAAGCAGGCGGGCGATCTCGTCCCAGCGGCCGGGGACCTCCATCGGGAAAGAGATGAACTGGATGCCCATGCCGAGTTCGACGGTGGTGAGCCAGACGTTCTCCATCGCCGCACCCATGCTGAACACCGAGTAGAACGACGACAGCTCGCCGGGCCGGTACTCGGATCGGTCGAGCATCACGCCGAGCAGCAGTGGCGAGCCGGCCACGAGCTTGCGGTTCTCCTCGCCCAGGCTCTGCGGGACGCGCATGGCGTTCATGAGCTTCTGTCCCCGGGCGGTGAACACCTGGCTGGTGAACGGGCGCAGCGGTGCGGGCAGGCGGTCGAACAGCATGCCGTCGCGCCGCCGTTCCATCTCTTCCTTACTGAACCGGAAGTACGGCTTGTAGCGCTCGAAGAAGGTGCCGTTGGACATCGCCTCGGTCATGCTCTCCCCGCTGATCCGCGCGATGGCCTCGATCGTGGGGCGCTCCTCCACGATCACGAACCGCCACGGCTGGCTGTTCAGCTGCGACGGGGCGCGCCCCGCCACCTCCATCAGGAGCCGCTGGTGCTCCTCGGAGACCGGGTTTGGCAGAAACGCACCGTTGGTCGTCCTGCGGCGACGAACCACATCGAGAAACTCCATCAGTGACTCCTCCAGGCGGAAATGAGAGCGGCCGCGAACGCCGGCGCCGCCGACCCGGCCACGGCGACATGCCGGCGAAGCTGTCCACCGGCGTACGGCAGAGCGGTGAGCGAGGCGGCCGCCGGCAGCAGCGCGAGCCCGGCGGGCCGGCGCTCGATTGCGCTGGCCGCGAGCGCGACCGCCGTCAGTGACGTCGTGGCGATGAACAAAGCGTGGTGCAGCCAGCGGATGCGGCTGTTGTCGATGACACCGGCGGCGACAGCAGCGCCGAAAGCGCCGTTGCCCACGTAGCTCGCGGTGGCGGCGGTCACCAGGATCCGGGTCGCTCGTCCGGTCGTACCAGAGCCGGTCATGGGTGTTCTCTTTCGTGGGTGAGCAACAGACGGTGCGGGAACATCGACGTGACGCGCCACCCCGTCGGCACGGCTGCCTGCAGCTCCGGGCGCCGATAGCTGCGGCGGATGGACAGCAGCCCGTCCTGATGGATGAAGGACCGGCGGGCGAACGGCAGCGTGGCGGCGGCGTAGACGCCGTAGCCGCTGCGGGTCCGGGACAGGTCGTTGTGAACGGCCAGTCGGCGCGACAATGCGAGGCTGTCGGTCAGCAGGGCGGCCAGCGCCGCCGTGTCGAGGTGGTGCAGCAGGTGGTTCGAGGTGACCAGGTCGTACCGGTCCCCGCGGGCGACCAGCTCCGCGCTCGACGCCTGTTCGAAAACGACGCCCGCGTTCGGCAGCCCGCGCACATGAGCGATGGCGCGATCATCCGGGTCGATGGCTGTCACGTGCAGAAGCACGCCGTCGCGAGCCGCCCACCTCGCGAGGGCGCGGGGGATGTCGCCGCCGCCGAAGCCGATGTCCAGCAGGGTGGTGGGCCGGTGGGTGTCCAGGCGCGGCCGGATCCATCGCCGGTAGATCCGCTGCCAGCCCGAGACGAGCCGGTTCACGGTCGAGAACTGCCGGTAGGTGCGTTGCAGCCGGTCGAGGTCGCAGTCGGGGTCGTCCATCAGCTCCTGCGACACGGTGTCCCGCCGGCCCATCCCGCCGCCACCATCTGGTTGAACACGTTTCGTGCCCTTGGCCGTCAGCATCCGCCGGCTCCGCTCCTCTCGACGCCCGGCACCACGAGGTCTCGCGGTGCCGGCGTCCGCCGATCTTCGACGTAAGGGCTTTCCAGCGACGAGAAGAAGAAACCCGCCGATGCGGTTCCGGCGCCGGGCACTGTCCGCACCGGTTCGCCGAACAGAGCCCGCGGTGTCCGCAGACGGAACCGGCCCGCCACCGTGAAGGCGACGGGCCGGAACAGGATGTGCAGGTCAGCAGGCAACCTTGGTGCGGCCGGCCTTTTGTTTCCACGTACACGTGTCGTGGGCCTTGCCCGCCTTGGTGCGCAGCGTGGCGGTGTCGCCGGTGTTGTTCCACACGTAGTTGCCGCGACCCCAGTACAGGTGGGTCTTGCTGTTGGTGCCCTTCCCGGTATGCAGATAGATCTTGCCGCCCTTGCCGGGGATGGTGACGTTGCCGAGCGTGTAGGTCGCCGACTTGTCGACGATCTTCCATCCCTTGAGGTTCACCGCTTTGCTCCCGGTGTTGACGAGAGCGATCCACTCCTTGTTCAGCGACGCGTTCGAGCGGGTGTCCTTGCCCGGCGAGTCGTACTGGGTGGAGTGGAACCGCAGTGCCGGCGCGGCCTGGGCGGGGTTGGCCGTGACGGCGATGCCGCCGGCGGCGAACGCGAACGCGGCTACAGCACCCACGAACTTGCGCATACAGGATTCTCCTCGCGGTTGGCGAAAGGGCGCTCCGTATTCTTCCGGCCTGCCGGTGCCGAGCAGCACATGACAGCTCCGGTGTTCGGGCACTCCATGCCAGCCGATCGCTGCCGCGTGATGACCGTGCGGAACATCCCGGCCAGCCGATGATTCGCTGTCGATATCGTTCGCTGCCAGATATGACGCGAAGCGACCCGATCCACCGCCGCGCACCATCAGCAGCAGTAGTCGTCGTCCCGGTAGGGCCTCCATCCCGGCTGTCGATGCCGGGTGCGACGACCTGCGGCCTGCGCCGGCCAGCCGTGCTGTCCGATCCCGTCGACGCTTCAACAGCTGTCCCAGGACAAGTTACTAGTTCGATGTAAGTAACTTGTGGGGAGTTTGCCGGGCGCTCGGCGACGGACAAGCATTTGATGCGTGGCTGTTACCGCGGCCGCAAGGGATCGAACAAGAAAGGCCACCACCATGTCTGACCTCAACCACTTCCGTGCCGAGGAATTCGCCCCCGCCGAGGTGCTGGAGTCCACCACCCCGGTCGGCTTCTGGGGCTCGGCACGAATCAAGCCGGACGCGGACGCCGGCGAGGTCGAGAAGACGATGAGGGCCGTGATGGACGCGGCCCGCGAGGAACCCGGCTACGAGCTGTACGCGATCTACCACAGCCCCGACGAGACCGGCTCCTACCGCTTCAATGAGCGCTGGACGACCGGTGCGGACCTGCGCCGGCACATCGAGAACCCGGCCCTGTTCCCTTACCTCGGCCGCTTCGCCGAAACCCTGGACTTCTCGGACGCCCAGTGGGTGCGCGCGCTGGTCTGAGAAGGCTCCGCCGAGCCTCGTCGCCACCCGGCGACGGGGCTCGGCGGGCGAGAAACGCCCATGAAGCCCGATGAAGGTACGCGTGTCGCGGGCGGCGCCTTGCATCTCCTCGGCCTCGGCCAGATTGACGGCGAAGGGCCGTTCGCTCAACACCGGAACGATGCGCGGTGGTCACGTCGGCCAGGCGAACAGTGCCGTGTCGACGATCTCGTCGAGCACGTCGGGCCCGAGACCGTTCGCGGCCTGCACGGCGATGCCGAACCCCATCGTCATGACGTATCGGGCCAGGCGCCCGGGGTCGGCGTCACGCGAGAGGTCACCCTCCTCCACGGCGCGCCGGAAGCGCGCCTCGAGCTGGTCGCCCGCGTCGATGCGCCAACTGGCCAGCACGTCGTGCGCCGGCCGGCTCTGCTCGCTCAGCCCCAGCGCACCCTGAACCGACAGGCACCCCGCCGGGCGGCCGGGTGACGTCGTCGTCCGGACGGCCCCCCGCAGGAATGCCTCGGCCACCGCGCGCGCGGTGGGCTCCCGCAGGGCGCGCGTCGCATAGGAGGCCGGCCCTTCGGCGTAGCGCTGCACGGCCTTGCGGAAGAGCTGCTCCTTGTTGCCGAAGGCGGCGTACATGCTCGACTTGGTGATCCCCATCGCGCCGGTCAGGTCCGTGAGGCTGGTGCCGTCGTAACCCCGGGCCCAGAACACCTGCATGGCCCGCTCCAGTGCCTCGTCGACGTCGAACTCCCGGGGGCGGCCGAACACTGTGCTCCGGGATCCACTCATGACGGCATCCTCCTCGGGGTCAACAGGGTCGGCGGGCCCCTGCGGCCAGCTGTCTCCCACCTCACAGACGACTTTACTCCCGATCGGTCCAGATGTGGTAGCGTTCTGTACCGACCGGAACTTAAAGCGGTCGCGGTCACCACAGAAAGAGGATCACCACGATGAGAACCACCTCGCTCGGCGGCCTGGAGACCTCCCGCATCGGCCTGGGTGCCATGGGCATGTCGGCCTTCTACACCGGCGCCGGCCAGCGCGACGACCAGTCGATCCGCACCATCCAGCGGGCCCTGGACCTCGGTGTCACCCACATCGACACCGCCGAGGCGTACGGCCCCTACCTCAACGAGGAACTGGTCGGCCGCGCCATCAAGGGACGCCGGGACGAGGTCGTCCTCGCGACCAAGTTCGGTCACATCTCGCACACCGGCCGCCCGGGCAACGACAGCACCGCGGCCAACGTCCGGCTCGCGGTGGAGGGATCGCTGCGCCGCCTCGGCACCGACCACCTGGACCTCTATTACCAGCACCGGGGTGACCAGGACACGCCGATCGAGGAGACCGTCGGGGCGCTGGCCGAGCTGGTAACCGAGGGCAAGATCCGTCACATCGGACTGTCCGAGGCAGGGCCGGCGACGATCCGGCGGGCGCACGCCGTTCACCCGATCGCCGCGGTGCAGTCCGAGTACTCGCTGTGGGTCCGCGACCCCGAAGCCGAGGTGCTGCCGGTCCTGCGCGAGCTCGGTGTGGGCCTCGTCCCGTACTCCCCACTGGGTCGCGGGTTCCTCACCGGCAGCATCCGCACGCTGGACGACCTCGACGCCGACGACTGGCGCCGTACCAACCCACGCTTCGCCGGCGGCAACCTCGAACGCAACATGCGCATCGTCGACGAGGTTCGCGCCGTCGCGGCCGAGGCCGGTGCCACGCCCGCGCAGGTCGCCCTCGCCTGGCTGCTCACCCAGGGCGACGACATCGCCCCCATCCCCGGCACCACGCGCATCGACCGGCTGGAGGAGAACGCCGCTGCCGACCGCATCAACCTCACCGACGGCCAGATCGCCCGGCTGGACAAGCTGACGCCGGCCACCGGCGACCGCTACGACGAAGCCAACATGGCCGCCCTCGACCACTGAGCGGATCGCCACCCGGAGTCGTCACCAGAGGCGGCGCGGCGCGCGCCTAAGACGACTTCATTCACCACATCCCCCGGCCCATCACCGACGACGCCTTCGGCGAATGGCTTCACCAGCGCCGGACCGCGGAACCGGCGGTCGCCTCCTAGCACTGCCGCCTACGTCTTCATGACGCCGGCCGCCGCCTATGACACCTAGGTCGGCCGTGGCACCGCTCTTGGCCACACGGGCCACTCGGCTACCTTTCGCGATGACGGTGGCGCAGCCACTGACCGAGCCCGGCGGCGTCCTCAGCGGCGATGAACGCACTGGATGCGTTGATCAACGCTTCCTCAGCATGCAGGGTGCACCCCCACACGGTGTCGCCCCACGAGTCAGCAAGTTTCAGTTCTGCCGGCCGGCCGCAGGGGCCGCCGTCGGCGGCACCGATCTGACACGACACCGGTGCGCCGCCACGCCGGCTGACCGCCTCCGCTGCCTGCCTGATCAGGGAGACTCGGACGGCCGCTGCGGTCGGTTCCTCCCGCGCGTGCGCCGCGATCGCTGTTCGTTGCCCGACCAGCACCACGTTCCCGTCCGGGTCCTTGACACTGAGTTCGCCACCCGGGGCGTGATCTGGGTAGCCCACCAACTCGTACGGATGGTCCGCCTCGTCCAGGCGGACCTGTACCGCCTTGAGGTTCTCGACGTAGACGTAGATCAACAGCGGGAGTTCTACCGTGACCAACAGCGGCCGGACACAAGCGAGCAGCAAAGTATGCTCTCCGCACTGCAGGTGCGACCAACGGGACGCGCCGTCGTCACCTGCACGCACTTCGGTGTAACCGAAACAGGCATAGAAACGCCGACTCAACTCGAGATCACGGACGTAACACACCGGAACGGCCGCGGCGACCTGGGGTTTCATGCTGGGCAAAATACCGCAGCAGATGACAACGCGATCGAGGAACCGCCGTCGCGGGAGGATGTCGACCGATGACTGTCATCCTTTGCGGTGTGCCGGTAGTTTGCGACGGCGCCCCAGTGGTGAGCATGATTATCGAGCACGGCCCGCGTGCCGCCGGCGGTGCTCGTCCATGTGCCGCATGCCGACACCGATGACGCTCGGGTCGGCTCGATTCCATGCTGAGCTTCCCTGCAGGAATGGCGGTCCATTCACCGGCGACGCGCATTTCGCAGGCGTCATGTTGCTATGGCCACTTTGCCGGCGTACCCCGGAGCCATGTGACGGGTGCCGGATGAGGATGCCTGATCGCGTCAGCTGAGGGTTTCCCCAGCGGCTCACGGCCCAGGCGCGGTGGGCTGTCGGCGTCCACGTCGGAGTGGGGCATCGCGATCGATGGAGATCGGGTAGCTTGATCGACGCCGCGGTCGGGGTCTATCGATGCACCCCGATGCTGGTGGCGGCGCGCACGCGTATCCACGGGGAGTGAAGTGAACAAGGCACGTCGATCATCCCTGTCCGCTGTCCTGATGGTCGCTGCCGCCTGGAGCGCCCTTTCAGTGCCGCAGATGGCACCGGCCCATGCTGCGGCGCCGGTGGTGAACCTGGTGTCCAACGGTGATTTCAGCAACGGTTCCGCCGGGTGGTGGCACACCGCGAACGCGCCGTCGAAGGCAGTCAACGGCACCCTGGTCGCGAATGTTGCGGGCGGCACCGCAGAAACGTGGGACGCACTCGTAGGACAGAGCGGCATCTCGGTGCGCACCGGCACGTCCTACGTTCTGTCTTTCGACGCGTCGGCCTCCACCGCTGTCACCATCTGGGCGAAGGTTCAATCGGGTACCGCCCCGTACGCGGGCACATTCAACCAGACGGTCGCGGTGACTCCGACGACCGCCCGGTACTCGTACCGTTTCACCGCGACGCTCGACACCGCCGGCACCGGGCAACTGCTGTTCCAGGTCGGCAGGAACGCGGCCTTCTCGCTGACCCTGGACAACGTGTCGCTGGTGCAGGCGCCCGAAACACCGGTGAGCCTCACCAACGGCTTCTACGTCGATCCGAGCTCGAACCCGGCTGCCTGGGTGCGCGCCAACCCCAGCGATCCGCGCGCGTCCCGCATCAACAGTGCGATCGCCACGAAGCCGATGGCGAAGTGGTTCGGTGGCTGGAGCGGCGAGATCGGCGTCGCCGTCGGCGGCTACGTGGGCGCGGCCGACGCCGCTGACCGGTTGCCCATCCTGGTGGCATACAACATTCCCGGCCGTGACGCATGCGGCGGGCACTCCAGCGGCGGGGTCCAGGGAGAGACGGCCTACCGGTCGTGGATCGCCGCGTTCGCCTCCTCGATCGGCAACCGGCCCGCCATCGTCATCATCGAGCCGGACGCCTTCGGCGACTTCCAGTGCATGGACACGGCCGAGGCTCAGGCCCGCACCAGGATGCTCACGTTCGCCACCGAGCAGTTCCGCGATCGTGCCCCGAACACCTGGGCCTATCTGGACGCCGGGAACGCCGGATGGGTGGAGGCGAGCGTCATGGCCGCCCGGCTCAACGGCGCCGGCCTGCGTAACGTGCACGGCTTCGCGGTCAACGTCTCGAACTACTTCGACACCACCACGTCAGTCGAGTACGCGAACCGGGTCAACTCGGCCCTGTCCGTCAACGGCTACCAGAAGCCGTTCGTGGTCGACACCAGCCGCAACGGTAACGGCGGCACGCCCGGACAGTGGTGCAATCCGCCGGGACGCCGCCTCGGCACGCCCAGCCAGCTCGGCGGTGACGGCGCCGAGATGCTGCTCTGGATCAAAGTGCCCGGCGACTCCGACGGACCCTGTGACGTCGCCAAGACACCGGCCGGCACCTTCAGCCCCGACCTCGCGACCAGCCTCATCGGATCGTAGGCCTGATTCTGCGATCCGAGCACGCCACGTCCGCGCGCAACCGCAGGACGGCAAGCGGCCTGACCGTATCGACGCATCAACTGCCGGCGGCATGGGTCGCCGAGCAGTGGAGACTTCGCCAAGACAGGGGTAATTGGATGGCACCGGAGAACAACCGACATTCGCGCGGCCGTCGAGGCCTGATCACCGGGTCCCTTGCGGGAGCCGGCTTGGCGGCAGGCGGGGCGATCTTCGGACGGCCGACCGCGGCTCTGGCCGCAACGGCGGGATCCGTCATGATCACGCCGACCGGCAAGACCGATGGCGTAGACGATCTCAAAGCCATCCAGACCGCCCTCGTACGCGGCGGCGCTCAAGTACTTCTGGCTCCGGGCGAGTTCTACATCAACGAGCCGATCGTGATGTCCAGCAATCAGAGGCTGATCGGATCCGGTGCCGGCGCCACCAAGATCACCCAAGTCGGCACCGGCCACGGCATCACCTCGCTCAGCACGGCGACCGTCAATTACGTGACCATCGCGGGCGTCACCCTCGTCGGCAAGGGGGCCGCAGGTAGCTCAGGCATCTACCTGGCCCCCGATACGAGTACGGCAGGATCGACGACCTTCACCAACATCACCAACATCACCATCGAGGACTGCGTCACCAGGTCGTGGGGGGACTGTGGCGTCGCCCTGGCCGCACCGATCGCATCGAGGATCACGCGAGTTCAGTCCGTCGGCAACGGCGGGAACGGGTTCTACATCACGAAGGCGAAGCTGGCCGGCGACCCGACCGAGGTGAGAGCGGGGACCTCCCTTGTCTTCGAAGCGTGTTACGCCCTCAACAACGCCAAGAACGGCTACGAGCTGGACACCGTGAGCTACTCATCCCTGACGGGATGCGCATGCGACGGCGGCACACGCGGCTACGCCCTGTACGGATGCAAGGCGGTCACACTCACCAGCTGCGGTGCCGAGGAGTTCACCACCGAGGGCTTCCTCTTGAGGAACTGCACCAGCTCCAGCCTGATGAGTGCATACACATGGGGCGGCAGCAAAGTCGGCATCCACGTGGCGGGCACCACCGCTCACCAGACGATCGGCGGCGCTGTCCAGTCGCAGCCCGACAGCCTGACAGAGCAGTTCATCCTCACCGATGCGGGCACCTCAACGGTGGTCTGGGGGGTGTCCCGGCCCGGTACCACGGGGCCCAGCACGGACACCTTCAACGGCAAGGTGGTCAACCTCGACGGCTCGGCCTGACGGCAAAGGCGCACCCGTATATGCAGTAGCCGGCGGTGGCACGTTGCCGTTCCACTCCGTCCAGTTCGGCGGGAAGCCACCGACCTGGAACCGCCGAGGCCCGCGCCGCCGGGCAGGCGATGGCGGCTCTGGGCAGTCAGACCGATAGCGGCCGTGTGCGCCGATGCCCGGACGGTCCGCGGTCGTGTCGGGTCGTGCGGACGAGACCTGCTGGCCGGATGCGGCGCGACGTCACAAGCCCGCAGCCGGCTGAGGGCCTCATCCGCGCTCGCCGCGGGACCCGGGCCGACCAGCGCACAGCCGGCCCTGCAGACAAGGGCAGCCTCAGACCGCGCCGCGCGGCTCAGTGGGTGATCGTCTCGCGTTGCTCGGAGGGCGCCGACGTGGGGCCGGGTTCGCGTTCTGCGGCGGCGGGGAGGGTGATGCGAATACGGGTGCCGCCGCCGGGGTTGTCGCTGACGCCGATGCTGCCGTGGTGGCGCTCGACGATGCGCCGGCAGATGGCCAGGCCGAGTCCGGAACCGGGCTGGTTGCCATGGTTCACGGCGCGGCGGAACGAGTCGAACACGTGGGGTTTCTCGGTGTCGGGGATGCCGATGCCGCGGTCGGCGACGATCACCCGCAAGCCGGTGTCGTCGGGCCGGTGGTGGGCGGAGACGTCGATGCGGGCCGGTTGGCCGGGCTGGGCGTATTTGATGGCGTTGCCGATGAGGTTGTCGAACAGCTGCCGGATCATGGCCGGGTCGGCGTGCACGATCGGGAGCGGGCCGGTGTAGATGTCGGGGAACAGCATCGGCTGGCCGTCGCGGGTGGCGGCGCGCAGGTGGGCAGTGCGTTCGGTGATCACGTCGGCGACGATGTCGTTGAGGTCGATGTTCTGTTGGTTGAGGTGCCCGTCGCGGGCGGTGGCGTAGCCGAGCAGGTCGTCGATGAGCCGGCGCATCCGGTCGACGCCGGACCGCATCCGGTCGAGGCTGTTGCGCACGAACGCGTCGGTGGTGGCGGGAAGTTCGTCGTCGACGATCTCGGCGTAGCCGGCGATCGCGGTCAGCGGGGCTTTGAGGTCGTGCGCGGCGATGCCGGCGAATGCGCGTAGCTCGGCTTCGCGTTCGCGCAGGGCGGTGACGTTGTGGGAGGCGGCGACCGCGCCCACGATGGTGCCGGTGGCGTCGGTGAGCGGTCGGGCGTGCAGCAGCAGAGCCTTGTGGCTGCCGTCGGGTGCGGCGATGACGGCTTCCATGCCGTCGACGTTCTCGCCGCGCAGCGCCCTCATCAGCGTGTCGCCGATGGCCGGCGGGACGCCGCCGGGGCGAGTCAGACCGACGTGAGGGGTGACGGCCTCGACGGTGTGCGCGGCGTCGGCGGGCAGATCGCGGCGGGCGGTGCGGTTGGCGTGCACGATTGCGCCGCTGGTGTCGCAGGTGATGACGGTGACGTCGATGGCGTCGAGAACCTGTACCAGGTATGCCTTCTGTTCGATCAGGGCGTCGTGGGTGGCGCGGAGCCGGCTTTCGGCGCGGTTGCGGGCTTGCAGTTCGTCGCGCAGGGCGTCGGCGGTGGCGGCGAGCTGGGCGTCGGCGGCCTTGCGGGCGGTGATGTCGTGGAAGACCGCGACCGCGCCGATCTGCCCGTGAGCGCTGTGCAGCGGGCGCGCGGAGACGCTGATGACGACTCCGCCGGGATGGGCCGGGTTGCGGATCAGCAGCTCGACGCGGTCGACGGACTCACCGGCCAGGGCACGCACGAGCGGTATCTGCCCGGCCGGGAAGGGGGTGTGGCCGTCGGGGTCGTACATGCCGTAGTGCTGTTGCCAGTTGTCGGTGCCGCCGACGTCGTCGGACAGGCCGAGGATGGCTTTGGCGGCAGGGTTGTGCAGCAGGAACTCGCCGTCGGTGTCGACGACGCCGACACCGTCGCTGATGCCGTCCATGATCGCTGTGAGGAGGTCGGCCTGCTGCCGGGCGGCCGTCTCGGCGGCCGTGAGCTCGGCCGTGGCTGTTTCGACCTGGGCGCGGGCGCGGGCCTGGCCGGTGGCCAGAAGGTGGACGAGCCCGGCCAGCAGGAGTGTGAGCAGGGCGCCTGCCCCGCTGGCCAGGGTGGGCATGCCGGTGGAGGCGCCGGGCAGGGTCGTGCCGGCAGCCTGGATCTGCAGCCGCCATTGCCGGCCGGCCACGGTGATCTGTGTGGTGCTGGACAGGTCACGCTCGCCGTCGACGGCTGCGTGCTGGGTGGCCACCGTCGGGTAGGAGCCGTCGGCGGAAGGGGCGCTCAGCGTCACGTCGACCAGGTTCTGCGACACCCGGTCCAGGGTGGCGCCGATGAAGTTCTGCCCGCGTAGGCCCATCAGTACCCAGCCGCGAAACGGCCGTTGCCCGTCGGCGGCGGCCGGCCCGTACACCGGCGCGGTCAGGCTGAACGACATCTGGCGCTGCTCCGGCGGCAGTTTCTGGTCGATGATCAGCTGGTAGGGGTCCGACACCACCGGCCGAGCACTGCGCCGGGCCTCGGTCAGAGCCTGGGTCGGCGCCGCTGCCTGACTCACGTCGATGCCGTGATGGGCGGTGGTGGTGCCGTCCAAGGGCTGGCTGAACACGGAGAAGATGTGCTCGTCGGCGTTACTGCCGGGTTGCAGCACCAGGTCGGGCAGGCCGCGGGTACGCCAGAGCGCCTGGACCGCCCCGATCTCACCGTCGTGGGCGGGCACGAGGAAGACGATCGAGGTGGCTCCAGCCAACCCCATGTCGCTCAGCGGGCGTGTGACGCCGGCGAACTTCTCGGCCGTCAACGACTCGAAAGCGCCGACCGCCGCCGCCACGGTACGCAGCGTGTCGACGTACCGGCCGGCCTCGGCCGACACCGCTTCGGTGACCAACGTCGCGCGCCGCTGCATCTGCTGCTGGGCGGCATCGCGCTGAGCTACCGCGAGCGCCGCACCAGCCGTTGCCGACACCAGCAGCCCCACGACAACCACCAGCGCGGTCACCGCAGCAACCGACCGTATAAACCGCGCCCACCAAGCCATGACCACCTCATCGGCAGTCCGCACGGAGGAAGCCATTGTCATTGCGGTGCGGTACGGGAGCAGCGGTCACAGCCGATGGGGCCACCTACCGGCGGGAGAGGGCGCGGTGGCATGAGTGGCACTACACATCCCGGATGCGTTCGCGCCCTTGGCCTGTGCCGCACCCAGCGCCCGCAACCGTTCTGCCGTCGATCCGCACCCTCCGCGGCGACCCGAGGCCGATAGCGTCGAGGGACCCTAGTTTGGAAGGTTTCACATGCTTACCAGCTGCCGTAGAACGCCGGTCGACGCCCTGCTCCACCCGGAGCGGCTGAAAGCGGTAGCGCAACTACTCCCCCGCACCGACGAGCCCTCGGCGGCGTTGCAGCAGTACATCGACTACGTCGCCGTACTGCTGGGCGCACCCATCGCGGCGGTCTCGCTGATCCTCAACGATGCCGGACTCCTGACCGCCACCTACGGGGTGCAAGGCTGGCTCGCCGAAGTCGGTGGCATGCCCGCGGAGTGGGCGCCCTGCGCCACCGTGGTCCGCCACGACGCGCCCCTGCTGATCAGCGACACCCACGACGAACCCGCGCACACCGCCAACCCGCTGGTGATGGTCACCGGGGTACGCAGCTACGCCGGAGTGCCGTTGCGTCTGCACGGCCAGGCCGTCGGCTCGTTGTGTGTACTGGCCGGGCAGCCCGCCATGTTCACCCCGACTGACCTGGACATCCTGACCCACCTGGCTCCCCAGGCGGTCTCGCTGCTGCAGGCCACCACCGACGCCCACTACTGAGCAGCTGCTGCCGGGCGATCACGGCGAGGTCGCCCTGGCCTTGAGAAGCCGGGCGTGTTCGATCTTCTCCGGTGCGTGCACGACGTGGCGTCCGGCTGCCTCGGCGACGGCCGCGGGCATTCGGCGCGTTCGGCGCCGGGCCGGGCGTGCGCGTTGCGGAGCCAGGCCGTCGTGGACGACGGTGGCGCGGGTCTTCTTGTCCGCCCGGACCCGCTAATCCGGGATGCCTCAGCCGGAGGCCACCGGCGCCGATGGTGTGATCATGCCGTTGTCCCGTATCGATGACCCCGAAGCCGACTACTGGACTCGGCAGATTCGGCTCGGTGCGGTCATCGCGGCGGTCGTCACCGTTCTCGGCGTCGTCCAGGTGAGTCTCAACTGGGCGCCGGAGCGGCAGTGGTGGGCCGTGCCGATCGCTGTCGCAGCCGCGGTGCAGGCGTTGGCCGGGACGCTGCCCTGGCGCCGTTGGGTGCGCAGCCACCGGGTACGGACCTGGTTGCTCAGCTGGTGGGTGCTGGAGATACCCGTTCTCGTGCTGTTCGCGCAGACCGATCCCATGGGTGTGGTCCTGTACCTGCCGTGCGGGATGCTGATCATCGTGATGGCGGCGGCCCTGTACTCCGCGGCGGCCGTGATCGGTCTCGGCATGGTGACGCTGGCCGGTTACCTTGTTCTCCTGGGCGATGCGCTGGCTACCGGCACGGTGCTCGTCGTCGGCATGACCTCGGTCATGGCCAGTGTGGTGACGGTCAGCGCCATCATGGCTCACAACCGCCGCCGGCTCGACAACCGTCGCCGCGCGGCGGAGCGGCGCACCGAGGCCCTGCTGCAGAACTCCCCCGAGGTGGTCATCGCCGTCAGCGGGGACGGTGACGTGCGATACGCCAGCCCGTCGATGCAGACCGTGTTGGGCTACTCGCCGGCCGCCGTCACCGGCGCCATGCTCGGCACGCTCGTACACCCGGAGGATCTTCCGAAGATCCGCGGCTGGATGACCGCGCTGCAGTCGTCGGCGCCTGCCACCACGTCCGAGGCCGAGGCTCGGCTGCGTCGCCGGGACGGCTCCTGGGCGGTCGTCGACGTCATCGGGACGAACTGCCTGCAGGACCCCGATCTGCAGGCGATAGTGATCAGCATGCGCGACATCGGTACGCGCAAGGCACTGGAGGACCAGCTCAGCCGTCAGGCATTCACCGATTCACTGACCGGCCTGTCGAACCGGGCGCTGTTTCGTGACCGGCTGAAGCACGCCACCGCACGCCGCGGCGCCGACGTCACGCTGATCCTCATCGACCTGGACGACTTCAAGGACGTCAACGACAACCTGGGACACAGCGCCGGCGACGAACTGCTCACCACGATCGCCGGCCGGCTGCGCGGCAACGTGCGCCCCGGCGACACCCTGGCCCGCCTCGGCGGCGATGAGTTCGCCGTGCTGATCGAGGACCTCGACGGCCGCGACGCCGGCGCCATGGCCGAACGGTTGCTGCAGGAACTGCGCCAGCCGATCCGGCTGGCGAGTCGCGACATCCGTTGCACCGCCAGCATCGGTGTCGCCGGTAGCGACTCCGAGGGCGACGATCTGAGCGGCGAGGAGTTGCTGCGCAACGCCGACCTGGCCATGTACGCCGCCAAACGGCAGGGCCGCAACGCCTGCGCGCTGTTCGACCCGGCGATGTACGCCAGCGTTCTCGACGAAGCCCAGCAGCGTCTGGAGATGGAACAGGCCCTGGCCGGCGAGCAGTTCGTGGTGCACTACCAGCCGGTGGTGGATCTGCCCACTCAGCAGCTGGTCGGCGTGGAGGCCCTGGTCCGCTGGCAGCACCCGGAACGAGGGCTGCTCAGCCCTCAGCACTTCATCGACAACGCCGAGGTGAGCGGCCTGATCGTCCCGCTCGGCCGGTGGGTGCTGCAGCAGGCCTGCCGGCAACTCGCCCGATGGCAACAGCAGACCCCGGACGCCCACGGCCTCAAGATGAACGTGAACCTCTCAGCCCGCCAGTTCCAGTACCCCCACCTGGTCGATGACGTTCGTGAGGCGATCGAACAGGCCGGCATCGAGGCCGACTGCCTGACCCTGGAACTCACCGAGTCGATGCTTCTGCAGGACATCGAGTCGGCCATCGCCACGTTGCAGACGCTCCGCGACCTCGGCGTGCACCTGGCCATCGACGACTTCGGCACCGGCTACTCCTCGCTGAACTACCTCAAGCGCCTCCCGGTCGACGTACTCAAGATCGACCGCGCGTTCATCTCCCACGTCGCCACCGACACCGACGACAAGGCCCTCGTCGACGCGGTGGTCAGCATGGGACAGGCCCTGCGCCTGCACACCGTCGCCGAAGGCATCGAAACCGACCGGCAATGGGAAATGCTGCAGCAGCTCGGATGCGACTACGGCCAAGGCTTCCTGTTCGGCCGGCCGGTGGAGCCCGGATCCATCGACACGCTGCTGAGCGGTACGGGAAAGGCAGTAGACACCAACGCGGCGTGAAGCCGTTCGGCGCGTTGAACCCGTCGCCAGGACGCCGGACGTCCAGCGCGCACGCAATCGGCTCGATTCAGTCGGGTGGGCCGACCGGGCTGCCTTGAACAGCGGGGCTGTCGGCGGCCACGCCAGGCGTTCCCGATTCGCCGTCCTCGGCGAGCTGTTGATGATCGTGGTCCAGGTCGCCCGGATTACCGTTGTCAGGCTCAGTCATGGCCTCGGGATCCATGGAGCCGGGGTCCGCGACGCTGCTCAGATCGTGATTGGGGAGTGTCATGACCACCGTCGTACCCACTGCCGCGGTGACCTCCCCCGATCTCGGAAACGTTCATGAAGCCTTCACCTGGGGCCGAGATCGAGACGAAGGCGGACGGTAGCTTCGCTAGCGCCGCCGATCCGGCTGACGGGCTAGTGCCCCACCGCCTCCGGGATTGCACCGTGGATCCTCGGCGGGGCCGCACGGCGCGACGCATGCAGCGCCACCGCGAACGCTACGGACGCGATCGTCATGAGGATGATCGGAGGAGCCGGCAGCAGCAACCCTGCCGTGACCAGCAGTGCCAGTGACAGCGCCAGCATGAGAGCAACTTGCGCCCGTTGCGCGGCGCGGCCGTGGCGTGTCATGAGCAGGATCGACGCGCCCCACGCCACCAGAAGAACGGCCATCGCGACGCTGAAGCCCTGCATGAGGTCGGCGACGCTGTGGCTCGGCGGCATCGGGAAGCGTGCCTGCTCCATCTGACGCTCGACGGCGGGCATGTCACCCGTGGACGGCATGAGGCTCGCGAGCATGAGGTGACCGGTCCCGGTCAGCACGTAGACCCACCCGCCGACGCGCGCTGCCGTTCTCTCGCGGCGACGCAGCCTGTCCTGACCAGTCATCGACTCGTCCTCTCGTCATCAGCCTCTACATCGGTAGAGTCGACTCTACTCTTGTAGAGTGCCGTCATGTCAACTGAGCGACTGTCAGCGATCGCCGACGCGGGCCTGCGGTTGATCGCGCGAGAAGGGCTTCGCGGGCTGACGCACCGGGCGGTCGATGCCGAGACCGGGTTGCCGGCCGGATCGACCAGCTACTACTTCCGCAAGCGCGACGACCTTGTGGCCGCGTGCGTCCGGCGCCTGGCCGAGATCGACCTGCTCGAGATCGCAGCCACCGGCATCGCCGAGCGCGCGATGACCGCCGACCAGCTCGCGGACATGGGCGCCGACCTGATGTGGCACTGGATCACCGTTGACGCCTACCGCCACCTGGCCCGCTACGAACTGCTGCTGCACTCGCACCGGCGCCCGGAGCTGGCAGCGGAACTGATCGACGCCGGAGACAGGCTCAGGGCGGCGATAGCGGCCATGCTCGAGGCTCAGAACTGCGCCGAGCCGGCATCCACCGCCGTCTGGTTCGTGAGCTGCATCGACGGTGTGGTGCTCGACCAGCTCACCGGTCCGGGCCGGCGCCGGATGTCCCGCTCGGACCTGCGCGCCTTCGCGCTGGCCCTCGTCGGTGCGGCGCTCGCCAAGCCCGGCGACGGGTGAGGAGCATCGGCCTGGAAGGCTCACCACTGCGACCGTCGCCCGTCGGCGACCACCACGACACGAGGAGTGCATGATGGCCGGGCGGATCGAGGACTACGCCATGATCGGCGACCTGCACACCGCGGCCCTGGTCGGCCGCGACGGCTCCATCGACTGGCTGTGCCTTCCCCGCTTCGACTCACCGGCCTGCTTCGCCGCGCTGCTGGACAGCGAACGAGCCGGACACTGGCGGCTGGCACCGGTCTCCGGCGGCACCTGCACCAGCCGCCGGTACCGCGGCGACTCCCTGGTGCTGGAGACCGAGTGGACCGGCCCGGACGGCACCGTACGGGTGATCGACTTCATGCCTCCCCGCGGTGAGGCGGCCGATGTGGTCCGCATCGTCGAGGGCGTCCGCGGGCGCGTGCGGATGTTCAGTGAGCTGCGCCTGCGCTTCGACTACGGCTCCGTCGTCCCGTGGGTGCGGCACGTCGACGGCATGCTCACCGCCGTGGCCGGCCCCGACGCGGTGTGGCTGCGCAGCCCCGTGCCGGTGCACGGCGAGGACCAGGCCAGCTGGGCGGAGTTCGAGGTCAGCGCGGGCGACCGCGTGCCGTTCGTGATGATCTGGGCGCCGTCACACCAGCCCGCCCCCGTCCCCGTCGATCCGGAGAAGGCACTCACCGAGACCGAGACGTTCTGGTCGGACTGGATGAGTCAGTGCACCTACCGCGGCGAATGGGACGACGCCGTACGCCGGTCGCTGGTCACCCTCAAAGGCCTGACGTACGCACCGACCGGCGGGATCGCCGCGGCGGCCACCACGTCGCTGCCTGAGAAGATCGGCGGCAGCCGCAACTGGGACTACCGGTACTGCTGGCTGCGTGATGCCACCTTCACCCTGCAGGCCCTGCTCGCCAGCGGCTTCGTCGACGAAGCCCGCGCCTGGCGCGAGTGGCTGCTGCGCGCAGCCGCCGGTTCACCCGCCGACCTGCGCATCATGTACGGCCTCGACGGCACCCGCCGGCTGCCCGAGTACGAGCTGCCCTGGCTGGCCGGCTACGAGAACTCCACGCCCGTACGGATCGGCAACGGCGCCGCGGAACAGTTCCAGCTCGACGTGTGGGGCGAGGTCCTCGAAGGCCTGCACCTCGGCCGGGCCACCGACCTGGCCGTCTCCTCGGACGCGTGGGAACTGCAACGCGCGCTGATGGACTTCCTCGAAAGCAACTGGGACAAGCCAGACAACGGGCTGTGGGAGGTCCGCGGCCCGCGCCGGCACTTCGTGCACTCCAAGGTCATGGCCTGGGTCGGTGCCGACCGGATGGTTCGTGCCGTGGAGCACTTCGGCCTCGACGGACCCGTCAACCGGTGGCGGGCCCTGCGCGACGACATCCACCGCGACGTGTGCACCAGCGGCTACGACGCCGACCGCAACACGTTCACCCAGTACTACGGCGGCACCGACCTCGACGCCGCGCTGCTGGTCATCCCCCGCGTCGGTTTCCTGCCCTGGGACGACCCCCGCGTCGCGGGCACCGTCCGAGCCGTCCAGCAGGAACTCTGCGACGACGGGTTCGTCCTGCGTTACCGCACCCACTCCGGCGTCGACGGGCTCGCCGGCGACGAGGGCGCCTTCCTCGCCTGCAGCTTCTGGCTGGTCGACGCCCTGCACGGTGTCGGCCGCACCGGCGAGGCACGCGACCTGTTCGAACGTCTCCTCGCACTGCGCAACGACGTCGGCCTGCTCGCCGAGGAATGGGATCCGGTCGGCAAACGCCAGGTCGGCAACTTCCCGCAGGCCTTCAGCCACGAACCGCTCATCAACTCGGCCCGGCAGCTGTCGACCGACACCACCGCAACGACCACCGGCCTCTGAGCCGGACTCAACCTCCGGCTCCAGTCACGCGGCGCTGTACGGGCCGGGCATGCACGGCGGTGGGCGGGCATCGTATGCCTTCGATCAATCACGTCGGGGCGACCAGACTGCGATCGGAAGCCATGGCGCCCGGTGCGCCGCCGTCAGCGCGCCGCCGCGTCACCGGACCCGGGAGGTGCCGAAGCGGCGCGGCGCCTGGTGTCGAGAACGGCCGCCATGACGGTGATGACCGCGACAGCGGCGAGGGTCGCCAGCGCGGGCAGATAGGCACCGAGCCAGGCGAACGGGGCCAGCACGACGGCCGCCGCCGGAAGCGCCGGATCGAGGCGGCCGGTGGTACGCCGGCGGAACGCGGCCTGAGCGAGCAGATGCATGATCAGCCCGCCGATGAGCGCGACCAGGGCGACTCCCTTGAGCGGGTCGGTCAGATCGTGGGCCTGTTCGTCACCGACGTACTCGAGCGCCTTCTTCAGCCCCAGGGCGAGCAGCACGATCCCGGCGATGAGCGGCAGGTGCAGGAAGCTGTAGGCGTCCCGGGCCAGGGTGGCCCGCCGCTCCCCGGAAACCGCGGCCAGGGCGTGTTCCCCGGCCGCGGAGCTGATGCCGAAGTAGGCCCACCAGAGGCCGCCGGCCAGCGCCAGACCCAGAGTGGAGGCCACCACGATCGGCCAGGAGATCGGGAGGCGGGCGACGCCGACACCGATCGCCACGATCGACTCGCCGAGGGCGATGATGACGATGAGGCCGTGCCGCTCGGCGAAGTGGCCGACGGAAGGGATCCGCCACCCGCGCGCCCCGCCGAAATAGGTTCCGGCGTAGTCGATGGCCAAGGCTGTCACCCACAGCCACGTCCGCGCCGCGCCGTCGGTCGCGGCAGCCGCCAGCAGCAGCGCCGTGCCGGTCAGCATCGCCGGGGTGAACCGCAGCAGCTGGCCGCGCAGGCCGGCGTCGCCGCGGGACAGGATGTAGAACAGCAGCAGGTGCAGCGACCGGAAGACGAAGTAACACACCGCCACGACGACCGGGCCGGACAGCCCGCCGGGAGCGTCGTCGAACGCTTCCGGGATGGTCAGCGCCAGGATGAACATCGCCGCCATCGCCGTGAACATGCCGATCCGGGCGATGCCGTGATCGGCGCGGGCCAGGTTGGCGAGCCACGCATAGCCGGTCCAGCTCCACCACAGCAACGCGACGACGAGCAGCCCGTGGATCAGGCCGATCCCGTTGAGCTGCGCCGCCATCGTGGCGGTGACCTGGGTCAGCGCGAAGACGAAGACCAGGTCGAAGAAGAGCTCCAGAGGGGTGACCGAGTCGGCCGGCGGCGTCGTCTGTCCCCCGGGCCGAGGTTCGCGCCCGGGGGCCGTCGGTGGGCGGGTCTCGTCCGCAACGGCATCGCGGTGATCCATTACTTGCCTCCCGTGGTAAGGACCCGGCCCCGCCGGTTGTTCCGCCGCCGGCATCGACAGGCGCCATCGAGCCGTCATGTATGTAATCACGTAATCAGGTAATTGGGGGGCCGCCTCGAGGCCGTGCAGCGCGGCTCGTCGATCGTCAGGCATCCGACACCGTCGGTGGGGTTTCCGTCATAGAGTTCGGGCTCCCGGTACCCGATCGAGGAGACGGCCGCATGGACGAACCGGTTACCGGCACAACCATCCTGGTCGACTTCGGGCCCCGTGCCGGGCTCCGCGACGTCACGTCGAAACCCGCGGCGCTGGCAGTGCGCTCGGCCGCCGCGATCGAGGCCGCCATGCAGTCCCTCCACGACGTCGCCGACCGTGTCACCGGCTCGATCGAGAGCCTGGCCCGCCGGCCCGACGAGGTCGAGGTCGAGTTCGGCATCAAGCTCGACGCCGAGGCGGGGGCGCTCATCGCGCGCTCGAAGGCGGAGGGGCACCTACTCGTGACGTTGCGGTGGGCCGCGGACGACGGCGGACGCGATGAGAACCGCGAGAATCCGTAGGCAGCGGCTCCGGGAGATAAGCGTCGAGATCCGTGATGCCCGGACCGGCGAGCCGGCCGGCACCGGTGTTCTCGTCTCCGCCGCCGGATTTGCCGTCACCTGCGCACACGTGGTGCAGGCCTGCGGTGTCGACCCGCGGGTGAGCTACGGCGACGACGTCCTGGTCCGGCTACCGCAGACACCGTTGCACGGGGCCGTCGACCGGCTGGCCAAGGTGGCGTGGCATCCGCCCGACCACGAGGACGACCTGGTGGTGCTGGAGCTCGCGGGCGGGCCGGTCCCGCCCGAGCGGGTAGGGGTGTGCGGCCCGGCCGGCGACGAGGCGGACGGGCAGCCGTTCCAGAGCTGGGGCTTCCGCCTGCGTGACGACTACCCCCAGCTGATGGCCCGGGGGGTGATCGAGAGCCATGTCCCCGCCGAACGCAACTATCTGCTGGAACCGCTGCAGCTCACCTCCCCGCAGTTGGACGCCGGCATGAGCGGGTCGGCGGTGCTGGACACCACGCGCAACCTGGTGGTCGGGTTCGTCTTCCGGGTGTGGGACTCCGGGGAGTCGCCGCGCGACCGCGACCTGGCGTTCGCGGTCGACGCCGGGCTCCTGGCGCATTCACCGGTGGCCGACGCCATCGTGTCGACCTCGCTGCCGCTCGGACCGGTCGCCAAGCCGGTGCTGCATCCCGCTCTCCTCGATGCCGCCGCGGGTGCGATCGACGAATCCGCGGTCTTCGCGGAGCCGCCCGAGCACCTCGGGCGGTACGTGGGGCGCCGTCCGCTGCTGGACTTCTTGGATCAGGCCCGGGCCGACCCTGCGTCGAAGCTGGCCGGTGTGTTCGGGCCGTCCGGCATCGGCAAGACCAGCCTCGTCCGGCAGTGGCTCGCCCGTGCACCCGGCCGGACGCCACCGTTCTGGTGGACGTTCGACCCGGCGAAGCAGGAGGAGGACGACTTCCTCGTCGCGCTGATCGGTCACCTGTCCGACGGTGCGCTGGAGGGGCGGAACTTCCCGTCGGCGGCAGCCAAGGCCAACCTGGCGGCTTACCTCATGCAGAGCGCGCCGGCCCGGTCGGTCATCGTGTTGGACGACGTCTCGTCCTATCAACGGTGCGAACCCGAGCTGTACGGATACTTCCAGAACGGGGCGCTCCGGGACTTCATCAACTACCTGGTCTCCGCCGACCAGCGCACCCTGACCATCGTCACCAGCGACCTGCCCCTGCTCGAACTGGAGAACACGCCGGGCGTGGCATCCGTGCACGTGGACCCGCTGCCGGTCGAGGAAGGCGTGGCCCTGCTGGTCGCCAACGGCGTCGCCGGCGACCCGGCCACCCTGCGGGACATCGTCGCAGACTGGGGCGGGCATCCGCAGGCGCTGACCGCGGCCGCCATCTACCTTCGCGGCCGCTACGTCGGCCCGGGCCGGCGCTGGATCGAGCTGCCCGGTGACGACGACTTCGCCGGCCGGTTGCAGGCGGTCGGCGAGGCCATCCAGGAGCGCCGCACCCCCATCGAGCGATGCGCGTTGCAGGTCCTCGCGATGGCCCGCCGACCTCTGCCCGGCGAGGCGCTGACCGCCGTGCTGACCGCCCTGGCCGCGGCCGGCCTGGGCCCGGACACCGCACCGGACCTGAACGCGCTGTTGCGCTCGGAGGCGGTCCGGGAGAGTCCGGCCGGCTACGTGCCCCACCCGGTGCTGCGCAACCTTTACCGGGCCCAGCTGCACAAGGCAGAACCGGGCCTGCCCGTCGCGATCCACCGGCTGCTCGCGAACCACTACTACGCGAGCGCCTAGGACGGCAGCCGCCGCTCGTGATGTGAGCTGGAGACCTTCGGAAACAGGTCCGGCCGCCGCACCAGGAGTCAGTGCGGGCTGCGGTCGGATAGTGGCCGCAATCGGGGTGAGACTCCAAGTCTCGACGGAAAGGTGAAGACATGCATATCCCCGGCGGCAAGTCGACGGTCACGCCCTACGTGGCTGTGCGGAGCGCGTCCGAGTTCCTCGATTTCGTGGCGCGGGTGTTCGGCGCGGCCGAGGTCGGCCGGGTCAACAACCCTGACGGGAGCATCGGCCACGCCGAGACCGTCATCGGCGACTCGGTCATCATGGTGTTCGACGCGCCGAAGGCTTGGCCGGAGACCCCCGCCTTCCTGAGTGTCTACGTCGAGGATGCTGACGAGACCGTGGCTCGCGCGATCGACGCGGGTGGCGCCCTGATCACCGAGGTGGCCACTTCCGGCATCGTCGGCGACCGCGGCGGCCGGGTGAAGGACCCGTCGGGCAACATCTGGTGGATCCAGACGCATCTGGAGGACGTCGGCGAGGCCGCCATGATGGAGCGTTTCGCCGATCCCACCGAATCGGCGATCATGGAGGACGCACAGCGGACCCTCGACACCGAGATGCGTAACCGGGCGCAGCAAGGTCGAAGTCGCGAAAGCAGTTGACTCATTACCTGGCACCGCGGGGTCTGAAGTCGTGTCCACTACTGGAGCCGGGCCAGCACCTGCTCGGCCACCCGGCGGCCACGGGTGTAACCCAGCTCGGCGGCGAGGTCGCGGGCGAGCTGCGCCTCCGCGCGGGCGTTGATGGTGCCGCCGTCGTCGTACGCCAGGGCGAGCTGGGTGCGGGCGTCCACCTCGACACGGCGTAGCCCGTACGCCTGCGCGATGCTCATCGCCTCGCCCGCCGCGACCTGGGCCGCCACGCCCCGTCCTCGGGTGTTCGCGAAGCCGGCCTGGTTCACCAGCACCTCGGCCAGCACCTGCTTGTTGCCGGTCGCGCGGGCCAGGTCGGCTGATTCGTCGGAGAGGTGCCGCAGCGCGTCGTCGTCCCCGCCGATGAGCGTCATCAGCCCGAGGATCTGCGCCACGTCGGCGGTCCACCCCTGCTCCCGGCAGAACTCCAGGTTGCTCCGGTTGACCCGCAGAGCCTCCGCCGTGTCGGCGCCGGCCAGCAGATGTGCCGCGTAGCGCACTCCGCTGAGGCTGAACAGCAGCGGCACAGCCGTGTCGTCGGCGGCGATCCGTAACGCCCGGGCATAGGCCGCCGCCGCCTGCCGCGGCGCGTCGGTCAGGTCGTCCAGGTGACCGATGGTGGTGTGCGCCATCAGCGCATCTTCCTGATCCCCCGACTGCGCCGCGAGCGCGAGCGCGGCATCGGCGCTCGCCCGGCAGCTCGCCAGCGCACCCGATGCCAGATAGGTCTCGGCGAGGTTGTGACAGGAGAGCGCCGCGTTGTGCGGGTCGTGCACGGTCAGGGCCGCGGTCGCCGCCCGGCCGGCGAGCGAGGTCGCCTGGTCGAGCTGCCCCAGTGCGTGCAGGCAGACCGCGGTCTCGTGCAGCAGCCAGCGGCGCGAGTGCGGGCTCGCGGTGCGGGGGTCCAGCCTGACGTCGTGCCGTGGATAGAACTGCCGAAGCAACTCCAGGGCCACCTCGTACCGCCCGAGCGTGGCCGTCAGCCGCGCCCGGGGGCCGAGGTAGAGCCGGTTGTACAGGATCGCGGCAGCGGCGTCGAAGTCACCGGCCGACGCCGCATGGTAGACGGCCTCGATCAGCGGTGTGAGCTGGGCGTCCAGCGCCGACAGTCGACCGTCTTCGGGGTACGGCCTGGCGTCCAGCGCGGAGTTCTCCCAGTCGGGTACCACCTCACCGGTGTAGTGGGCCGTCACCTCCGACATGTGCCCACGATAGGCCCCTGCGCCGGCTCCCGGCCGGCGAAGTAGTAGCGCAGAATCTGGTGGCTGAACGCGAACTCGCCACCACCGGTCCGCTGCACCAGCGAGAGCTGGGCGGCCCGCCCCAGAAAGGCCGGCAGGTCCGGCGGGATCAGCCCGTCGTCACGCAGCAGCGCCTCCACCACCGCGACCTCGACACGCACGCCCAGCATCGTCACCAGCACGACCACGAACACCACCGCCGCGGCCAGCAGCCCGTCACCGACCGCCGGCCCCAGGTCCACCGGCTCTCCCCAGCGCAGGATCAACCCGGCTGTGGCGAGGACCAGCGCGGCACCCGCTCCGACGACGACCGCCCCGATCGCCGCCCACCGCAGCACCCGCATCAGGTAGGGCCCGAACGGCCGCGGTTCCATCGCCGCCACCCAGTTCCTGGTGTCCACGGCCTCCAGCGTCCATCCCTGTATGAACCCGAGCCCGCTGACCGCCAGCACCGCGACCAGAGCGAATACCAGCACCTGACGCCGTTGCGCGGCATCGTAGGCGGCCCACCCGGGAACGTGCCCCCACAGCTGGGACACGTCGAACACCACACAGGCGATGGTCACGAAACCGATCGGCCGCCGGAAGCCCCGCCGGAACGAGCGCACCGACCACGACCCGCGCAGCCGGAACGTGTGCACCGGCTCGGTCGTGGCCGGCCAGTCCGGCACCCGCACCCCGACGCTGAGCAGGAAAAGGCCCGCGGCCGCCACGAAACCCACGATGGGATGACGCGGCACCAGGATCACGGCGGTAGCCACCGCCTGCACCAGCCCGAGCAGCACGCCGATCAGGATGCCGACGCTGCGGCGGCGGCCCGTGCCCGGCAGCCAGCCTGACATCAGGTAGTCGTGGAAGTAGAACGCCTGCATCCGTTCCATCTGCTTCGCGATCCAGCTCAGGCAGCCGAGAAACGACTCCCGGTCGGTGAGGCCGGGGTCGCGCGCGAGCATCGTTTCGACGTACGCCCAGATGATCGCCTCCCGGGGATGCTCGCCGGCCGACCGCGCCACCCGGCACCCACCGCGATCCGGAAATGCCAGCAGCGCGGCGGTGAGAAACAGCCGGTTACGCAGCGCCTCCACCAACGCCGCCGACCCGCCGGCCACCTCCCGCAGCTCCTGGTGGGACTCCGCTGCCCGATCGAGATGCAGTAGTACCTGCTCCCGGCTGACCGGTTCGACGGTGACCGTCTGCAGACCCAGCGCGTCCGTCTGATCGTCCTCGTTGGCGCAGACCAGCATGCCGATCGCCGGACAGCGTCCCCGGAACGCATTCAGCTCATCGATCACTTTCCGCCGCCGGGTGGCCGGAAGCCAGCCCAGATTGTCGACCAGTAGGTAGAGCGTGCCTTCGCCGAGCCACCGGTCGGTGACACCAGGCGGAACCGCGTGGGCCCGCAGCGTCTCCCGTAGGTGGGCCTCCAGCTCGGTTCCGCCTCGCCAGGTGCCGGCGTCGACGGGCACCGGCACCACTGCCTCCTGACCGCGTCTGCGCCGGCGGTCGGCCTCTTCGACCAGAGACCAGCCCACATCACGCAGCAGGGTGCTCTTGCCCGATCCCGGTTCACCGACGACGACCACCGAGAACCCGCCGCGTTCCTCGGCCACAGTCCGGACCAGATCCGCAGCGCCGGTGATGCCGTCGTTGCCCGCCCTCAGCGGAAGCGGCAGCCGGGCCAGCTCACCGAGCTGCACCCCCGCCTCCGCGGCGATCGAGCCACGGTCCATCCCGTCCAGCGTCCGCCGGATGCCACCGATCAGCCGCTCCGCGTACAGCCCGTCCTTGCCGACCGGTCCCCCGCCGTCGGTCTGCCGCCTCTGCCGGACCGTGTCGATCGCGACCACCACGAACGCCATCCCGAGCATCGGCAGCAGCAGAAACGGCGATTTCAGCCATTCCGGAGCTCGATCGGTGAGCAGGTTGATGATCGACGGAATGGCGAGCAGGCTGAGTATCAGCACTCCGACGACCACCAGCCGTGCCGGCTTCACCATGCACCCTCCCGCCCGTCACCAATCTCTGACGGACAGCCAAGGTCCTCCCATGACCACGGTGGGAAGGTCACTTCCACCGGGCGAGCTGCTATCGGGGTGCCACTCGAGGTTGCTCACCACCGCCGGTCCCCGCGCGACCCGCGCTGGCGAGCGGGGTGAGAGTCAGAACCCCGACGGCCACCAGCCGTGCCGGCTTCACCATGCGCCATCCCGCCAACCACCGACCGCTGCCGGACAAACGACGTCCGGGCAGGTCACCGGCACGGGCCTCGGCACGCTTGGTGGTTGTCGGCTCTTGCGGGCACGCCCTGCACACCCTCGGCTTCCGGCAAGCTCCAGCCCCCACAGGGGTGTACGAGCGGCGCCGACGGCGGCAGGATGGGCCGGGAGCGTGACTGTCCCGGATGGAGCCGCCGGGCATCGCATCGAGGGGGATGCCGCCATGACAGCCTTGTCCGTGCGCCTGGGCGCAGCCGCGATCGCCGTCGGGATGACCGGCGTGGGGCTGCTCGTCGCACCGTCGCCCGCCGCCGCCGGCGCCGAGCGTGATCGCGGCTACTCGGCTCTGATCCGCCGTGCCTCCTACGGCGTCCCGCACATCACCGCCGGCGACTTCGCCGGGCTCGGCTTCGGCGTCGGGTACGTGCAGGCCGAGGACAACATCTGCGTCATCGCCGAGAAGGTGGTGACCGTCAACGGTGAGCGGTCCCGGTGGTTCGCGGCGGCGGGGCCCGGCGACGCCGATGTGCGCAGCGACCTGTTCTATCGCAAGGCGATCGACGACCGCGTCGTCGAGCGGCTGCTGGAGGGCCGGCGTGACGGGGTGCAGTCGCCGTCCGACGACGTCCGTGCCCAGATCCGCGGCTTCGTCGCCGGTTACAACCACTTCCTGCGCCGCACCGGCGTGCAGGGTCTGACCGACCCGGCGTGCCGGGGCAAGGCCTGGGTGCGCCCGCTCACCGAGACCGACATCTGGCGTACGTCGTGGGCCAGCATGGTCCGGGCCGGCTCCCGGGCGCTGCTCGACGGCATCGTCGCCGCCGCGCCACCGGCAGCCGCCGGGTCCGCGGCAGTCCCGGACGCGCCGGGCGCCGCCGCGGTGGTCGCCGCCCGCGACGGGGCGAGCGCCGGGATCGGCAGCAACGCCTACGGCCTCGGGGCGCGGGCCACCACCGACGGAGGCGGGATGGTGCTGGCCAACCCGCACTTCCCGTGGCAGGGCGCGGAACGCTTCTACCGGATGCATCTCAAGGTGCCCGGCCGCTACGACGTCGAGGGCGCGGCGCTGATCGGCGACCCGATCATCGAGATCGGGCACAACCGTACGCTCGCCTGGAGTCACACCGTCTCCACCGCGCGCCGGTTCGTCTGGCACCGCCTGAGCCTGGTGCCGGGGGACCCCACCTCCTACTACGTCGACGGCCGGGCGGAGAAGATGCGCTCCCGCACGGTCACCGTGCAGACCGGCGGCGGCCCGGTCAGCCGGACCTTCCACGACACCCGCTACGGTCCGGTGGCCGTCGTGCCGGGCACCTTCGACTGGACGCCGGCCACCGCGTACGCCGTCACCGACGTCAACGCCGGCAACAACCGCGCCTTCGACGGGTGGTTGCGGATGGGTCAGGCCAAGGACGTCCGCCAGCTCAAGGCGGTGCTCGACCGGCACCAGTTCCTGCCGTGGGTCAACGTGATCGCGGCCGACGCGCGCGGCGAGGCCCTGTACGGGGACCACTCGGTCGTACCCCGGGTGACCCACGCCCTGGCCGCCGCCTGCATCCCGGCGCCCTTCCAGCAGCTCTACGCCGGCAGCGGCCAGGCGGTCCTGGACGGCTCCCGGTCGGACTGCGCGCTGGGCACGGACCCCGACGCCGCGGTTCCGGGCATCCTCGGGCCGGCCAACCTGCCGGTGCGCTTCCGCGACGACTACGTCACCAACTCCAACGACAGCCACTGGCTGGCCAGTCCGGCGGCGCCGCTGGAGGGCTTCCCGCGGATTCTCGGCGCCGAACGCACCGAACGCAGCCTGCGTACCCGGCTCGGACTGGACCAGATCGGGCAACGCCTCGCCGGCACGGACGGCCTGCCCGGCAAGGGCTTCACCACCGGCCGGCTGTGGCAGACCATGTTCGGCAACCGGGTCCACGGCGCCGAACTCGTCCGCGACGACCTGGTCGCTCTCTGCCGCCGGCAGCCCGCCGCGACCGCCTCGAACGGCGCGGCCGTCGACCTCACCGCGGCCTGCGAGGCGCTGTCCCGCTTCGACCTGCGCGTCGACCTGGACAGCCGCGGGGCGCACCTGTTCACCGAGTTCGCCCTGGCCGGCGGGATCAG
This sequence comes from Actinoplanes sp. 13, assembly GCF_056134165.1. Taxonomy (NCBI): domain Bacteria; kingdom Bacillati; phylum Actinomycetota; class Actinomycetes; order Micromonosporales; family Micromonosporaceae; genus Actinoplanes; species Actinoplanes sp. 13. The sequence goes on along the minus strand of NZ_JBVYOQ010000007.1, from coordinate 12,164 downwards.
GTTCGCCGACACCTTCGACGTCACCGACCCGGTGCGCACCCCGCGCCGCCTCAACGCCACCGACCCCCGGGTACGCACCGCGCTCGCCGACGCCGTGCAACGGCTCGCCGGCATCCGGCTCGATGCGAAGCTGGGCGACATCCACACCGACACCCGCGGCGACCGGCGCATCCCCATCCACGGCGGCCGCGGCGAGGCCGGCGTCTTCAACGTGATCACCAACCCGCTCGTGCCCGGTGTGGGCTACCCGAAGGTCGTCCACGGATCATCATTCGTCATGGCCGTCGAACTCGGCCCGCACGGACCGTCGGGGCGGCAGATCCTGACCTACTCCCAGTCGACGAACCCGAACTCGCCCTGGTACGCCGACCAGACGCGGCTCTACGCCCGGAAGGGCTGGGACACCGTCAAGTACACCGAGACGCAGATCGCGGCCGACCCGCATCTGCGTACCTACCGGGTGGTCCAGCGGGGGCGCTGACACGGGTCCGGCGGACCGCCGCGAGAACCGGCTCGACCCACCCGGACGCGGTGAGAGGGCGGTCCGCCGCACCGCGCCGGCCAAGCCGCCGGCGAGCAGTCGCGCCAGCGCCCGGCCGGTGCGGTGAGCGAGCAGATCGCCCGCCACCATCGCCGCGGCGGCGACACCAATCACCACCGCCGGATGCAGGGTCCCGGCTCGGGCCAGCGCGCCGGCCGCCATCAGCACCCCGAACGAGGGCACGAAGGCTCAGCGGATCTCAGCCGGACGACGCCCTTCAGCCAGGCCTTACCGAGCGGTGGCCTTTCGAGGTCACCTCACGAACGGTGGCTGCCGTACCAGCCCCCAGTCTTCGATCACATCGTCGTCGATCGGGTGATGGTGGGCGGATTTCCGTGCCCGGCGGGCGGTCCCTTGTCTTCAGCCGGTGGTGGTAAGGGTTCGGGCGTAGGCGGAGCGCCCCGCCGGCAGGGTGAAGGACATCCGGGTGCCGGTGGCGTAGGGATTGGCGGTTGCCTCGATGGTCCCGCCGTGCCGTTCCACGATTCGCTTGCACATTGCCAATTCCAGGCCGGTGGCGCCGGAGTTCTTGTCACGGTGGAAGTTGGTGAAGATCTCGTGTCGTTGTCCTGGTGGGATGCCGACGCTGTTGTCGAGAATGTCGATGCGTAGCAGGCCATTCGGGTCGGGCTGGCAGGAAATGGCGAGGTAGGGCTTGACTCCCGGCGCCATCATCTGCAGTGAGTTGTCGATCAGGTTTTCCAGGAGCTGCCGCAGCAGCACCGGGTCCGCCTCGACCGGGTCCAATCGGCCGACCTCGAAGTGCGGCGGCGGCTTGCCGGTGCTTTCGGCGTGATCGATGCGGCTGTTGATGATGTCCCCCACGAGCAAGGTGAGGTTGACCGTGGTGCGCATCATCTTGCCGTCGCGGGTGGCGGTGTAGGCCAGCATCCCGTTGAGGAACGTGCGCATACGGGCGGCTGCCCGCTGGATGCGATGCACTCGCTCGGCCGGCTGGTATCCGGCTAGTTCCTGCTCCAGGACCTCGGACCAGCCTTCGATGGTGGTGAGCGGATTGAGCAGGTTGTGCGCGACCCGTCCGGCGAAGGACATCAGCTCGTCGCGGTGCCGGCGATCGGCGGTGACGTCGTGGAAAACCACGACCACGTGGCCGGGACCTGAGTTGAGCCGGGCAGTGTTGAACCGGACCACTCGCCCTTCCGGCGCCGTGCTGCTGCGGACCAGGATGTCCATCGGGCCGGCCTCGTCGCCCGCCAGGGCCCGCACATGTGGCAGCTCGGCGTCAGTCAGCGGTGTGCCGTCGGGCCGGAAGAATCCGTGGTCACTGCCGAGCGCCACTTCGCCGGTGAGGGTTTGCACGGAGCCGAGCAGGCGGCCGGCAGCCGGGTTACGCAGGACGAGGCGGCCGCTGTGGTCGAGAATGGCGAGGCCCTCGGTCATCGCGTCGATCACGGTTGTCATCATCGTGGCCTTGTCGGTGGCTTCCTGCTCGGAGACCTGGAGGCGCTTGATCAGGCTGTCCCGCTCGTCGCGGCTGAGCGCGAGGGTGAAGCCGACGGAGGCGAGGATGCCGGCGTAAACCTGAATCAACAGCATGCTCAGGTCCGAGTCGGCCACCGCCGCGTACGGTCCGTGGCCGGTCGCGGTGAAAGCCAGGGCGACGCAATTGAAGACCACGGCGTGCCCGATGACCAGCGGACTGGGCATCCGCGCGGCCGCCCACACGGTCAGCGGGATCAGGACGAACCCGATCGGCAGCCTGTGCTGACTGAACACGGCCCAGTAGGCGGCGGCCGAGGCGGCGAAGATGGCCACACATTCCAGGGCGAACGCCACGCCCAGGCGGGACAGCCCGTGACGGTGGCCGCGCAGCACATCGATGAGCAGCCATGTGGCTGAACCGAAGACCAGGATCGCGACCACGTCGCGGACGATCAGGGCAGCCACGGGGATCGGGGTGAATCCCGAGCCGCCGGTCAGCAGCGCGTCGTCGAGACTGCGCAGGAGGGTGGCGGCCGAGGCAGCGATGACGGCACACAGCAGAAGCCGCCACAGGTCCAGCAGGTTTGACAGCGGCCTGCCGCCGCTGTCGGGCGGCCAGCGCCGGGCGGCAACCGTGAACACCACCGCACCCAGAGTTGCGGCCAATCCTTCGGTCAGCGCGGACGCCGGGTTGATGCCGGCAACGGCGAACCCGGCCACGGTCAGCGGGGCGATCGCCGCCAGTGCGGCCCAGCGCCAACGAGAGTCACGGTTGACCGCGACCCAGATCGCCGCGACTCCGAAGGCAGGCCAGATCATCGGGGCCCCCGCGTCGCCCGACGCGGTGCCCGCGCCGGCGATGACGGCGATCAGGTACAGCGCCACGAAGCCGGCAACGGGGGGTACGGCCCTGGGAAGTCTCATGCGGCCCACCTCGTATTCGGATCAGCCCTTTCCTGCCTCTTCGGCATCGAGTGGCAAGGAACTTAATTCCCGGTGGTCACCTTGTCGGCCTCGATCCGCCGCCGCGGGCGGGTCTCTGCGGACGCGGTTCATGTGGCGACCTTTGTTGACGATGATGGCCCGTCGAGGTCGTCCTTCAGCCTTCGACGGGCGCCGAGTGCTCTGTGCGGGTGAGTTGAGGCCGGCGAGTCGGTGCCACGCACTTCAAGGCCTCTGTTGCCGGCCCGGCCATGGTTGACCAGGTGAACGTCAGTCGTCACGGGGATCGCGGCCGCTGACTTCGGTGCATGACCGTAGCTCAGTGATCAGGGCGTGGCCGGTGGCCGTGGTTTGCTGCAGGATGGTGGTGGCGAGGGTGGTGATCGCGGTCGTGTCGCCGCGTTGGGCTGCGTGCTCGAGGTGGGTGCAGGTTTCGGCGAGTCGCCGGGCGCCGAAGGTGCCGCTGCTGCCACGCAGTTTATGGGCGAGTCTGGCCAGTTCGTTCATGTCTTGGCGGACTGCCGCCGCAGTGATGGCCGCCGCGGTGGCTTGGCTGTTGTGCAGAAAATTGGGCAGGAACCGTTCGAACAGGGCCGGTCCCATGTCGCGTAGTTCGTCAAGGGCGTCATTGTCGAGCAGGTGCAGGGTGCTGTCGGGGCTCGGCTGCGGTGCCGCGGTGATCGGTGGTGTGGCCGTGAGGACGCTACGCAGCATGGTGTCGAGGTCGTGTTTGCGCAGCGGCTTGCTGAGGAACTCGTCCATTCCTGCGTCGCGACAACGCTGCTGGTCGGAGACCAGCGCCGAGGCGGTCAGGGCGATGACCGGAATCCGGTTGAGCGGGGCGGGCAGTTCGCGCAGTCGCTGCGTTGCGGCGTAGCCGTCCAGTACCGGCATCTGGCAGTCCATCAGGATCGCATCGTAATGCGTGCTTTGCAGTAGCCCCAATGCTTGTTCACCGTTGGCGGCGATGTCGGCCTGGTAGCCGAGGCTCGCCAACATATGGGCGGTGACCTGCTGATTGACCTCGTTGTCCTCGGCGATGAGGATCCGCCCGCCGGATCGGCGAGGCTGGTTGTCAGAGGGTGTGGCGTCGGTGGGCGGTCGGCCGGGAATGATGAGCTGGGACAGTGTTGCTCGAAGTTGAGCGGCGCGTACCGGCTTGGTGAGGTGCACGGCGATGCCGCATTCGCGGGCGGCCTGTACTTCGCCGGCCATCGCCGTGGAGGTGAGCATGGCCAGGCGGGTCGCCGTCAGGCCGGCGTCGGCTGTGATCGCGCGGGCCAGGTCCAGGCCGTTGGTGCCGGGCATGTGCATGTCCAGCAGCGCCACCGGGAACGGGTCGCACTGCTCGGCGGCGATTCGCAACAGGTGCAGGGCGGCGTCGGCGTCGGCGGCGGCTTCAGGTTGCATGCCCCAGCCGGTGAGCAAGTCGGTGAGCACCGTCCGGTTGGTGGCGTTGTCGTCGACGATCAGTACCCGTACGCCGGTGAAGGGGGTGGTGTCGGCCACCGAGGTGGACAGCGGCTCGATAGCGTCGGTCAGTGGCAGGGTAACGGTGAAGCGGCTGCCGCTTCCCGGTTCGCTGGTGACGTCGATGGTGCCGCCCATCAACTGTACGAGTTGACGGCTGATGGTCAGGCCGAGGCCAGTGCCGCCGTACCGGCGGGTCGTGGACGCGTCGGCCTGGGTGAACGCATCGAACAGGCTGGTCAGCTGGTCGGCGGGGATACCGATCCCCGTGTCGGTCACGGTCAAGGTCACCAGGCGGATGCCGTCGGAAGTGGCGTCGCCGACAGTGACAGCCACGGTCACCTCGCCGCGGTCGGTGAACTTCACCGCATTGGACGCGAGGTTGGTCAACACTTGCCGGATCCGGTGGGAGTCACCGCGCAGCGCCGGCGGGATCGCCGGGGCCACCACGGCCGCTATCTCAAGGTTCTTGGCCTGCGCGGGAGCGGCGAGCAGGCTGACGACGTCCTCCACCACAGCGCGTGGGTCGAAGTCGATCGGGTCGATGTCCAGCTTCCCAGCTTCGATCTTGGAGAAATCGAGGATGTCGTTGATGACGTTCAGCAGTGCGTCCGCGGAGTTCTGTACGGTGGTGAGGTAGTCGCGCTGCCGCGCATCGAGTTCGGTCTCCAGCAGCAGACTGGTCAGGCCGATCACGCCGTTCATCGGCGTGCGGATCTCGTGACTCATGTTCGCCACGAACTCCGACTTCATCCGCGAGGCAGCCAGGGCCTGGTCACGGGCGTCGGCCACCGCAGTCTCGGCATGCCGCCGGCCGGTGATGTCGCGCACGAACGCGTGACGGGATCCGTCATCGGTCGAGACCCAGACGGTGACCTCCACCGGCAAGCTTTCGCCATCGCGGCGGCACGCCAGGCTCTCGATGCGCCGGTCGAGCTGGTGCGACACCGATCCGGTCAACAGTTGACCCAGAGTCGGGGCCGAGCCATCGCCGGACGTGGGGAACAGTTCGTCCGATCGCCGGCCGACCGCTTCGGCCGCCGTCCAACCGAACGTGGCGGCTGCCTGGGTGTTCCAGCGGTTGATCCGCCCGCGGGCATCGATCGACACGAACGCGTCACCTGCCGCTTCCAGGATGCCGCTGAGCTGAGCCTCCCGCTCGGCGACCAGCGTCTCCGCCATACGACGACGCCGTTCCGCCCGGATCGACAGCAGAAGGGTCACCAGAATCACTTCGGCCAGCAGGGAGGCAACCGCCACGAGCCGGCCGGTGAACCGGTGTGCGCCGGCGAAGGCTTCCTCGGCCGGAACCTGCGCGACGACCGCCCAGTCCACGTGTGGCAACGGCCTGTAGGCCACCACGTGCTCGAGCCCGTCAACGGTGTCGCGGCCATCCCCACTGCGCCCGGCGAGGGCCGCCGTCACGTGCTCGTCGCCGGCGAGCGACGGCAAGCCCGCGACGGTGTTCAGGAGCGTGCCGTTGCGGTCGGTGACCTGCAGCCGCACCTGCTGTGCCGCAGCGAGCCGGTCAGTGAACGACGCCAGCGCCTCAACCTTGTAACCGACCGCAATGACGCCCACCACGGTGCCATCGGAGATGACCGGTGCGCTGACCGCGACCGCCCGCGGCTTGCCGGGCAACGAGGTGACAAACGCTTCGGAGATGTACGGCGCTCGTGTACGCACCGCGCCGCGGAAGTAGTCACGGTGCGCGAAGTTGCGGCCGACAAGACCAGCCGCCTCCTCGACAGGGTCGAAGGAGATCATCACCCCGGACGCATCCAGCACCCAAGCGCCCAGGAACGACTCGTCCCGCGCGGCCAGTCCGGCGACGTGCCGCTCCAACCCGGCCCGGGTCGAACCGCTGGAACGGGTCAGCTCAGCGGCCAGCAACCGCCGCTCCGCATATGAGGCGATCAGTGTTTTGAGCCCCGCGAGCTTGTCGTCGAGGTGAGCGACGCCGGCATCGGCGCTGACGGCCAAGCGGCGGGCCACCTCGGTCCGAACGGTCTGATCAGCTTCCCGCACAGCAAGATAGGTCAACCCGCCCAACGGCAGCAGCAGCAGCGCCAGGCAGCCGGCGCACGACTGCAGGACCGCACGCCGGAAGCCTGCCCGCGCTCCGGCATCTGCAAAAGTCCGGCCGCTTCGAACGATGACGCCGGCGACAACGGCCACGGATAACAGCACCGAAGTCGTAGCGATCATCGCCACATGGTCCGCCGACGCCTGCACCGCACGAACGATCAAAAGAATCGGCAGCGGCGCCAGCACAGCACCCGCGAGCGCGAACAGCCACCGTCGACGTACTCGTGGGGCCCACAAACCGGGTGCTGGCGTCGGCATCTTTCCGGTGGGCTCCGTCACGCCCGAACGATCGGCGGCATTCACCGCGGGTTGATGGTTCCGTCGTCCGATGCTTCCTGCGCGGAGGGCGTCGCCGCCGACCGTCGCAGCAGGAAAGCGCCAAACACAGGACGGTGGACTACTCGACAGGGGCCGACGCCACGTCGTCGCGGAGTTTACGCGCCCGGCGACGAAGCCATAGTCCGTATCCCACAGTCACGAGGCAACCCGCAGCAGCCAGAATCGCTGCCTGGAGGAGACGATCACGGGTGGCGGCATCACACGCCAGCCGGAATTCCGTGAAGTCGGAACCGGCTGGACGGTACAGGTCAACCAACGTCCCGCAGTTGGCGAAGGACCAACCATCGGCCGGGAACGGCTGAGTGGCCAGCAGCGCAGTCGGCGTCAACAGCACGGCGCCGGCCGCCGATCGCCGAGTCCACTGTCCGAGCGACGCCGGCGTGGAGGCAGTCGACCGGATCAGTGCACCCAGCGCTACACCACAAGCCATCACGATTGCGGTACCTGCCATGGTCACCACGAGGCCAGGCGAAGGCCCGGAAAGCCCGACAAAACCACCGATCGCGGCGAAGACCACCCCAGTCACCGCCACCGCGATGCCTGCGCCGATCACGCGTTCGCTACGGCCTTCGTGCGACGCCTCGGGACAGGACAGCATCGGAACTCCAACAGCTCATCGGTTCGGGCCCGGACGGTATCCGTAGCGGCATGCTGCCGCCCCATCCCACCCTGCTCACCGACCGGCTGAGCACACCGCTCAGAGGCAGGCTGCGCGGCAATCGCGGTGCGTGAAGCACATGCGGGACTTCGCTGCACCGAGCCGATCGGGGCCACCCAGGTCTCGTCCTGACTCGTGTCAGTAGACGAACCGGGACACCGCCGCCTGCAGCTCGCTGGACATGCGCGACAGCTCGGCCGCGGACCGCTGCGCGTCCCGTACCGATTCGGCCGTGGTGCGGGCGTTCTCGGCGACGCTGGTGATGCTTTGATTGATCTGGCCGGTCGCGTTCGCCGCCTCGCCCACGTTGCGGTTCATCTCGGCGGTGGTGGCGCTCTGTTGTTCGACAGCTGAGGCGATGGTGGTCGTGTAGTCGCTGATGTGGCCGATGATCTGGCTGATCTCCCCGATCGCCGCAACCGCTTGGTTGCTGTCGGCCTGGATCGCCTCGACGCGGCGGGCGATGTCCTCGGTGGCCCGCGCGGTCTCCTGCGCGAGATCCTTGACCTCGCCGGCGACGACGGCGAAACCCTTGCCGGTCTCGCCCGCCCGGGCCGCCTCGATCGTGGCGTTGAGCGCCAGCAGGTTGGTCTGCTCCGCGATCGCCGTGATCACCCGGATGACGTCGCCGATCTCGCGGCTGGAATCGCCGAGCGTGCCGATGGTCCGGTTGGCCGAGGCGGTGATCCCGACCGCCTTGCCGACCACCTCGGCCGCGTTGTTGGCGCTGCGCGCGATCTCGGCGATCGCCGAGCCCATCTCCTCCGAGCCGGCGGCCACGGTGTTGACGCTCTGCGAGACCTCGTCCGACGCCTGCGAGACGACCCGGGCCTGCTGTGACGCCGTCGCCGCACCCTCGCTGATCTGGTTGGCGATGACCGAGGTCTGCTCGGCGGCCGCGGACAGGCTCTGCGCCGCGGCGCCGACCGACGCGACGACGTCGCGGGTCTGCTGCTGGGCGACCGCGAGCATCGAGGCCATCTGGCCGACTTCGTCACGGCCGCGAACATCGACCTTGGCGGTCAGGTCGCCGCCGGCCATCGCGGTGAGCGAGGCCTTGACCATGTCGAGCCGCCGGACGATGACCCGGGAGACGTACGCGCCGAGCAGCACCGCGGCCAGCACCCCGGCGATCAGCACGATGATCAGGGTTCGCCGCGCGGCAGACGCCGATTCCCGGCCGGCCGCGGCTCGCTGCGCCGCCTGTGCGAGTTGTGCCTCGTTCTCGGCTTCGACCGCGTCGGCCGCCCTGGTCATCTGCGGCAGGAACGTCTCGCGGTAGGCGGTCGCGAACCCGGCGACGTCACGCTTGACGGCCAGCGGGATCAGGGTGTCGCGGGCCGTGGCGGTCAGGTCCTGGTAGGCCTGCTCGAACGCGTCCACGGTCGCCACTTCGACAGCGCCGGGCCGGTACTCGCCCAGCGCCGCCTGAAGCAGCTCGTCCCGTTCGGCGATCTGCTCGCCGATCTTTTCCCGGGTCGCCGCCGAGGCCACGCCGTACTCGAGATAGCGGGCCCGGATCGCCTGCAGTTGCCGTGACATGGCCGCAAGCGAGGTGAGCGGCGCGACATTGTCGCTGTAGAGCGCCTCGTTCTTGCTGCCCAGGTCGGAGATCGTGACCAATCCGGTGAGCCCCACCAGCACCGCGGCTGACGCGGCGATCCCGATGCCGACCTGGATCTTCGTACTGACCCGCAGATTGGCGAACCATCCGCCGCTGTCCGTTGCGGTGCCGGCGTCACCCACGTGCACTCCTTGCCGATGAGAGTTCCCTTCTTCCCAGTCGGCCCGCGGTGACCAGAACTGAGCCGCTGGGACGGCCAGTTACCTACTCATGGTAAGTTACGATTCGTAAGTTGTCTCGGGAGGATCGATGAAGGACACCTCCGGCACCGTTCCGCGGCGGCGGCTGTCGAAGCAGGACCGCCACGCTCAGCTCCTCGAAGTGGCCCGCGAGCTGATTCGCGAGGTGGGCACCGACGAGCTCACCCTCGGCCGGCTCGCCGAGCGGGCAGGAGTGACCAAACCTTTGGTGTACGAGCATTTCGGCGACCGGGCCGGTGTGCTGGCCGAGCTGTACCGCGAGTTCGAGGCGCGTCAGCACGAGGCGCTCGACGTCGCGCTGGCCGAAGCCGGGCCCGGGCTGCGGGCGGTGGCGAGCGTCGTCGCCGGCGCCTACATCGACTGCTGCCTCGCCGAAGGGCGCGAGCTGGCCGACGTGGTGGCCGCCCTTGCGGGTTCGTCCACCCTGAGCCAGGTACGCCAGGAAGCCGAGGTCGCCTATCTCGCCCGGTGCCGGCAAGCCCTCGAACCACTCTGCGGCCCGATCGACGCCGCCGGACTGCACGCGCTCATCGGCGCCGGTGACGCCCTGGCCCGCAGCGCGCTCGCCGGCCGGATCAGCGCCGCCCGCGCCCGCGGCGCCCTCACCCGCGTCATCACCGCCCTCGCCGCCGGCGACGGGCCCGCCCCCACGGAGCCGGCCCCATGACGATCACCCATCCCACGACGCCGGGCACCGCCCTCTGGCTCTACGCGCACCCGCTCCGCGGATCACTGAACGATCGTCTGTACAGCGAGGGAACCAAGGCCTTGTCGGAGCACTACGACGTGCTGACCTCCGACCTGCACGCCCAAGGCTTCGATCCCGTGCTCAGCGACCGCGACCTCGGCGATCTCGCCGGCACGGCCGGCAACATCGCCGAGCTGGCCGGCGAGGCCTACGCGCGGGATCAGTTGCCCACCGATGTACGCGAGGAGCAGGCCAAGCTGGCCGCGGCCGAATTGCTCGTCGTGCAGTTCCCACTGTGGTGGTACGGGCCACCGGCGATCCTGAAGGGCTGGTTCGACCGGGTACTCACCAGCGGGTTCGCCTACGGCGACTCCGATCCGGAGCTCGGGGTGCCACGGCGTTACGGCGACGGCGGCCTCGTCGGGCGCAGGGCTCTCGTGGTGGTGACGGCCGGGGAGGATGCCCGATCGATCGGCCCGCGCGGGATCAGCGGCGATCTCGAGTCACTGCTGTTCCCGATCACCCACGGCGTCCTCTGGTACGTGGGCATCGAGACACTCGGCCTGCACGTCATTCATGACGCGGACGGTTTGGACAACGACGGCGTCGAACGGGAGGTCGAACGGCTCCGGACGAGGCTGCGAGCTGTCGGCACCGAACCGGCCCGCCCCTACCGGCGTCTGCGCGATGGTGACTACCACGGAACCCGGGCTCTGCGTGACGACCTGCTGCCTGGCCGTACCGATCTCGGCATCCACCTCGCCGTGGGTCGTTAGGGCCGGGGCGATCGTGATTGTTCAGCCCTCATACCGCTCTGACCGGGTGCTCCCGCCTCGAGCCGGGCGCGTCGGGTGTTGCCAGGGCGTACTGGTCCCGTAGCTCCGCCGCCGTCGTGGCCTTGTCGAAGTGCCATCCCTGACCGAGCGCTATGCCCAGATCTGCCAGAGCGGCCGCATCCGGCGCCGTCTCGATGCCCTCCGCGACGACCGTGGCGCCCACAGCATCGGCGAGTTCCGCCAAAGCGTGGACGACGACCTTCAGCACAGCGTCGCCGGCCACTCCGCTCACGATGCTGCGGTCGAGCTTGATCACATCGGGCTCGGTGGCGACGATGTGCCGTAATGACGAGTAGCCTGCACCGACGTCGTCGATGGCCAGGCGCATTCCTTGGGCCCGTAACGGCGCCAGGACCGCCCTTAATCTCTCGTAGTTGCGGATGGGGTCGTGCTCGGACAACTCGAGAACGATCCGGTCGAGCGGCATCCTTGTCAGGAGGTCCGAACCCGCCGGCGCGAACAGCGTGGCCGGCGAGGCGTTCATGGCGATGTACCCGGTCACGTTCGGCAGGTGTTCCGCGGCGCGTCGCAGGGCCGCTAGTTCGAGATTCTCCCGCTCGTTGATGAGGCCCGCATCGGCGAAGACCTCATCCGGCGGCCGGCGCCACTCTTGCGGGAACCGGCTGAGTGCCTCGGCTCCGACCCGGCGACCTGTCGCGAGGTCGACGATCGGCTGGAGCAACACCACAGGACCACCTCGGTCCATCACGGGACGCAGCCTGCTCTCGATGGCGGCGTTACGGCGCCGGCGCTGGACATCCGGCTCCAGAATCATTGCCGCCGCATGTGCCAACACTTCCATGAGCACACGGTCGCGTTCGGTGAGCTGCGGATCAGCAGCGAATCCCGCCCCGCAGAAAGTGCCGTACACCGTCCCGTCACTGAGCTCCACAGGTACCGAGATGTAGCTGCGGATTCCTTGCTCTGTCCCGGGAAGCCCGGCAGCAACCGGGAAACGGGTGACGTCCGGAATCACCGGCGGCAGGGCACCATCCATAATCAGCTGGCAGAATGACGTGGCCCGAGGCTGCGTCATCCCGTCCTGCAATGGCAAGACGGAATCGACCACTTCCAGGTGCTGCACCGTCTCGTCCATGCGACTGAGAAATGCCAGGCCCATACCGAGTGACTGCCGGGCCGTGCGCAGCAACTCTGCTACCTGCTGACCGGTTTCGGAACGTTCCGACATCGGCGTCCCCCATGATTACGACGGTGGTCGACCTCTCTTCGGCATTTCATCTGGCCGGCTGAGGCCGCAGGCCGGCTGAGGCCGCAGGCCGGCTGAGGCCGCAGGCCGGCTGAGGCCGCAGGCCGGCTGAGGCCGCAGGCCGGCTG